>JAPLOH010000092.1 GCA_026400845.1 Alphaproteobacteria bacterium
CTCGATGGTGGCAACCACGGAGTAGCCCCCCTCCCTCATTCCAAACCCTCTTAAACGGATGCGGGTCTGGGGGCGCAGCTCCCAGCGGGGTCCAGGGGCAGCGCCCCTGGCCTTCTTGCCTGATGAGTCCCGGTTACCGCGCGTTCGCATCAGACCGGCATGAAGCGGCCGCGGCCGAGGCGGCGGCCGGCGTTGAAGAGGAAGTCGATGAGGGTTCGGATGCCTGGGCGAGTGGTGGCGTGGGTGAGTTCGTCGATTTGCCACAGCTGTCGTGCGGCTTCGAGGGCGCTGCGGTTTTGCGGGGATTCGGGGAGCACGACCATGACGGGCAGTCCCGTGTCATGGGAGGCGACGACCATCAGCATGTCGTAGACGGTGAAGTTCACGTCGGCGGCTTCGTGGATCACCGCGAGGGGGCTGGCTTCGGCGAGCAGGGCGGGGATGTCGCGCGGGTCTTGTGTGCTGTGGACGGTGATTTGCAGGAAGTCACAGACTTCCATGATGGTTGCGGAGAGGGTGAATCCGGTTTCGATCACGATCAACACCGGGTTGCCGAGTGCTTCGTCGGCCGTCACGCGTTGCGTGACGGGGTCGATCTGCCAGACTTCGTGTTGGACCGCATAGGACATCCCGATCTTCCTTCGCTGGCGTAGTGCCGCTGCAACGAAGTTTCGCCCTGGGGGGAGATAATTGAAATATATCCGATGGTTAATTGGAAATAAGGCTGCGCTATTACTGCGTCATCGCACGCCATAGAACGTACAGCAGAGCGCGCAGCGCGCGGCGCCACGCCGGGCGGCGGATTTCGCGCCGCGTTTGGCCGCTCCCCGTTGCCTGTCAAGGCCAACTCTGCCATACGCGCGCCAGATTACCTGCGGTTCACATCGGGCTGCGGGTATCGCGTATCTTTTGACGTTTGCAAAAGTCCCTTGAGGAGGCGTTGCTATGAGTTCGGCCCAATTGGCCATTATCGCCTGCGGCATTGTCGCGGTGATCTACGGCCTGATAACCACACGCCAGGTGCTGGCGTCCGACGCCGGTTCCGCGCGCATGCAGGAGATTTCGGCCGCCATCCAGGAAGGCGCCCGCGCTTACCTGAACCGGCAATACGCCACGATCGGCATGGTCGGGGTGGTCATTCTCGTCCTGCTCGGCTGGTTCCTCGGCAAGAACGTGGCGATCGGTTTCGCCATCGGCGCGGTGCTCTCGGGCGCTGCCGGCTATGTCGGCATGAACGTCTCGGTGCGCGCCAACGTGCGCACCGCGCAGGCCTCCTCCAAGGGCCTCGCCGCGGGGCTTGATGTCGCCTTCAAGGCCGGCGCCATCACCGGCATGCTGGTGGTCGGCCTCGGCCTGCTCGGCGTTGCCGCGTACTACTTCATGCTGCGCAGCGGCCTGGCGCCCAAGGCGGACATGCGCCCGGTGATGGAAGCCATGGTGGCGCTGTCCTTCGGCGCCTCGCTGATCTCCATCTTCGCCCGTCTCGGCGGCGGCATCTTCACCAAGGGTGCCGACGTCGGCGCCGACCTGGTGGGCAAGGTCGAGGCCAACATCCCCGAGGACGACCCCCGCAACCCCGCCGTGATCGCCGACAACGTGGGCGACAACGTGGGTGACTGCGCCGGCATGGCCGCCGATTTGTTCGAGACCTATGCGGTGACCATCGTCGCCACCATGCTGCTCGGCAACATCTTCTTCGCCGCCGGCGCGGATGCGGACAGCATGATGCTGCTGCCGCTCTCCATCGCCGCGGTGGGCGTGCTGACCTCGGTGGTCGGCTCCTACTTCGTGAAGCTCGGTTCGTCCAACAACATCATGGGCGCGCTCTACAAGGGCCTCGCGGTGACCGGCGCGCTGTCGATCGTGGCGATCGCCATCGTCATCAACATGTCGATCGGCTTCTCCACGCCGATCAAGATGGGCGCCGCCGCCGTCACCGGCATGGGCCTGTTCCAGTGCGCCCTGGTGGGCCTCGGCGTCACCGGCCTGCTGGTGTGGATCACCGAGTACTACACCTCGACCGAGTATCGCCCGGTGCGTTCCATCGCGCAGTCCTCCACCACCGGCCATGGCACCAACGTGATCCAGGGTCTCGCGATCTCGATGGAAGCCACCGCTTTGCCGGTGCTGGTGATCTCGATCGGCATCGTGATGTCCTTCCTGGTCGCCGGCCTCTACGGCATCGCGATCGCGGCCACCACCATGCTCTCGCTCGCCGGCATGATCGTCGCCCTCGACGCCTACGGCCCCGTCACCGACAATGCCGGCGGCATTGCCGAGATGTCGGGCCTCGACCCCGAAGTCCGCAAGGTGACCGACGCGCTCGACGCGGTCGGCAACACCACCAAGGCGGTGACCAAGGGCTACGCCATCGGCTCCGCGGGCCTCGCCTCGCTGGTGCTGTTCGCCGCCTACACCGAGGATCTGAAGTTCTACTTCCCCAAGGTGGTCGTCGACTTCACCCTGCAGAACCCCTACGTGGTGATCGGCCTGTTCATCGGCGGTCTGCTCCCGTACCTGTTCGGTGCGATGGGCATGACGGCGGTGGGCCGCGCGGCCGGCTCCGTGGTGGTTGAAGTGCGCCGCCAGTTCAAGGAAATCCCGGGCATCATGGAAGGCACCGCCAAGCCGGAATACGGGCGGGCCGTCGACATGCTGACCAAGGCCGCGATCAAGGAGATGCTCCTCCCCTCGCTGCTCCCGGTGGGCGCCCCCGTGGTGCTCTACTTCGTGATCTCGTGGGTTGGCGGCCAGGGTGCTGCGTTCTCCGCACTCGGCGCCATGCTGCTCGGCACCATCGTCACCGGCCTGTTCGTCGCCATCTCGATGACCTCGGGCGGCGGCGCGTGGGATAACGCGAAGAAGTACATCGAGGAAGGCAACCACGGCGGCAAGGGCTCGGACGCGCACAAGGCGGCCGTGACCGGCGACACTGTGGGTGACCCCTACAAGGACACCGCGGGCCCCGCGGTGAACCCGATGATCAAGATCGCCAACATCGTGGCGCTGCTGCTGCTGGCGATCCTGGCGCACGCCGCGCACTAAGGGACGGGCAGGAAGGCGAGGGGGCCAACTCTGTGGTTAAAACCACGGAGTAGGCCCCCTCTCTTTATTCGCACCCGCCTAAGCGGATGCGGGTCTGGGGGCGCAGCACCCAGCGGGGTCCAGGGGCAGCGCCCCTGGCCTTCCTCCCTCTCAGACAGCCAGCAACCACACCGCCCATCCCGCGGCGATCCAGGCGGCGAGGCCGAGGGTGATGCCGATGGCGAGGCCGCGCAGTGGGCTGGTGTGCGGGGTGGCGGGAATTGGGTAGACGTCCGGGTTGGTGTCGCGCAAGGCGTGTTCGATCATCGTGGCCATGACATGTGTCCTGTTTCGATGCCGCCGAGGTATGCGTGCACGCTATGGTTGAATCCGCGCTTGGGCCAAGATAGAAATTCGTTAATCCGCAACGATCACGCGGTTTGGCGGGAATTTCCGCCCGGCCTTGCCGACCGCAGCCGCCACCGCCTAGTGTGGCGGCAATCTCGGGAGGCTCCGCGCCATGAATGACATCGCGTTCGGTTACAGCAATCTTTTCACCACCAATCTGCCGGCGGCCGGGCCGCGGTTTGCCGGGTTTCCGCCGTTCTACTTCATCGGCGGCAACAACGACCCGACGCAGATCCCCACTGCCAAGCTCGCCGAAGCCGCCGATGCGGTGATCCGCCGTGACGGGCATCTGCTGGCGATCTACAACATGGGCCAGGGCCCGCAGGGCTATCCGCCGCTGCGCGCCTTTGTCGCCGACAAGCTCACCCGCCATCGCGGCATCAGCGCGACCGCCGATGACGTGCTGATCACCACCGGCTCGGGCCAGGGGATCGACCTGGTGAGCGCGCTGCTGGTGAACCCCGGCGATACCGTGCTGATCGAGGAGTTCTGCTACCAGGGCGCCATCAACCGCTTCCGCAAGCTCGGCGCCAAGGTGCTGCCGGTGCGACTCGACGATGACGGCATCCGGGTTGACGCGCTGGCCGAGACGCTGGCCAACCTGAAGGCGCAGGGGGTGGTGCCCAAGTTCCTCTACACCATCCCGACCATCCAGAACCCCACCGGCTCCATCCTGCCGCTCGACCGCCGCCACGCCATCCTGGCGCTGGCGAAGGAGTACGGGATGCCGATCTTCGAGGACGAATGCTACGCCGACCTGCTATGGGCCGGCGACGCGCCGCCGGCGTTCTACGGGATTGCGCCGGAGCAGGTGATCCACATCGGCTCCTTCTCCAAATCCCTCGCGCCGGCCTTGCGCGTGGGCTACGCGGTGGCCGACTGGTCCGTGCTGTCCCGCCTGATCGCCGGCAAAACCGACGGCGGCACCGGCGCGCTCGACCAGATGGTGATCGCCGAATACTTCGCCAAGCATTTCGACGACCATATCGCCTCGCTGGCCAAGGTGCTGGAAGACAAGCTCGACTGCATGGTGGAGGCGGTGGAGCGCGAATTCGGCACCTCCGCGCAGATTTTCCGTCCGCAGGGGGGTATTTTCCTGTGGCTGAAACTGCCGGACGCGGTCGACGTCACCACCCTGATCAAACCCGCCGCCGACGCCGGCATGGTGTTCAACGCCGGGCCGGACTGGGCGTGCAATGGTGGCGAGGCCAAACCCTATCTGCGCCTGTGCTTCGCGATGCCCGACAAGGCCACCATCGAGGCGGGGGTGAAGACGCTGGCCCGGGTGTGCTACGAGCAGACTGGGATTCCGGCGTTTGGGGATAATGTGAAGCGGTAGGAAGAAAGCGCCTTCACTCTCCAAAGCGAGAGAAGCTGCTCCGTCACCCCATCACCGGACACCGCGCCCGCTTCCGCGCCTCCGCCGCATACGCCCCCGGCCGCCGATCGGCGTGCAGTGCCGGGGCGACGATCGTGCCGTGGTAGGCGTCCCAATCCAGCGCCTCGATGCCGTGCAGGCGCACGGCGTTTTGGGTGGCCTCGGCCAAAGCGAGGCGCGGCAAGGGCTGCACCTGGAGCAGTGGCGTGTCGGGGGTGAAGTGGATGGGCGTGTCGGTGCGGGTCAGGCGGAGGTTGGCGAACAGGGGGCCGCACCAGCGGTCGGTTTCCACGATGCCTTCGTAGAGGCTGAAGCCGCCGGGCACCGGGAAATTGGCCGGGCCGCGCACATGCAGGCTCCAGTCCGCCGCGGTGCGGGCGATCAGGCCGGTCCAGACCTGGACGTGGCCGGGCTCGGGCAGCGCGGTGAGGAAGGGGGGCGAGAAGCCGCGGGCGGTCTCGGGCGCGGCGTCATCGAAGCGGGCGGCCATCCCGGGGAGCTGGGCGGCTTCGAGCCGCACCCAGTCGTCGAGCAGGTCGCAGGTCCAGTAGACGTCCTCGCCGTCCCACATGAGGCTGAAATCCATCGGCGAGAAAACATACCAGCCGAAGGAACTGGCCTGGGTCATCGCCTCGCACCAGCGGAAGGCGCGCGTCGGCATGGTGCCGCCGGCGGCGCGGTCGGCGCGCTCGGGCATGCGGGCCTGGGGGTAGAGGCGATGGAAGGCGAGGATGGATTGGGCCACGCGGCGCTCCTTGAGACGTTCGCACGAGAGGTGCCGGACCATGCGGCTGCATGGCCCGGCGGGATCGGTCTCAGCCGCGGCGCGGCATGATGCCAACGCCGGCGCCGAAATGGACGCGGCCGGCATCGGCGAGCACGGCGGGAAGGGCGGCGGTCTTGGTGATGGTCTTCATGGGAATGCTCCTTGTTGCATCAGGTGATGCCCAGGCCGCACATGCATCCACCCGCGGGTTGCGCGGGAGGGGCAGGCGCGGCGAGGGCGGGATGACGATGGGCGCAGTTCGCCCGTCGACATCGGCACATTGCCGGATCGGCGCGTCCATGTCAAGGATAAATTACCCCAATGCCGAAAATATTTCCTTGGGGCTGCCGGGGGTTCCCCCGCGCCCCGGCCGGCGCTAGGCTCACCCCATATGACACTGGAGTGACACGCCATGAACCCCCCGCCGCTCGCCAATTCGCTCGCCGCCCGTGATATCGCCAGCGTCCTGCATCCCAATACCGACCTCAAGACCCACCAGGAAACCGGCCCCGTCGTCATCGTGCGCGGCGAAGGCGTCCGCGTGTGGGATGACACGGGCAAGCCCTATATCGAGGCCGTCGCCGGCCTGTGGTGCGCCTCGCTCGGCTTCTCCAACGAGCGCCTGGTGCAGGCCGCCACCAACCAGATGCGGCAACTGCCGTACTATCACGGCTTCACCTCGAAGTCGCACGGCCCGATGATCGACCTCGCCGAGATGCTGCTTGCCCGCGCCCCGGTGCCGATGAGCAAGGTGTTCTTCGCCAACTCGGGCTCCGAGGCCAACGACACCGCCATCAAGATGGTGTGGTATTTCAACAACGCCGTCGGCCGGCCGCAGAAGAAGAAAATCATCGGCCGCATCAAGGGCTACCACGGCATCACCATCGCCTCGGCCTCGCTCACCGGCCTCGCCACCAACCACCGCAGCTTCGACGTGCCGCTGCCCGGCTTCCTCCATACGATGACGCCGCATTTCTACCATGGCGGCCTGCCCGGCGAGACCGAGGAACAGTTCGCCACCCGCTGTGCCGACGAGCTTGAGAAACTCATCCTCGCCGAAGACCCCGACACCATCGCCGCCATGTGGGCCGAGCCCATCATGGGCGCCGGCGGCGTGCTCATTCCGCCCGCCGGATACTTCGAGAAAATCCAGGCCGTCCTGAAGAAATACGACATCTTCCTGGTCGCCGACGAAGTGATCTGCGGCTTCTGGCGCACCGGCAACTACTGGGGCTGCGGCACCCTCAACATCCAGCCCGACATCCTCACCTGCGCCAAGGCGATCTCGTCGTCCTACCTGCCGATCTCCGCCGTGATGGTCAATGAGCGTATTTTCCAGGCGCTGGCGGACGAAAGCCACGCCATCGGCACCTTCGGCCACGGCTACACCTACTCCGGCCACCCGGTGCCGGCCGCCGTCGCGGTCGAAACCCTCAAGATCTACGACGAAACGCGCATCGGCGATAACGTCCGCCACGTCGGCGCCATCATGCAATCCGAACTGCGCCGCCGCTTCTCCGAACACCCCCTGGTCGGCGAAGTCCGCGGTGTCGGCCTCATCGCCGCCGTCGAACTGGTGGAAAACAAAGCCACCCACGCCAATTTCGACCCCAAACTCAAAATCGGCGCCCGCCTCGCCAAAATCTGCGAAACCAACGGCGTCATCACCCGCGCCACCCCCGGCGACGCGCTGGCCTTCTCGCCGCCCCTCATCATCACCGAAGCCGAAATCCGCGAAATGCTCGATATCGTCGAGAAGTCACTCGCCGAACTCACCGCCCAACTGCGCGCCGAACACCTCACCGTCGTGCGCTGAGGGGTTCGCGGGGGAAAGGAAGGCCGGGGCTTTGCCCCGGACCC
>JAPLOH010000147.1 GCA_026400845.1 Alphaproteobacteria bacterium
CGCGCCGCCTTGACCATTGTTCCAACCCGCCCCGCGATGAAACGCAGCCTCTACGGGACAGCCGCGAATCGGGGCTAGATCAGGCTGAATTGAAATGAGGGGATTCGTGAGGGGTGACCCTACTGGGTAGCGCGTCTGCCGCGGCGCAAACCCCGACTTCCTCGCCAAGTCTTCCCACGCGAGCAATTCAACAGCCTCCCCGCTGCACAGTACGGCGCAAGACACGTGACCCCATGGTGTTCGCTCTGAAACGTGATTCGGCTGTTCCTTTTTCAAAGAAGAACAACTTCCCTTCAAACACTACACGGGCGTCGCCTTCCCACCACGCCGGCGCGGCGGCGCCGAGTCCGGCGGTGCTTTGGGAACCTCGACCGCCGGTTGCGGCGCGGCCAGGGCAACCCGCGGCGGCGCCGGGGTCACCTCCGGCGCGATGTCGTCGCGGCCCGGAAGGGCTGCGGGTTCGGGCGGGGCGACGAGGCGTTGCAACAGCGCGGCGACGTCGTCCACCGCGCGCAGCGGGCCGAAGCCGGGGGCGCCACCGGGGGTATTCCAGTCCCACGCATAGTCGGCCATCCCCACGAAATTGCGGATCGCGGGATCGGCGACCCACAGCCGCCGCAGCGCTGCGGTTTTCCAGGCCGGCGGCACGTTGCGCTTCAGCCAGCCGGCGATTTCGGCGAGGTCGATGGTTTCGGCTTCGGGTGGGGTTTCGAGCGGCGGCTCGGCCTCCACTGTCGTGCCGGAGCGCACGACCTGCTTGCGCCTGGCCCAGCGGCGCAGGATGCCGTCGTCCTCAGGCGTCATCGTCATCCTCGCTCCATTCCTTGCGCCGGCGCTTGATGAACGGACGTTCGACGTGGTGTTCGGCGACGAAAGCGGCCACCGCGGCGGCGATTTCGGCGGGCATCGGCAGCGATTCGACGATGTCGTCGCCGGCCTCGGTCCAGGCCTCGCCCTCGGCGGGGTCGGCGGTGACGGCGGCGATCGCCAGCGGCGGCTCGGCCCCGGTCAGCCGGGCAGCGACCCACATGCGCGGCGTGCCCGATGCGAGGTTGTCGCGATAGGTCGGCGTGTCGGTGCGATGGAGCTCGACGACATGGCCGCCGGCATAGAAACGCGCCGCCCCGTCTTCGCCACCGAGTGCTGCCCAGTCCGGCAGATCGGGCGCCGCGGGGAGTACCGCGAGCGGGCGCCACAGCACATCCGCCCACGGCGAAACCGCCTTGCGGCACTCGACCACGATGCCGACATGCAGCGTCGCGGTCGCCATCAGCCGGCTACCGCGAGCGGCAGGCCGACCAGCAGATTATGCGGCTTCACCCGCAGCGTGCCCTCCTCGCCGGCCGACAGCAGCAGATAGACGGGGTGGCCCATTGCAGCTTCCAGCACCGGCACGTCCTCGGCCAGCGTGCAACGGAACAGCGCCAGCAGGTTGTCCGCCTCCGCCGCCTCGCCCCGCCACAGCGCGTTGCCGATGCGGGTCGCGGTGCTGTCCAGGCCAACGAACCAGCGCCAGTCGGGGTCCTCGATGCGCGACACCGGTTCGATCGCGGCTTCGATACCAAGCATGTGCCGCAGCCAAAGCCGCATCGCGGTGGCCAGCCCAGCGCGGCCGGCGCCGAGGTCGAGCACCATGTCATGGGCGTCGCTGCGGCCCCAGTAGAGCGGGGCATTGGTCTCGGTCAGCACGTCGAGCGCGCTGGTGGCCGGGCCGCCGAGCATGGCGAGCAGCGGCGAGGCCTCGCGGGCCCGTTCATGCACCGACACCGCATCGGCGTCGGCCAGCAGCACGCGGCCCTCATGGGTGCTCACCCGTTGCGGCCGGAAGAACAACTCGGCGGCGCGAATGGCCATGGCATCCGTGCATCCGTGCAGGGCATTGCGCAGGATCACATGGGTGAGCTGATTGAACACCAGCGGCGGCACACGCCCGAGCCCCACGCGCGCCAGCCGCAGATAGGCGCCCTCGAGCGTGGGCGAGCCCATCAGAACGGTACGAATGGCGAGGAAGACCACCCAGTTCTCCCGCGCATCGGCGTCCGCCAGCGCGGCGAGCGCGTCTTGCGGCACGCTGCGCCTGGGGGCCTCAAGGAGATCCGCATGCAGTTCACGCTCGGCGTCACAGGCCTCCTCGGGCGGCATCAGCTCGGGGCGGGCGAGGAAGGCCTTCAGGAAATCATCGCTCAGCACCAACCGCCCCGCTTCATCGCGGTCGAGCAGGAGATGGCCGGAGGCGACCCAGAATTCGTTCATGCGCGCCCCTCCGTTCGCCGCGCCATAAGCGCGCGCAAATCCACCGCCTCGGCCGGCTCGTCGCTTTCGACCAGGGCGAAAACCGGCCCGGCGCGGCCGGCACGCGGGGTCAGCGTGCGGAACCGCTCGGTCATCTCGCCGCCCTCCCAGCCGCGATGCACGGCGATCACGGTGCCGAGCGGCAGGTCGCACAGCGAGGCGGCGAAGGCGAATTCCTCCGCTGCGGCGAGCCGTGCGGCCGCGAGGTCCGGCGCGCCGAATTGGGCCAGAAGCCGGTCAGCGAGCAGCACCTCGGCGGCTTCCCGTTCGGCGGGCTCGGCGGCGACGACCTCGGCCAGGGTGGACCAGCCGAGGCTGGCGACGCCCAGGAAGCCGGAGCGGAAGGCGATCCGCGCCTTGGCCGACAGCGTCGCCGGGTCGCTGGCGGCGAAGGCGAAACCGCCGGAGACCGCCCATTCGCCGGGTGCGGCGGCGCGATCGAACACGAAGCCGTCCGAGGCGTCGAGCTGCAGGGTGCGCAACAGCTTCATGCCCGGATCGCCCCGCTCACCTTGTCGCACCAGGACGGCACGGCGAGCAGGCCGGGCAGCGCCTCCAGCATCGGCGCGTCCACCGAGCGCTGGCGCCATTGGGAGAGCTGGCTGGCGGGGCCGCGTGCCGACCAGTCATCCAGCGCCGCCATCAAATGCCGCGCGAAGCTCTCGATGAACGCCGGCACCTCGAAATCCTCGAAGCCATCCTCGATCAGCGCGGCCGGCGGGGCCACGCCCGGAGGAGCATCGCCCAACGCCACCCGCAGCCCGATGCCGACCACCAGCCAGTCCGGCACCTCCGCCTCGCCGCAGCCCGCCGGCCAGGCCAGCCTGGCGCCGCCGACCAGCCCGCCGTCGAACAGAATTGCGTCGGGCCAGCGGAACGCGATCGGCTTCTCCGGCGGGGCGATCACCGCGAGCGCATCGGCGGTGGCATTCAGCACGGAGAAGATCACCTGGCGCGCGACCTCCAGCGTTTCCGCGGGCTCCAGCACCACCGCGACGTCGACCCGGTCGGCCCGGTCGGACCAGGCGAGGGTTCCCGCCCCCTCGGCCAGCGCCACGGCACAGGCGTGCCCGAAGGCATCGCCGCCCGCGTGCAGCGCCATCTGCCCATAGGGGGGCGGCAGATCCAGGCGGGGCATTCGTGGCGGCACTCCCAATCTCGTCATGCGATGGCATATAGTGGGTGGAAGCGCAAAGGACGAGTAATGCCGGACCCGGTGAGAACCATCTTCGCCTGCTCGTGCGAGGGCACCATGCCGCTCGACGCGCGTGCCCTGCGCCACGGCGGCGGCGAACTGCGCCAATCCGACAATCTCTGCCGCAGCCGGATCGCCGCCTTCCGCGCCGCCCTCGCCGAGGGCCGCCCGATCACCGTCGGCTGCACCCAGGAAGCGCCGCTGTTCCGCGAAATCGCCGACGAGGCCGCCTTCGCCGCCCCGCTGGCTTTCGCCAATATCCGCGAATCCGCCGGCTGGTCGGACGAAGGCCGCGCGGCGGGGGCCAAAATGGCCGCCCTGCTCGCCGCCGCCGCCGAGCCGATGCCGCCGACCAATCTGGTCAGCCTCACCAGCCAAGGCGTCGTCCTCATCTACGGCCGCGACGATGACGCCGTCGCGGTCGGCCACCGCTTGTCCGAGGCGCTCGACGTCACCGTGCTGATCACCGGCACCGCCGACATCACCCCGCCGGCGCTGGCCGACTTCCCGGTGCTGAACGGCACCATCGCCACCGCCACCGGCCATCTCGGCGCCTTCGTGCTGACGGTGAACGGGTTCGCCCACCCCGCCCCCTCGTCGCGCGCCCGCCTCGCCTGGGGGGCGCCGCGTGATGGGGCCGTGTCGCGCGCCGATATCCTGCTCGACCTCACCGCCGGCACCCCGCTGTTCCCCGCCGCCGACCTGCGCCCCGGCTACCTGCGGGCCGACCCGGCACGGCCCGAAACCGTCGAACGCGCCATCCGCGAGGCAACGGGGCTGGTCGGCGTGTTCGACAAGCCGCGCTACGTCGATTTCAACGCTGGCCTCTGCGCCCATCAGCGCAACCGCCGCGTCGGCTGCACACGCTGCCTCGATCTCTGCCCGACCGGGGCGATCGCCCCCGCCGGTGACCATGTGGCGATCGACCCGGCGATCTGCGCCGGCTGCGGTGCCTGCGCCGCCGCCTGCCCGACCGGGGCAATCACCTACGCACTCCCCCCTGCCGAAGCGCTGCTGCGGCGGCTGCGCACCATGATGATGGTGCACCATGACGCCGGCGGGGCGGCCCCGGTGCTGCTGGTCCATGACGAGGATCATGGCCAGGCCCTGATCGACGCCGCCGCCCGCTTCGGCCGCGGCCTGCCCGCCCATGTCCTGCCGCTGCGGGTCAACGCCGCCGGGCAAAGCGGGCTCGATCTGGTGGCCGCCGCCTTCGCCTATGGCGCCGGTGGACTGGTGTTCCTCCAGCGCGCCAAACCCACCCACGACATCGCCGGCCTGCATCGCACCATCGAACTCGCCGCCGCCATCCTCGTCCCGCTCGGCTACACCACCCCCTCAGTGCTCGAAACCGACGACCCCGACGCGCTATGGGCGATCCCGCGCGGCGAGGGCACCGCCACGCCCTCGCGCTTCGTGCCGATGGGCGAGGGGCGGGACCTCACGGTCGCCGCGCTGCGCGAACTCCACCGTGTCGCCCCCCTGAAAACCACCACCCTGCCGCTGCCGGAACGAGCCCCCTTCGGCGCCGTCACCATCGATGCCGCCGGCTGCACCTTGTGCCACGCCTGCGTCGGCGCCTGCCCCACCGGCGCGCTGCGCGACGACCCCGAACGCCCGGCTCTGCGCTTCGCCGAAAGCGCCTGCGTGCAATGCGGCCTGTGCCGCGCCACCTGCCCGGAGAAAATCATCACCCTCGCCCCGAAACTCGATTTCGCCGCCTGGTCGGCCGGAGTGGTGACGCTGAAGGAGGAAGAGCCATTCTGCTGCATCACCTGCGCCAAACCCTTCGGCACCAAATCCAGCGTCGAACGGGTGATCGCCAAACTCGCCGGCTCCCACTGGATGTTCGCCGGCCCAGACGCCCGCCGCCTCGACGTCATCCGCATGTGCGAAAACTGCCGGGTGAACGCCGTGATGAACGAAGGCTTCGACCCCCACGCCGCCCCTCCCCGCCCGCCGCCGCGCACCGCAGGTTGAAGGGAAGTGCTGCTTTTTTGAAAAAAAGAAGCAAAAAACTTTCCCCCACTTCCTTTCCCGTCTCCCATCTTTGTGGCTCGGGTTACGGAGCAGACCAAGGTCGGGGTGAGGGCAGCGGCGGAACGCTGGGGTGCTCGATGCCGAGGATATGGAACATCGGGCGCCGCAGGCGCTGCGCCTGGGGCGATTTGGCGACGATCTCCGCAACGCCCGGGCGATTCAGCTGATAGACGATTTGTGCGTTGCACACCCGGACTTCCCAGCCGAGTTGGCCGACCCAGCCCATGTTGCGCGGATTCGCCAGAGGCGGCCGGGCGCGCTCCTTGCGCCACGCGGTGGGCGCGGGTGCCATACCCCGCTCAGAGCAGCCGCTTCAGCCGCAGGATGAGCAGCGTTCCCAGGATCGCGGTGGCGCAGACCATGCCGGCGAACAGGGTACCGTACCAAGCCTGCTCGCCGCTCCACACCATGCCGCCGGTGTTCATGCCGAAAAATCCGGTGATGAAGGTTCCGGGTACCGCGAGTGTGGTGACGACGGAGACCATGTAGAGCCTGCGGTTGGATTCCTCGGCGAGCCGGGTGGTGAACTCATCCTGCAGCGAGCGGGCATGGTCTTGCAGCGCAGTGATATCATCAAGCGCGCTGTGCAGCAGCCGGACGCCGGAGTGGTGGTCATCGAACTGCGCCCATTCCGGCAACTCCTCCATATCCTCGTCGAACGCCCGGTGCAGCGGCGCGAGCGCGCGCCGCAGTTGCACGGCCTCGCGCCGCGCATTGCCGAGCCGCGCGCCAACTTCGGAGAGGTCCGCGCGCTCCGCGATCAGATTGTCCTCGACGGGATGCAAGGTGGCGGCGAGCGTCTTCAATCGTGCCCTGACCTCGCGGGCGAATTCGCCAATACAAAGATCGAGCAGCGTGGCGGGGTCCCGCGGTTTGCGCCCGCCGCGGATCACCGCCCACATGTTGTAGAGGGTCCGCGTCGCTTGCCGCCGCCCGGTGATCAAGCGTTCCGGCGTCATCGAGAAGTGCCAGTATGTCAGGTCGTAAGCATCGGCGTCGCCGGTGCGCGCGAAGGATGGCAGGACCCCGGCCACGACGTCTCCATCGGTCACTACCCGGGGTGTATCGTCGGTGCTCAGCAGGGCCTGTCGCGCGAACTCCGGCATACCCGGGTCGGCCTCAATCGTCCGCCTGGACTCGACGTTGACAAGATCATAGTGCCGCCAGTGCCAGGCGCCCGCATCATTCGCCGGCTCGAACTCAAACCACCAGGACTGGCCGTCCGACCCCGGCGGGACGATCGGCAGCGGAGACTGCTGTTCGTTGGCCGCTTCTCCCGGCGCAGCTTCACGCGCACGTGGGTCCTGGATCGTTCGCATCGTCGCACATCCTTCAGCATTCCCGGTACGGAAGAACACCCGGGTGGCGGTTTCTTGATACAGCGTCTTCAGAAGCAATCGCTTCACCATCCGTGCATCGCAGGTTTCGTCAAATTTCTTTCACATTTCCGGCCCGCCATTATCCCCGCCAGTATCACGGCCAGTATCACGGCCACTATCCCCGCCAGTATCACGGCCCCGGGATACGGGCGAATGGGTCGGTTAGCGGTCGTCGGCGGGGCGGACTATGGTTGGGTATGTCCCACGCTGCCCCCCCGAACTTCCGCGCCCGTGCCATGGTTGCCGCCCTCGGGGTGCTGTGGGGGCTGAACTGGCCGGCGGCGCGGCTGGCGCTACTGGACTATTCGCCATGGATGTTCCGCTCGATCGCGCTATGGGTGGGAGCGGCGGCACTGCTCGCCATCGCGCTGTCGCGGCGCCGGGTGCTGTGGGTTCCTCGGGCGCGGGACCGGGTGCATCTAGTCGTCGCCGGGCTGTTGAACCTAGCCGGGTTCAACCTCTTCTCCTCGTTCGCCCAGCTCGGAACCACGACGACACGGGTGGCGATCATCGCCTATACCATGCCATTGTGGGTGACGTTCCTCGCCTGGATCGTGCTCGGCGAGCGGCTCGATCGGGTGCGGGCAGTGGCCATGACGCTGGGTGCGGCCGGGATCGCGGCGCTCATCATCCCGTTCCTCGGCGGAGAGATCCCGATCGGCATGTGGTTCGCACTCGGGGCTGCGGTGAGTTGGGCCGCCGGGACGGTGTACGTGAAATGGGCGGCGGTGGCTGCCGATCCCTTCGTTATCGCGGGCTGGCAGCTCGCCGCCGGCGGGGTCGCCGCGGTGGCCGGGCTGCTGTTGTTCGGCGGTACGCCACGGCTGCTGCCGGAGCATTGGCAGGCCGGAGTGGGGTTGTTCTACAATGTCGTCTTCGGCACCGCGCTCGCCTACTACGTGTGGTTCGAGGTGGTGGCCCAACTGCCCGCCGCGACCGCGGCACTCGGGGTGCTGATGGTTCCGGTGGTGGGCGTCACCAGCGCCATGCTGCTGGTGGGCGACCGGCCGACCGCGATGGATTTCATAGGGTTCGCGCTTGTGCTGACCGCGGCGGGTTGCGTGCTGTTGCGGCCGGCGGCCAAGGGATAGGAAGCGGTGCTTCTCCGAGAACGGCCCATAATGTCAGCGGACGCTGTCACACGGCCAGTTCGAGCATGACAGGCACATGGTCGCTGCCTTGGGGCCAGTCGCGGGCTTCGGTGTGGACAGTGAGGGAGCGCAAGGCGGGCGTGAGGTCCGGCGTTACCCAGATGTGGTCGAGTCGGCGGCCGCGGTTGGCAACTTTCCAGTCGCGGTTGCGGTAGGACCACCATGTGTAGAGTTTCTGGTCGTCGGGCACGAAGTGGCGCATGGCGTCATAGAACCGGGTTTCGCGCCAGGCGGTGAGGCCTGTGGTTTCGGGCGGGGTGTGGCTGACCACGTCGAGCAGTTGCTTGTGGCTCCAGACGTCGTGTTCAAGCGGGGCGATGTTGAGATCGCCGACCAGGATGGCGCGTTCGAGAGTGGTGCGACCTTCGAAATAGGCGGTGGCTTCGGCGACGAAATCCAGCTTGTGGCCGAATTTCGGGTTCTCGTCGCGGTTCGCCACGTCCCCGCCGGCGGGGACGTAGAAATCATGCAGCTCGACCGGGCCGCCGGGGGTTGCGAGGCGCACGGCGAGGTGGCGGCAATCGCCTTTGCCGCACCAGTCCGGCGTGTCGGTGAGCACTTCGAGCGGCAGGCGGGAGAAGATCGCCACCCCGTTGTAGCCCTTCATGCCGCGATAGGCGACGTGCTCATAGCCGAGTTCCGCCGTGGCATGGGGCGGGAACAGCTCGTCCGGCACCTTGGTTTCCTGCAGGCAGATGACGTCCGGCTTCAGCTCCGTGGCGAGTTGGCCGAGGAGTTTGAGGCGCAGGCGGAGGGAATTGATGTTCCACGTCGCCACCCGCAGGGTCTGGCCCACGGGATCAGACGATCCGCGCGGTGACGGTGCCGACGCCTTCGACGACGCCTTCGAGCAGATCGCCCTTCACCACCGCGGCGACGCCCTCGGGGGTGCCGGTGAAGATGAGATCACCGGGGGCGAGGGCAACGAGCCTGGAGAGGAAGGCGATGGTTTCGGCGACCGACCAGATGAGCTTCGAGAGGTCGGAGACCTGGCGCAGCTTGCCGTTCACCTTGAGCTCGATCTTGCCCTTGGTCGGGTCGGGGAACCCGGCGGCGGGAATGAGCACGCCGATCGGGGCGGACTGGTCGAACCCCTTGCCCATGTCCCAGGGCTTGCCTTCCTTCTTGGCGGCGTTCTGCAGATCACGCCGCGTCATGTCGAGCCCGGCGGCGTATCCCCAGACGTGAGACAGCGCATCGGCCTCGGCGATATCCTTGCCGCCCGTGCCGATGGCCACCACCAGCTCCATCTCGTGGTGCAGGTTGGTGGTCATGGTCGGGTAGGGCATGTCGGCGTCGCCGGTCACCAGCGCGTCGGCCGGCTTGCAGAAGAAGAACGGCAGCTCGCGATCGGGGTCGGAGCCCATTTCACGGGCATGCTCGGCATAGTTGCGGCCGACGCAGAACACCCGGCGGACCGGGAAAGCACCGCCGCCGGCGACCGGGACGGAGCTTACGGGGGGAGGGGAGATGACGTAGCCGGACATGGGAGGTTCCTTCTGGCGCACGGGGGCAAGGCCGCGTTCATACAGGCGAGGCTCCCGGCCGTGCAACGTCGGTTCGGGCAGCCGAGCCGGGCGGGACGGCGTTATGCTTTCAGCAGCGCTGGCAGCGCATACCAGTCCGGGCGGCGTTTTTCGCTGAAGGCTGCAGTGCCCTCGTGGCCCTCCGCGGAATTGCGCTGCATCCAGCTTTCATGGGCGAGGATTTCCATCGCCCGCTGATCGAGCTTGAGCCCGTTGGCGGCGAGGAAGCTGTGCTTGGTGCCCGCGATGGCGCCGGGGGCGGAGAGGAACACGGCGTCCAACACCTCTTCCACCCGCGCCTCGATGGCCTCCGCGGCGACGATCTCGTGCACCAGGCCGATGCGGCAGGCCTCGGCGGCGCCGAAGCGCTCGCCGGTGAGGGCGTAGCGGCGGGTCTGGCGCAGGCCGATGGCGTTGACCATGTGGGTGGAGATCGGCGTGGGCGAGACGCCGACGCGCACCTCGGTGATGCCGAATTGCGCCTCGGGGGTGGCCAGCGCCACGTCCACGCAGCAGGCGATGCCGACGCCGCCGCCAAAGCAGGCGCCTTTGATGACGGCGATGGTCGGGCGGGAGAACTCGTTCAGCAATTGCATCGCCCGCGTGGTCGCCATCGAGGCGGCGAAGGCCTGATCGGGCGGATAGTCGGCGGCGCGGCGGAGCCATTTGATGTCGGCACCGGCCTGAAAATGCTTGCCGGCGCCGCGGATCACGACTGCGCGGATCGCTGGATCAGCTTCAAGCTTGATCAGCCCGGCGATCAGCGCCGCCAGCAGTTCCTCGTCATAGGCATTGCCGATTTCGGGCCGGTTGAGAGTGACGTGGGCGACCCCCCGAGTGTCGATATCGAGCAGGACGGAGTTCATGACACCACCAGCGCCGGATCGGTATTGGAGCCACAGACCAGTACGCCGACGCGGGCACCCTGGGGCGGCACCCATACGCCCGATAGTAGCGCGGCCAAAGCGGTGGCGCCGCCCGGTTCGGCGACGAGGCGCATGCGGTCCCACAAGGTCTTCTGCGCGGCGACGATGGCGGCATCCGTCACCAGCACGGCGGCGGCGACGTTGGCCTGGGCGATGGGGAACATCAGCGCGCCGACCTGCTTCGCCCCCAGCGCATCCGACGCGATGCCGCCGACCGGGGAGTCGATCGGGCGGCCGGCCGCCAGCGCGTTGTGCAAGCCCGGGCAGCCCTCGGGTTCCACGCTGATCACTTTGATCCGCCCGCCGAGCCACGCCGACATGCCGCCAATCAGCCCGCCCCCGCCGGTGGCGATCAGGATGTGGGTGAGATCGGGTGCGTCGGCCTCGAACTCCATCGCCGTGGTACCCTGGCCGGACAGCACGTCGGGATGGTCGAACGCGTGCACCTCCATGGCCCCGGTCTCGGCCTGGCGAGCGCGGCTGGCGGCCAGCGCCTCGACATAGGCCTCGCCGCCCCGCACCAGCCGCGCGCCGTAGCCCTCGATGCGTTTGCGCTTGGATTCCGGCGTGTGCTGCGGCACGAAAATCTCGGCCGTCAGCCCGAGCGCCTGGGCCGCGCACGCCACCGCGGCGCCGTGGTTGCCGCCCGAGGCAGCGATAACGCCGGCGGCTGGCAACTCTCCCGCCTCGCGCGCCCGCAGGATGCGGTTGAACGCTCCGCGCGGCTTGAAGCTGCCGGCGTGCTGCAGCAACTCGAGCTTCAGCGTGACGGGGAAGCTCAACCCGAGATCGCCGGCGGCGAGGCGGAAAATGGGGGTGCGGCGCACGTACGGCGCAATGCGCGCCGCGGCGGCGGCGATACTGGAACGGTCGATGCTCATCGGATTGGCCTGTCAGATATGGAGGTAGTCGCGCACCCGGCCGTACAGCACGCGCGCGGCGACGGCGGTTTTCCACAGGGCGTGGAAGGGGATTTCCTTGAGGTCGGTGATCGGCATGTCGATCTCGGCCTGGCTGCCGCCCAGCGTGCGCTTGGCCAACTGGGGGCCCATCGCGGTCGCCATCGCAACCCCGCGGCCGTTATAGGCGACGCAGACCAGCACGCCCGGCGCCGGCTCGTGGATGTGCGGGTAGTGGTCGGGCGTGATGGCAAGCTGGCCGTTCCAGCCATGGGTCCATTTGAACGGCTTGATTTGCGGCCACAGGCGCTGGGCGTAGTCGATCATCCATTGCACGTCGCCCGGCGCGCTGATCGGCGATTGCCGGCTGCGGCCGCCCATCAGAATGCGGTTGGCCTTGTCGAGCCGAAAATAGGTGGTCACCTTGCCGAGCTCATAGAGCGATGCGCGGTGCGGCATGATTTCGCGCGCGATCTCCTCCGGGATCGGCTCGGAGGCGGCGATGCCGCTGTAGACGGGCACCACGGATTTGCGCAGCTGGGGCCACAGGTCGTCAGTGTAGCCGTTGGTGCCGATCACCAGCCGGTCGGCGGTGACGGTGCCGTTGGGGGTCTGCACCTTCCACGACGTGCCCTCGCGCCACACCTTTTCGGCCGGGCTGCCGCCATGGATGGTGACGCCAAACTGCTGCGCCGCCTGGGCCATGCCGCGGGCATAGCCGAGCGGGTTCACGTGGCCGCCGCGATTGTCGAGCAGCGCGCAGAGATAGCGCTCGGCGCCGATCTTCTGCCGCATCGCCTTGATATCGAGCAGCTCGACCGGCATGCCGCGCCGCGCCCCCTGCTCATAGGCGCTCTCGATCTCGGCGACGTTGTTCTGCTGAAACGCCGCCCGCATGGTGCCGGACTGCGAGGCTTCGCAGGTGATCTGGTGCTGGGCGATGAGGTTGAACACCACATTTGGCGCGTCCCAGGACATCGCGACCATGCGACGGCCGAGATCCGGCCCGAAATCCGCCTCCACCCTGTCCGGGTCCCATTTAAGGCCCGGGTTGACCTGGCCGCCATTGCGCCCGGAGGCGCCCCAGCCCGGCTCATTGCGTTCGAGCACGATCACATCGGTGCCCTGCTGCGCGAGATGCAGCGCGGCAGAGAGGCCGGTAAAGCCGGCGCCGATGACGCAGACCGAGGCCCGCTTATCGCCATCGAGCGGCGGGGTGATGGCGGGCGGGCGGGCGGTATCGGCGTAGAGGCTGGGCGGCAGCGGGGCGGATGCGGGCAAGCGGGCCTCCTGGCGGCGCGGGGCGATCAACAAAACCTAGCCCGCGTTTGCCCCACCTGCAATTTCCCCCTTGGCGGCCGGGTGTTTCCGGGCCGATGATGCCGCTCGACGCACGACAAGAAACAACGGGGGCTATACGATGCGCATGTTTTCCACGTTCAGGGCCGCACTGCTGCTGAGCCTCGCGGCCACGCTGCCGGCGGCGGCACAAACCACCATCACCTTCGCCTCCTTCGGTGGCGCCTATCAGGCGGCCCAGCGCAAGGCGCTGCTCGACCCGATCGAGAAGGCGCTCAACATCACCATCAAGGAAGACACCCTCACCGGCATCGCCGACGTGCGCGCCCAGGTCGGCGCCAAGGCGGTGAAGTGGGATGTGGCCGATCTCGGCGGCGTCAGCTGCGCCCGGGGCGCCGCGGAAGGGCTGTTCGAGCCGCTCGACTACAGCGTCATCAAGACCGACGGTATCGACAAGGCGATGGCGGCGAAGGACTGGATCGGGGTGATCTACTACTCCACCGTCATCGCCTACAACACGCAGAAATACGGCAATAACGGGCCGCAGAGCTGGGCCGATTTCTGGGATACCAAGAAATTCCCCGGCACTCGCTCGCTCGGCCGCGGCGCCGCGGAAACCTTCGAAATCGCGCTGATGGCCGATGGCGTCGATCCGCAGAAGCTCTACCCGCTCGACGTCGATCGCGCGCTGAAGAGCCTCGAAAAGATCAAGAAGAACGTCGTCGCCTGGTGGGCTTCGGGCGCCCAGTCCGCCCAGCTGCTGAAGGACGGCGAGGCCGACATGGTCGCCATCTGGAACGGCCGCGCCGGCGCGGTAATCAAGGACGGCGCCAAGGCCACCATCAACTACAACCAGGGCATCTTCAACATCGACTGCCTGGTGATCCCCAAGGGCGCCAAGAACGCGGCGCTCGCCCAGAAGGTCATCGCGATGATGGTCTCGCCGGAGCTCCAGGCCAACATCCCCGCGCTGATCGATTACGGCCCGATCAACAGCAAGGCCTTCGATACCGGCAAGATCCCCGAGGCCGCCAAAGCCTCAATCAACTCCTCTCCGGTCAACGCGGCCAAGCAGACCAACATGAACTTCGACTACTGGCGCGAAAACCTCACCAAACTCACCGAACGCATGGACGCGTTCCTGCAACAGTGATGCACGTTGGCTCAGCCGCCGGGACGGGTAGGCCAGGGCTCCGCCCTGGACCCGGCGGGGCTTCGCCCCTGCACCCCA
>JAPLOH010000347.1 GCA_026400845.1 Alphaproteobacteria bacterium
GACGGCGAATGGCGCGATGACAAACGGCACGGCCGCGGCACAGCGACCTACCCCAACGGCGACCGCTATGACGGCGAATGGCGCGATGACAAACGGCACGGCCGAGGCATTAGCATCCGGGCAGATGGGCAGCGCTACGACGGTGAACATCGCAATGGCCTACCGCACGGCCGAGGCGTAGAAACGTTTGCAAGCGGCGGCCGTTATGACGGTGAATATCGTGATGGCAAATGGGACGGTCGAGGTGTCCTAACAAGAGGTAACGGCAACCGCTACAACGGTGAATGGCGCGACAACAAAAATCACGGCCGCGGCGTCTTCACATGAACCGACGGCAGCGTCTTCGACGGCGAATGGCGCGACAGCACACCCCATGGCCCCGGCCGCATGACCTGGGCCAACGGCACCATTTATAACGGCATCTGGACCAATGGCTGCTTCCGCGATGGCAACCGCCGCGCGGCGGTGCTGGTTGAGGACTCCTCCTGCCCGTGATCCCCACGATCGCCGCCGCCGCCGAAACCCTCGGCCTCGCGCTACGCGGCGGCTTCCACCCCACCCAAGACGACGCCGTGCCGCCGATGCCGGACGGTACCCCGACGGCCACCCTGCTCCTCCTCGGTTGGACCGGCCCCACCCACTGGCCCGCCTTCACCACCACCCCCGAATACCGGGACGGCACCCCGGACCCGCTCGACCGCTGGTCCCGCCGCGTGGTCGGCGCCCTGGCGGAAGCCTTCGGCGCCATGCCCCTCTTCCCCTTCGGCGGCCCGGATTTCCTGCCCTTCCTCCGCTTGGCCCAGCGCGCCGAACCCGTGCATCCCTCGCCGATCGGCCTGCTGATCCACCCGGACTGGGGCCTCTGGCACAACTGGCGCGGCGCGCTCGCCTTCTCCACCCGGCTCGCCCTGCCGCCCTTCGAACCATGTCCCTCGCCCTGCGCCACCTGCGCGACCCGCCCTTGCACCGCCCATCCCGACATCGATGACGCCCGCCGCGCCTGCCCGATCGGCACGGCATATTCCCCCGCGCAATTCGCCTTCCACCGCGCGGCCTTCCTGCGCACCCATCCCATCGCGCCGCATTGACTCCCCCCAGCCAAGCGCGGATCGTCCCTCGCCCACACAGGGCACAAGGGAGAGAAAACCATGCTCGGTTACGCCATGCTCGGCACCAACGACCATACCCGCGCCAAGGCATTCTACGACGCCGTCCTCGGCCTGCTCGGCGGCTCGGTAATGGCCGGGTATTCCTCGGCAACGCGCACCTTCTACACCAGCGGCCCCGGCACCCCGATGCTCGCCATCGGCCAGCCCAATGACGGCAAGCCGGCCAGCGTCGGCAATGGCGCCATGATGGCGCTGCCCGCTAAAACCCGGGCCGCCATCGATGCCTGCCACGCCAAGGCGCTTGCCATGGGCGGCAGCGACGAGGGCGCACCCGGCGTGCGCGGCCCCAATCCGGACGGGTTCTATGCCGCCTATTTCCGTGACCCCGACGGCAACAAGCTCTGCGTCTTCCGCGTCGGCCCGGCATAGCGGAGGGCCGCCATGAAGATCGTCGATCTCCGCGTCACCTCGGTCAACGTCCCTTTCGAGGCGACCTTGCGCTGGGCGTGTGGCGTGGAGACCGGCACCACCCGTGGCATCATCGAGGTCATCACCGAGGATGGCATCATCGGCCTCGGTGAGACCTATGGCGGGGCGGCGGTGGAGCATGCGATCGATACGGCGCGGCAATTCGTCATCGGGCTCGATGCGCTCGATATCGGCGTGCTGATGCGCCGGTTCGCGGTGTTCTGCATCGGCTACGAGACGGCGATCCCGGCGATCGTGCGGGCGGGCATCGAGATGGCCTGCCTCGATGCCGCCGGCAAGTCGCTCGGCCTGCCGCTCTACAAGCTGCTCGGCGGCAAGACCCGCGATACGGTGGAATTCGGCGCCTATGTTTTCTACCGCTACCGCGACGCGAAAACCGGCATCGGCGGCGAGGACAGCCCGCAGGCGATCGCCGAGCGCACGCGCGAACTCTGCACCCGCCACGGCTTCACCGACATCAAGCTGAAGGGCGGCGTTTATCCGCCGGCGCAGGAATTCAAGGCGTTGGAGCTGATCCGCGCCGACTTCCCCGACGCGCCCCTGCGGTGGGACCCCAATGCGGCGTGGTCGGTCGAGACCTCGATCCGCATCGCGCATCGGTTGATCGCGAGCGGCATCGATCTCGAATACCTGGAAGACCCCACGGCCTCGCTCGAGGGGATGAGCCAGGTGCGCAAGGCGGTCTCGGTACCCCTCGCCACCAATATGTGCCTCGTCGCCTGGGACCAGATCGCGCCAGGCATTCGCATGCGGGCGGTGGATGTGATTTTGAGCGATCTGCATTACTGGGGCGGCGTGCAGCAGAACCGCAAGATGATCGCGGTGGCCGAGGCGTTTAATCTCGGCGTGGGCATGCATGCCGATCGCGAGCTGGGGATTTCCACCGCCGCGATGCTGCATTTCGCCGCCACCACGCCGTGGATCACCTACGCGATCGACAGCCACTACCACGACCAGATCGATGACGTGATCACCGAACCCTTCGTCTACCGCGACGGCTGCATGACGGTGCCGGACGGGCCGGGGCTCGGGGTGGAGCTCGATCGCGACAAGCTCGCCCGCTATCACGCCGCCTACAAGAAGGAAGGCGGGATCAGCGAGTTCTACGATCCGGCGCGGCCGAACTGGGTGCCGGCGCTGCCGTTGTTTTGAGCGGGTTCCCCAGCGTCCCGCGAGACGGCAATATGCCTGAAACAACCCCCGGAGACCGCCATGAGCCCCGATCGCCTGCACCCGGAAATGCGAGCCGTCCAGAACCGGCGTGACGCCGAGGCAGCCAAGCTGCCACCCGTGGTGCTCGCCGAGCCCTGGGGGCCCAGCCGGGCGATCAGCGAGCAGTTGTCGATGCTCCATGGCTCTGGCGGGCCGGTCATGGCGGAGACCACGGAGCGCTGGCTGTTCATCCGCGGCCGGCGTGTGCTGTGCCGCGTCCACAAGCCGCGCATCGGCGCGAAACTGCCGGTGCTCGTGTGGTTCCACGGCGGCGGCTGGGTGTTCCAGTCGATCGACAGCCATGACCGCCTGGTGCGCGAACTCGCCGCCGGCGCCGATATCGCCGCCGTCAGCGTCGACTATTCGCTCGCCCCGGAATCGCGCTTTCCGCAGCCGCTGCTGGAATGCGCCGACGCCGTGCGGGCTTTGGCCGAGACCGATTGGGGCCTCGACACCTCGCGTATCGCGATCGGCGGCGACTCCGCCGGCGGCAATCTCGCCCTCGCCACCGCGATCCATCTGCGCGACCTCGGCGGCCCCGCCTTGCGCGGCGTCTACACCCCCTATCCCGTCACCGATACCGACTTCGCCTCGCCGAGCTACACCGAATTCGCCGAGGGCTTCGGCCTGACCCGTGCCGGCATGATGGCCTATTGGGACCTCTACATGCGCGAGGCCGCCGACCGTCTCAACCCGCTCGCAGCACCCCTCCGCGCCGATTGCGCCGGCCTGCCGCCCACCCTGATCCAGCTTGCCGCGCTCGACGTGCTGCGCTCCGACGGTGAGCGGATGGCGGCGAAAATGCGGGCGGCTGGGGTGGATGTCACGCTCAGCACCTATGAGGGCGTGCTGCACGGCTTCGTCCGTCTCACCGCGGCGGTCGGGCTGGCGCGGGACGCCGTCGCCGAAGCCTCCGCCTGGCTGCGCGGGACGCTTACGGCATGAGCGAGGTGGATACGTTCGACTACGTGATCGTCGGCGCCGGCGCCGCCGGTTCGGTGTTGGCCGGGCGGCTCTCCGAGGATCCGGACGTCACCATCTGCGTGCTGGAATCCGGCCCGCCCGATCGGCATCCGTTCATCCATATACCCGCCGGCTTCATCAAGATGCTGTTCAACCCGGCCTACACTTGGCAGTTCAAAACCGAGCCGACCGAACGCACCGGGGGGCGCGGCATCGCGACCACCCAGGGCCGCACCATCGGTGGCGGCGGGTCGATCAACGGCATGGTCTACAACCGCGGCCAGGCCGCCGACTACGACCATTGGGCGCAGCGCGGCAATCGCGGCTGGGGCTATGCCGACGTGTTGCCCTATTTCAAGCGCACCGAACGGCGGATCGGCGGTGACCAGAGTGAGTTCCACGGCCGCGAGGGCGGCATTCCCGTCACCGACATGGACTGGATCCACCCCATCAACGAGGCCTTCATCGCCGGCGCCGCGGCGATGGGGATGCCGAAAGGCAACGACTACAACGGCGCCTCGCAGGCCGGCGTCGGCTATTTCCAGCGCGCGATCTACAACCGCTTCCGCCGCAGCTCGGCGCGGATGTTCCTGCTGCCCGCCGCCGCCCGCGGCAACGTCGAAATCCGCACCGATGCGCGTGCTACCGCCGTGCTGCTCGAAGGCAAGCGCGCCGTCGGCGTGCGCTACGTCAACGACCGGGACCGCAAGACCATCGGCGTTGTGAAGGCCCGCCGCGAGGTGATCGTCTCCGCGGGGACCGCCAACACCGCGCGTTTGTTGCAGATCTCCGGCATCGGCCCGGGCGGATTGTTGCAATCGCTGGGCGTGCCGGTGCTGCACGAGGTGGCCGGCGTCGGCGAGAATTTCCGCGATCACTATGCCGTCCGCCTGGTGGCCCGCGCGAAGAACGTCCGCACGATGAACGAGATGGCGCGCGGGCTCGGCCTCGTCGGCCAGATCGCGCGCTGGGCGATGGGCAAGCCCTCGATCATGACGCTGACCCCCTCCAATGTGTACTGGTTCTGGAAATCGAACGCGCTGATGGACAGCCCGGACCTCCAGGGCGTGTTCTCGCCCGCCAGCTACAAGGCCGGCTTCGTTGGCCTGCTCGACGATTTCCCTGGCATGACCGTTGGCGTCTGGCAGCACCGGCCGGAGAGCACCGGCTTCGTGCGCGCCCGTTCGACGGACGTGTTCGTGGACCCCATCATCCAGCCCAACTACCTCGCCCACGCCACCGACCGCGAGGCGCTGATCGGCGGCCTCCGCCTTGCCCAGAAGTTGCTGCTCACGCCCGAGCTCGCGCCTTACTTCGATCGCATGGACATGCCGGTGCAGGCGAACCTCAGCGACGATGAATGGCTGGACTACGCGGGCAAATGGGGTTCCACCTGCTACCATCTGATGGGCACCGCCCGCATGGGC
>JAPLOH010000300.1 GCA_026400845.1 Alphaproteobacteria bacterium
CAATTGATCGCCGTGCGACGGCCCTGACAGTGGCGGCAGAGAGCGGGAAAATCTGCTCGGAACACGGTTTTCCAAAATTTTGCATTCTGCTGATCATTCGCGAAACTCAATATCTTCTCATACTGCAGCATGCTTCTCTGCTCCCTCGACTGTTTCCAGCTCTGCCGAGGAGCAATGAAACTAGTGTTGGAATTCAACCTCCGCAGGGTCGCCGGTGTCCGGCGAGTGGTAAAGTTTGCCGGATGGGCTGACCTGCTGCTAGTGTTTGGAAAATATCGGCCCAGCATGCGGCGAGCCGCGCGCTGGGGCCTCGGACCGGAGGAAACAATGCTCAACAAGGCCCAGATAGACGAGTACAACGAGGTTGGCGCCATCGTCGTGCCGGATGTGCTCTCGGTCGCCGAAGTCCAGGAACTGCGCCGCGTGACCGACGAATTCGTCGAGAAATCGCGTGCCGTCGCCGCCCACACCCCGATCTATGACCTTGAGGACACCCATTCGCCGGCGCAACCGCGGGTGCGGCGCATCAAAGAGCCGCACAAGAACCACCCCTCCTACGCTGCCCTGGTGCGTCATCCCCGCATCGTCGAGGTGCTGACCGATCTGTGGGGGCCGAATGTGCGTTTCGACACCGCCAAGCTGAACCTGAAATCGGCCGGCTACGGCGCTGCCGTCGAGTGGCACCAGGATTGGGCGTTCTACCCCCACACCAATGACGACCTCGCCGCGGTCGGTGTGATGATGGACGACATGGAACTCGCCAACGGGCCGCTCATGATCATCCCCGGCACCCACAAGGTGCCCAAGGTCTATGACCACCACGCCGACGGCAAGTTCTGCGGCGCGATGGACCCGGGGAAAAAGGAGGTCGACTACACCAAGGCGCTGCCGCTGATCGGCAAGGCCGGCTCCATCACCGTCCACCACGTCCGCGCCGTGCACGGCTCGGCGGTAAACACCTCCAACAAGGACCGCCGTCTGCTGCTGTTCCAATACCGCGCCGCCGACGCCTGGCCGCTCATCATCACGCCGAAGTCGATGGAGGATTTCGACGCCATGCTGGTCGCCGGCCAGCCGACGCTGGAACCCCGCGTCACCGCGGTGCCGGTGCGCGTGCCGCTGCCGCCGGCCGACAAGCAGGGCTCAATCTACGAGAACCAGAAGGCGCTGGCGAACCGCTACTTCGCCATCCCCGAGGCGCTCAAGCCGAAGCAGGCCGAACCCGCCGAGTAAGCCTCAGGCTTTCTTCTGCCAGCCGCGCTCGGTCTGCTGCCAATAGGCCAGGCCGTGCCCGGCCGCTTTGGCCGCCGCCCAGCGCCGCCGCGCCGCCGAGACGGCCGCCTCGTCATTGCCGTCGAACAGATCGAACACCCGTTCGTAGGGCGTGAGATCCGCTGCCTCGCAATTGTCGATAAGGAACAGGAAGCGCGCGCCATTGGGCGCCTCATCCTCCGTGGTCAGCCAGATCGGCTGCAAATCGGCATTACCCGCCGTCGCACTGCCATGCGGCAGCCAGTCCGGCTCATGGCACAGCCACAAAGCGGTATCGAGTGCGGAGACCCGTTCAGGACTGCCGCAGCGGATCACCGCGCGCTGCCCGGCAGCCAGCGTGCGTCCGAGCAGCTGCGGCAGGGCCTGATCGGGCCCCGTCCGCAGCAGGTGATAGAAGCCGATCTCGGCCATTACTTCTCGTAGTTATCCGCCACCATCCGATCCAGCAGCCGCACGCCAAAAGCGGTGGCGCCCTTCGGAATGGTCGGCGCGTCCTTGCCGGACCAGGCGACTCCGGCAATATCGATATGGATCCACGGCACATCGTTGACGAAGCGCTGAATGAACTGCGCCGCGGTGATGGCGCCGCCCGAGCGGCCGCCGATGTTCTTCATGTCGGCAATGTCGGACTTGATGAGCTTGTCATAGGCCTCGCCCAACGGCATCCGCCACACGGCCTCGCCGGTCACCTTGCCTGCGGCGAAGAGCTGGTCGGAGATCGCGTCATCATTGGCGAAATAGCCGGCGGTTTCGTGGCCGAGGGCGACCATCATGGCGCCGGTGAGGGTGGCCAGATCGATCATGAAGCGCGGCTTGAACTTCTCCTGCGCGTACCACAGCACGTCGGCCAGCACGAGGCGGCCCTCGGCGTCCGTGTTGATCACCTCGACGGTCTGGCCGGAATAGGTGGTCACCACGTCACCCGGGCGCTGGGCGTTGCCGTCCGGCATGTTCTCGACCAGGCCGACCAGCCCGATCGCGTTGACCTTCGCCTTGCGCCCGGCGAGCGCGGCCATGAGACCGACGACGGTGCCGGAGCCGCCCATGTCCCACTTCATGTCCTCCATCCCGCCGGCGGGCTTCAGCGAAATGCCGCCGGTGTCAAAGGTCACGCCCTTGCCGACGAAGCAGAGCGGCGCCGTCTTGTCGGCCGGCGCGCCGTTCCAGTGCATCACCACCATGCGCGGCTCATTGGAGCTGCCCTGGGCGACGCCCATCAGCGCGCCGAAGCCGAGCTTCTTCATCTCCTTGGGGCCGAAGGTCTCGATCTTGAGGCCGATCTTGCTCAGCCCCTCGATGCGCCGCGCCATCTCCGCGGGGTTCAGCACGTTCGGCGGCTCGGAGACCAGGTCCCGCGCGAAGTAGACGCCCTCGGCCACGCCCTTCAGCGGCTCCCAGGCGCTCTTCACCTTGGCGGCGCTGTCGGCCAGCAGGGTCAGCTTGGCGAGCTTCGGCTTGTCCTCGGCCTTTTCCTTGGTGCGATAGCGATCGAAGCGATAGGCCCGCAGCACGGCGCCGAGCGCGACCGAGGCGGCCCGGGCGGGGTTCAGCCCGGCTGCGGCAACGGCGGCGGATGCCTCCTTGGCGAGGGCGGCGGTGATGGCGCCGCCGGCGGCC
>JAPLOH010000150.1 GCA_026400845.1 Alphaproteobacteria bacterium
GTAAACATCCATGACAGGCAGCCCCATGTAGGGCACGATCGTCGACCCGTCGTGTCGGATCATGGTCGGCGCAAACGGGATCACCAGAGCAGACCAGCAGCTTTGTGAGGGCGGCACGGAGCACATGGTTGAACCGTCCTGCAACTTCGACCAAGCCGCCGAGGGTTCCCTGCGTGCCCGCTGTTGCAGTGTAGATCAGCAGACCGACACGACCCTCCGGATCGAGACCGACTGCAGGTAGGGCATAGATGCGCTCACTCAAGGCACTGGCGGGGTAGCCGCAATCCAATGCGATCTCGGTCATCAGAACGTGCGCCAAACTATGGCCAGTCATTGTTGATCCCAAGCGGCGCGCCCTCGACGGCGAGGCCGACATCCTCTAGTTCGTCCTCGACCAGCGGAGCCGGCTCGAAGCGGGTGAAGCCGTAGAGGCAGGAGACTTCCCTCAGCCGGTGCACGGCAACCAACGAGGCGATGCCGGCACAGAGGGGATCTCTGTCCGGATCCCACACATCCCGATTGAGCGTCTCGGCATGCAACCGAGCGCCACTGCTGTTCTCGCCGATGACCTGTCGGCCGCTTGCCAGGAGCTCGAACTCCGCAACGTGCGGGTCCTTGGACGCGGCCGCAGTCGCTCCATCGCGGAGTTGCTGTAGCCGGGCAAATGCTTCCTCGTCGCTGTACCCCTTGAGGTTCTCAGAAATCTGCGGGTTTGCCGTCCTCAGGATGGCTATGATCGCGGGATTGGTGGCGGCGGTCATGTAGCCCATCACTTCCGCAACGCGCCTGGTCAGTTCGTCCTCAGCCACCGGCAGCGATATGACCGTGGCTACCTGGGGAAAGTAGGTGTTGGTGGCGCTTCGGGTCAGCAATCGGAGCAGCTCGGTGCAACCATCCTCGCGGTCACCGATCCACGGGCGGAATCCATAGCATTTTCCCAACCGGCCCTTGATGAACAACTCGTCGAGCGTGATCGACTTGTTGCACCCGCAGCGGATCCGCGCATCTCGGGCCTCAGCACTCGTGCCGCTCTCCTCCAGCCACATCGGTTCGGCGCAGGCGATGGCACCATGGATCACCTGCTTCCACTCAATGTCCTGAAGATGCCCCTTCTTGCACCCACATACGAAGCGGATGGGTGTTGCTTGCTGGCGCTTTCCGGCATCATCCACCCAATACATGCGCCGCTGGGGGTCGAGCTCGGTCCAACGCACCATCCGCCGGCGTCGGGCGTCCTGGGCAGTCGGATCGTCGCAGGTCAGCCACGCCGGGAAGGCGCGAACCTGGATCTGTGGCGATGGTTGACGCGGATCAGTGTTGCCGATTGGCGGCGTGCGCAGGTTCAGCGGTCGCCCCTCAATCCATCGCCCATCCGCGGTCAGCCGTTCACGCAGCATGTCTGACAGGCGAGGCTCATCGATGGTGCGGAAGGCGTTCGGCCCTCGCATGTTCCAATCATCCACCGACGAGACGATCACTGATCGCTCGGGAAGGTCGAGCATCGCCCCGGGCCCGAAGAGGCCCACGATCTGGCTCTGGCGCAGTACATCCTTTGCCATCGACGGCTCCCTCAGGTCAGGTTCAGCAGGGCGCCATTCGGCTGGCGGATATCGAGCGGAACGGTGGCTTCCACGTCCCGCATGGACCTGCCGGCCACGAACGACTTGTACCTCGGATCGAGATTGTCCAGCTTTGGGTCGAGCGGGTCATGCAGCAGCGCGTGAGTGGCTGGTCCATAGTAGAAGTCGCCACCCGTCGCCGTTTGGTCCGCGGCGAGGTCGATCCAGCCGGCCAGCAGCCGATCCACCGCGGCACCGAGTGCCGCCTTGCCGCCCGCCACGCCCTCGGCAGGAGCACGGTCCAGGATCGTCTGGCGCACCTTGGCCTGGAGGTCTGGATGATCGGCAAGGTGCCTTACCGCGGCTCCGTTCGTCATCTCCGGTAGCAGGTGTCGAGCGAGCGAGACCACCACCGCTGCCAGGGCACGATCGAGCGCCCGTGCTGCCCATGGCGTCACGCTGGTCGCCTCAACGGCCCGGTAGAAGCAGGAATGGAATTGCCGGAAACGCTCATAGTGCAGCCGATCGCGGGGCTTGTGGATATTGAGCACGGCCAACACCAGGCCGGGCTTGTCCTTGTCGCGACCAACACGGCTCGTCGCCTGGATGTATTCTGCCGCCGTCTTTGGCTGTCCCTGCACGAGCATCAGGCCGAGGCGCGTGATGTCCAATCCGACCGAAATCATGTTCGTAGCAAGCGCCACGTCGACACCCGTCTTCACCCCATCGCACACCTGCTCCAGGGACGCCTTTGCCACGGCCACCTGGTCCGTCGACACGCGCGAGGTCAGCTCGATGATGCTGTCCTCGGCGCGCAACCGCCGGTCGGCGAAGGGGGCATCGGCCGGATCGAGGCGCCGGCGCTTGCTGCCATATTCTCGCAGCCTGGTGCGGACCTCATCCTCGACAATGCGGCGCGCACCACCGAGTTCGCGCAACGCGTTGAAGTAGCAAACCGCCGTCATATAGGGATCGGCCGCCACTCCTGCCTCGCCTTGTGCCGACATCCCGGCCGCCAGCAATGTGGTCAAAGCGCGAAGGAAGATCAGCTTCGGGCCCTTGCCCTGCGCCGCGAGGCCCACATACCACCGCGCTGGTGACACCTCTGGCGGCTCGGTGATAGCGAAGAAACTGTCGCGTCGGTCCGGCCCGGGAGCAGGAAACACCTGCGTCTCCTTACGGTCGAACAGCGCCTTGATCTGCGTGTCGGCGCGCCGGACCGTCGCGGTCGAGGCCACGATCTTCGGGCGAAGGCGTTTCCCGGCATACATCCGCGTCGCCAGTTGATCGAGTGCCGTCTCATACAGTCCCGCCACCGTGCCGAGGGGGCCGCTGATCAGGTGCAATTCGTCCTGGACAATCAGGTCAGGCGGGTCGAGCACAGTCCCGTTCCATAGCCGCTGCCCATCTGCGCGGGCGTCGTTGGCGCCATAGAACCCCCACGCGTCGGCCCGGTTGACGTGGCCGAAGAACGCTCCTGCCTCGCCCAACCAGGGCAGCCCGGCGAACTTGTCCACCGTCGCGATCAGAAATGCCGGCAGGCGCCGATAGATCGCCTCATCCACGGTCAGGACCGGGAGCGCCTTATCGCCTGTGAAGTCGCAATTCGCGTTGGCGCAGCGGATCTCCAAATTTTTCGGCGCCAGGTCATTCGGCGTGCAGGCGAAGCTATTGCGGTCGAACGGCGTTGCACACCACGGGCACGCCTTCAGCGGCGCCGGAGCCTCCCTGCCGTCCTTCTTGAACCTCCTCACCCGCACCACCGCGGTATCAGGATTGGAATTCCCCTTCCCACCGAGCTTGTTCGGACTCGCTGCCGAGCCGACCCAAAGGCCGATCTCGATCGGCCAATCCCCGAGCTGCCGCTTGCCGCCCTCCTGCCAAGCCGGCTCGCCGCGCATCAGCTCCAGCGCACACACGACACCGGCTGCGCGGGCCAACTGGTCGAGCGTGAGTAGGCGCAGCGTGTAACGCATCAGCACCGTCACGCCGGCGCCGAGCAGCCCGCCCGTGGTCAGGCGACGATGGGCGATGCTGTAGGCAGCAAGGCCGAGATAGGCCTCTGTCTTGCCACCACCGGTGGGGAAGAACAGCAGGTCCACCACCTCACGGTCTTCGTGCGCCTTTTCGGTCAGGCCATCGAGGTTGAGCAGGATGAAGGCCAACTGGAACGGTCGCCAGGCGGGCGCGGATTGGGCTGCCGGATCACCATGCTGGCCGGCATTACGTCGCCGGGCCGCACGGGCGACCGCCTCGTTCATCGCCGCGAAGGCCCGTCGGGCCAGGGGGTTATTGGCCAGCAGTGCGATACCCGCGGCGATCCGGTGCTGTGCGATCGTCATGCGGGTGATCAGTGTCCGAGCCACATCCTGCCGCCGTGCGCCGGCGATGCCGGGGATAGTGCCGTCCTGCACAGTGATCCATGCCGCGTAGGCCTCAGGCAACTGCGCCAGGGCCTTTTGCAACGCCCCGGCATCCGAGGCGGCAGCAGCGAGGGCTTCCATGCCCCACTCCACGCCGCCAATCTTGGTATTCGGGGCAACGCGCTCCACCTCCGACATTGGCAGCGGGTCGGTCCAGGCGCGACGCACATCCGTGCCCGCGTCCCACCCGGCCGATGTCGTGTGGCCCACGGCGTATTCCACCACATCACGGTAATGCAGATCGGCCAGCCGCCGGTCGAAATCGCTGTCATCCACCGCCGACAAGTCCGCGCGCGCCAGCAGCCCCGCCGCACAGCCGACATCGAGGCGAACCTGGAATGCTGCGGTCAGATCGGCGGCGCGGTTGGTGAGCAGTGGCCGGCGATTGACCAGCAGGACGGTGACGACGCGCATATCGAGTGTGCCGCCATCGGGCTGCTTAACCTTGTAGGGCCGCGCGACTGCCTCGATCACCAAACAGCCACCAGGGCGGCCCAGCGCTGCGCTGTCTGGCACCACCACTGGGGTCCCTCGCCCTTGCAGCGGAATCGTCAGTGCAATCTCGCTCCGCCGAGCATGTCGACGCCAGTTCGGCGGCGACGCCTTGCGGGTCAGGTCGGTGAGCTCCAACTCGGTCATCGGAGGCTCAGTCGTGTAGTCGCCCCAGGTGACGACGACGTCGAGTTTCCGCACATCCGGCGGCACCTGCACGGTGAGGCCGATGCTGGAGGGCTGGAAGCGATGCCGCGTCGGCCCGTTGTCCTCATCGCCTGCATCCTCTGCCCGGCCTCCACCGGGGACCGGATCGGATGCCTCAGCGGTATCCGGCAGATCCTCCTGCGCTTCGTCGGGCTCGCCTGCCTCACCATCGGGGGCGGGCACGATGTAGCCCGTGAGATACCAACGCCCCGGCCGCTCCGGCAGCAATTCAGTGGCGAGGTCGGCATCCTCCGGCCCCGGGCCGATTAGGTCACGGCGGAGCAGATCAACAAGTTGGGTCCGTATCCCCGAGGCTGAATTCATCCGTGCCAGACCCGCGTAGCCCTCATGCGATCGCCGGCAAAGGTTGGTGTGTCTTCAACTTGGCCAGTCCCCGATACGCCAACTTCGCAAGCTCAAGCCGACCGTTTGCGGCCTTGTCCGGTTTGAGCTCCGCCGTGCGTTGCCAAGGGTCCTTGCCTGGGCTGCCATCGCATCCTTCCGTGACGAACAGGAAGGCGGCGGTCGCGGCCAGTTCGAGTTCGATCGCGCCGATCTTTGCAGCGGCGGCGACAAACGCCGAACGCGTGGCATCCACCGCCGGCGGCGTCTGTTCCGTGGTCTGGTAGACCGAATAGCGACCACCCCACTCCGCGCGCTTCTCCTCTTCCTTGATCATCCCAAGACCGGCGGCGATTTCCATGCCGGTCGCGAGGTCCTCGCTGAAGGGGCCATAGTGTCGGTACTCGAAGTCCAGATCGTCGCCGAATCCCGCAAGCTGGGTCAGGTAGGCCACCTTTTGGAGCCGTGTCCGACCGACAAGCTGACCGCCCGCTTCGCGCACAAATCTGGCCGCAATCTGGTGCGGATCATGGGCTGGCATGTGTGATCTCCCCGACGGATGTTCTCATTATGTTCATTAGCATGCTTCTGGATTCGGTGTCACGTTCGGTTATGTAGACGCGGCAAACCTCGAACGTCTCTGCGCCTGCAACCACAGGTGAGATTTCTGCCATGTCACGTGGTACGCCGTCTCCCGATTGGATCAAGATCTGGTTCAGAAGCGACTGCGAATCCTGGAAGCGCTTGTAGGGCGGACGGCGAACCTGATCGATGAAAACCGGCGGGCTCGAAGCCGGCCGCTCATTCACCTTCGCTTCAAATGCTTGAACAATCGCACGGCACCGCAGGGCAATCCGTGCAGCCCTTTGCTGGCGCGCCTCGGTGTCCGCATGATGAACTGGCGGCTCTTCCTGCTCCAGCAACTGCCGTACATCCACCGACTTGGGCAATTTTCGCTCCCACAGACGCCGCGCACATTCGGCGACCAATTGATCGTCCGACTCAATCAACAAAGGCACCGCGCCCCAAAAGACCGCGTCATCCAACGCCGTGGCGTTTGCCAAAATCGTGGGCTCGCGAATGAACCGGACAATGGGGTGGTTGCTGGGAAGTCCCGTCCTGGCGCTATCACCATCCCTGACCAGCGGCACCAGGCTGAGCATCAGGCGAGAGAAAACCTTCTCCGCGGCGCGCGTCGCCTTGTGGAAATAGACGTTCGGATAAAGCTGGAACAGCGACAACACGTAGCTCTCTGCCACGTGAAAGGCCTTACGCCCGAGCACGAGGGTTTCGACGGTGCCGACCTTATCGGCGTCGGCGCCAATCTGCACCGAGGCGATTTCGAGATTGGCGAGCAGCCATGTCGCGTCGATGCCGCTGCTTTGCACCCCGGTCATCAGTCTGTCGCGCTGCATATAGTCGAGCCGGTCGGCGTCGAACTGGCTTGACACCACGGCATCGTAAAGGTTGCCGGGTTTGCCGCCTTTGATCACGTCGGCAACGTCATTGGCGAAGCCGCTGCCAAGCTCGCGCAGGACTTCGGCGACTTCGCTGTCGCGGATCAACATTTCGCTGACCGTTTCATGGCGGGCGAGCGGCAGTTGAAGCTCCTTGCCGATTTCCTCGAACGCATGGCTGAACATGCCATGTCCGACATCGTGAACGAGGGCGGCGGCCAGTGCGACCTCCGCCTGATGTTGTCGATATTGGCGGCAACTGTCCCGGTCAATATGCCGGTGGATTATCCGCATCAACTGCCGTGCCGTGTGAAAAACGCCGATGCTGTGGGCAAACCTGGTGTGGGTGGCGCCTGGGAACACGAATTCTGAAAACCCGAGCTGACGAACCCGGCGTAGACGCTGAAATGGCTGTGTCTGAATGACTCGCCACATCGTGTGCTCGAACTGGTCGGCGTCGAATTCAATCAGATTGTGCAGAGGATCGCGGATCCGTTGCGCCCGAAAGCCGGTCATGCGGGTTCGTCCTCCAAGGAATCGTCAACGTTGAGCGGGGCGAGGCCGGCGGCGCGTTCTTGGGCGGCGCGTTCGGCGTTGAGGGCGAGGAGGCGGGCGAGGATGGTTTCGCGGAAGGGGGCGGGCCAGAACAGGCGGCCTTGGTAGCGGTGGTCGTCCTCGTTGGTCTCGTCGAGGAAGATAGGGGCGGCGGTGTCCGCTAGATCGTGCCAGCCATAGGCGCGCAGCACGGCGACATCCATGGCGTGGTGGAGGTCGCGCAGGCGCGCGATGTCGGGGGCGTACTCGGTGGCGTCGTGGAAGCGGTTGTAGGTCTTGGTCAGGCCTTCGTTCTGGGCGATCATCGAGGCAGCGCGGTGGTAAAGGTATGTTTCTCCGGACGCACCCAAAGTTACCTCGGTTGCAAAACCAGCTGCGAACGGAAACGTTCGAAAGCAGTCAGAAGGAGTGTAGCGCAGATCATCTTTCATAGATGATGAAAAGAACCTAGCCCAAATTTCATGAACTCGGCTTTGTAAAATTGCAAACGAGTGATAGTCTGAAAATGTAAAAATATCCAAGCTGTCGGCAAAGACCATTCTAGATGGAAGCCTTGCTATAGAAAACTGCGGAGATACACGAGAAATTGCTAATACATAATCTTGTTCGCGTATTGCTCGATAGAGGCCCGGCTGACGATCGCCAAATCTCCACCACCTCTTCCTCCGAGCTTCACGATCTACTTTCGCACGCTCAGGCTTGACGAACCGTTCCACGATGCTCAACAAGTCCGGCCAGTCGGCAGCAACCGGATCGGAGTAGTCGTCTGGAACTATGCCTTCTTTTAGAAGATCGCTCCGGCGTTTCGGCGGTGCAGTCGTCCAGCTCCCGAGGCTATTGTCGCGGCGAAGAGGGTAGTCTTCGAAATCGATGACGTATCTGTGATGGAGATGTTGGGGATTAGAACTCAGCTCCTCCCCTCCGATGTACGGATATATTACTTCAGAATTTCGTATATCGTTCTCAACAATTTCAGTCATCTTGTCGATGTTCTCACAAAGACCCTTCCGCCCACCGTCATTGTCAAAGGTAAAACCAGATCCGTAGATCTTTGACCCTTCAAAGACTTTGGATGAGTTTGCTTCCAGTTGCTGAGGAGACGTATCGAGGTCGCCCTCGACGAGATAGGCCGAAATCCGACGCACCGGTCGCCCATCGAGACGTGGAACGCCCACAGGACCTTTTGTCATATGAACAACTGCGACGACCACCGCCGCCTCGCCTGGCCAAACCAGCCGGCGCGTTGCAGCGGAGATGTTGCCATCCTGTGCCAAGATGGCGCGAAGCCCTGTCTCACGCGTGTCCCCCTGACCGACCGTATTGGTCGCGATCAGACCAAAGCAGCCGCCCCTTCGCAGCAGGCCGAAGCTACGGCGGAAAAAATGGGCGACCAGATCGGCGTTGCCGTGGGCGCCCTCGTGCAGCGTCTGCAGCCAAGGGAGGTAGCCGGACCGGTGGCCGTTGATGAGGGTGTTCTTGCCAGCAAACGGCGGGTTGCCGACGATGGCATCAAAGCCGGGATCGTTGCCGGCAAAAACCTCGGGAAACTCCACAGGCCAATGAAAAGGACGCAGCGGGTGTGGCACGGCCCGCAGCTCCGCGGCAATCGTCCGGAAACGCGGCCATGCCTCCTCGGGCGGCCGGCTCGCCCAGATCCCGAGCTGCTTGCGCGCGTTGTCCTGCGCTCGCGCCCTGTCGGTGGAGAAGAACGCAGCGATGACCGCATCGCCGAGGTTGCGAATGTCGTCGAGACGGGTCTCAATATGACGATGCCGTTGCTCCTGGATGGCGCGGGCGATGTCGTCCGGTGCGTTCTGGATTTCACCGCGCGCCCTCACCGCCTCAGCCACCCGTTCACGCAGGAAGCCGAAGAACGGGGCGAAATCCGCCTGATCGTCGCGCCAGGCGAGGCGGCCAATCTGCTTCGCGGTCAGCCCCACCAGGCTGTCGCCGGATTTTAGGGCGTGGTCGAGGAAGGTGAATTCATGGTCGCGCGCCAGGGTGGCAAGCCAGAGCGACAGCCGCGCTAGGTCGACGGCCAGGGGGTTGCGATCCACCCCGTAGAGGCAGCGCTGGGCGACGATACGGCGTGCGAGCAGGTCCTCATCCTCATCGGGCGGGATCGGCGGGCGGGTGTCGGCATGGCGCGCCCAGGCGGCGACCAGCCGGGTGGCGAGTTGGCGGCAGGCCTCGACCAGGAAGGCGCCGGAACCCATGGCGGGGTCGCACACCTTCAGGGCCAGCACGTCAGCCGGGGTGGCGTCGGCCCCGATGCGGGCGAAGGCGGGTTCGAGGGCGTGGCGGACGATGGGCTCGGTGAGGGAGCGCGGGGTGTAGTGGCTGCCGGTACGGCGGCGCTCGTCGGTCGGCTGCAAGATCAGCGTGCCCGCCGGCGTGATGGCGGCGCCGGGGGAGCCGCGTTCGTCGACCAGGGGGGTCAGGGCGGTGGCCAAGGCAGCTTCGTCGCGCGCAGCTTCGATAGCGGCGGCGAGCTTGGGGGTGAGTTGGGCGCGGGAGTAGTCGTCCTTCAGGGCGCGCAGGCGATCCTTGCCGCGGAGTTTGGCGAGATGGGCGAGATCAACGAAGACCGGGGTGCGGTTGTTTTTGCCGGCGGCGATGGCCAGTGCGGGGCCGGGGGCGGCGAGGACCGAGAAGCCCATGACGGTCTCGTAGACGCTGCCGATCTGCTCGACATCGAGGGTGCGGTAGGACAGGCGCTCGCCGCCGAGGACGAGGAGCTGGTCCAGCACGCGCTGGACGATGCCATCGGACAGGCGGGGGATGGCGAACGGGGCGTCCGCCGTGTTCTGGCCCTGGAGGAAGGGGAATTTCGCCGGATCGAACAGGGCGCCGCCGCGGCCGCGGATCCAGCCGGTGCCGTCCCCGGTATGGACGAGGCGGAAGAGGGCGAGCAGGCGGCCCCAGGCGCCGGTGCGTTCGTCCATGGTGTCGGGGTTTTTGGAGAGGTCATCGAGCAGGCGAGCATGGAGACCGCGCACGCCGTAGCCGCGCTGGTAGAGACCGCGGGCGGCGGCGTCATTGCGGGAAGGGATGAGGTCCCGGTCTTCGGCATAGAGGAGGAAGACGAGGCGGAGCAGGACGGTGAGGAGGCCTTCGTAGACATGGCTTGGGTTGGTGCGCGCGAGGGTGGTCATGCGCGCGGGGTCGGCTGCATTGAAACCGCGCAGGAGTTCGTGGAGCGCGCCGAGGACCTGACTGGCGAGGGTGGCGGAGACGGCGGCCTGGGCGGCGCGGCTGTCGAGCAGGACGGCGGGGAGACGATGGGTGGGGGCGTCGTTGAACAGGCGGAAACGTTCGAGCAGCAGCTTAAAGCCGCCGAGCATGGGGCGGCCGGCGACGAGTCGCATCGGGGCCAGCGGGAAACGAAGCCAGCCCGAGGTTTCACCGCGGGGGGCGTAGACGAGGCGCCAGGCGGTGTCGCTGATCAGTAGGCCGATGGGGATGCCGGTTTCGCGGAGGAGGCGTTCAAGGCGCTGGTGCGGCGTCGCCTCCCAGCCGGCAAGCGCGCCGCGGGTGTCAGGGTCGATACCCGCGGGGAGGATTTGGGCGAGGATTTGCCAGCCGCCGCCCGGCTTCTGGACTGCCCAGTCCGGCGCGAGGCGGGTTTCGGCTTCGGGGACCCAGGCGGAGAGGTCATCCGGGATCTCGGGACCGCCGGGCGCGCCGGCAACGAGGGCAGGTTGCCAACCGAGCAGGGTCGTGGCGATCGCCCAGGGCTCGGCGGGGCCATCCTCGGGGATGACCGCCTGTGCTTCCTCGGTGTCGGCACGGGTCTGCTCGGCGGGCACGAGGCCGCGCTCGGAGAGGACGCGGGGGGCGACGACGAGGCCGATGGGCTGAACGTGGCCGAGCCATTCGAGGTTCGGGTCGGCGGGGGACATGCCGGCCATGGTCAATTTGTCGCCGGCCAGAGGTAGACGAGACCCACGGGTTCGACGCGGGCGGCGCGGACGCGGTAGGCGTCACGGACACGGGCGGGTTCGGTGGCGATTTCGGCGTCGAGGGAGCGCAGGCGGGTGTCCCAATGGCGGCGGTCGGCACGGAGTTGGGCGAGTTCCTTGTCGACGATGCCGGGGAGGGTCATCTGCTTGTCCTCGGGCACGGCGGCGGCTTCGGCAATCCGCTTGCGCTGATCTTCGAGCAGACGTTGCAGTGAGGTGGCCTCGGCTTCACCGCGAGCACGGAGGTCGGCCTCGACGTCGATACGACGGGCGGCGGCGCGGGCTTCGAGTTCGGGGGCGAGGTCGGTTGCGTCGCCTGGGGCGGTGAGGGCGAGGCGGGCGCGGACGGTGGCGGGGACGAGGCGGGGGGCGCTGAGTGCGGCGTCGAGTTGGCTCATGGTGGTTTCCTCGCCACGGATGCCGAGTGGGCGGAGCGGTTGCTTGCCGTGCGAGGCTTCGGACCACAGGGCGGTAACTGTGACGATCTCCTCGTGCAGGCGAGACGCGCCGGGGCCGTAGAGCGCGAGGCGGCCGAGGAGCAGGACGCGCGGCTGGGCGCCGGGGCCGGCGACAACACAGCAGCGGGAGAGGCTGTTTTGGAAGCCTTGGCTGGTGAAGCGGGTGAGCAGGCGGCGTATGAGGCGGTGTTCGAGGTGGAGTTGCACTACGTCGGAGGCATCGGCGCCGTTGGGGAGGATCGGCGGGCGGAAGGCGATCGCGCGCACCGGGGCGGAGGCGCGGTAGTCCTTCAGCCGCTCGCGCCGTTCGCGGCGACGGACGCGCAGGTCGTCGAAGGCCTCGGCCCAGGTGCCACCGGCGAAGGCGGGGCTGGCAGGATCGAGCTTGAAGAGCGTCACGCCCTGGACATCGCCCGCGACAGCGCCGGGGAGCGGTATCCCCATGCGGGATAGCGCGGTGCCGGTGACGCGCAGGAGTTCCTGCGGATCAACGCCGACGGTGGTGCGGGATCGTTCGAGCAGGCGGCGGAGTTCGTCGAGATTGGCCGCTTCGCGCGCCAGACGCCGTTCGGTCTCGTCGTCCATTTCGTCGCGGGCGGTGGTGAGGCGCTCGTCGTCGGTGGTGTCGGTGATGGATCGGGCTTGGGCTTCGGGGTGGAAAATGCCGTCGCGGTCGAGGTCGTCGGAGATGCGGTTGGCCAGAACCTGGCCGGCCGAGCCGAGTTGGGTGCGGATGAGTTCGGTTTTGCGGACGAGGGCATCGAGGACGATGTCCTCGGGACGCTGGCGATAGAGGAAGTAGCGGCAGAATACCTGAGGCGCGGGTTGGAGCTTGCGGTCGATGCGGCCGTTGCGCTGCTCGAGGCGGGCGGGGTTCCAGGGGAGGTCGAAGTGGATGAGGTCGTAGCAGCGGGCCTGGAGATTGATGCCTTCGCGGGCCGCGTCAGTGCAGACCAGGATGCGGAGGGGTTCGACGGCGGGATCGGCATTGAAGGCGCGCTTCAGGGTCTCGCGATGATCAAGGGGCGTGGCGCCGATGATGTGGTCGATGCGGCCTTCGGTATCGAGATCAGTCAGGGCCTCGGCGAGGCGGCGTTCGAGCCAGAGGCGGGTGGCGTCCCATTCGGTGAAGATGACGAGGCGACGCTCGTTCCAGACACCTCCGGTCGTCATGTTGGTGCGGATCCACTCAACCAGGCGGCGTATGCGGGCGTCGGGCCGACCGCGGCTGGCTTCGGCAATGCGGACCATCGCATCGACGGTGGCGATGTCGCTGGTGCGTTCAGACTGCGTGGCATCGAGTTCCGCCAGGGCCGTGGCAGCCTGGACGGCAGCATCCTCGTCGGGCTCGACGGGTTCGTCGTCTTGGCTGAGCGACTGGATTAAGTCCTTGGCGAACGCGGGTGCAGAAATGACGTTGCGCGCGAGGCTGTCTCGGTGCTTGGCGAGCGTTCGGGCGAAGGCCTCAATCGAGGAGAGCAGGCGCTTTTGCAGACCGATGAAGATCAGCCTGGCCTGCATGGCGCGCTGGGGACCGCGCTTGGCTGCTCGGGCAAGAAGGGTCTCGCCATAGGCAGCGAGCAATCGGGGGAGGACTAGCTCTGGGCTATCGGCGGGTAGGTTGTCGATGACGATCGGGTCGACGATACGTTCGGCGAAAGGCTCACCAAAGAGCCGGAGGTCGGCCTTCAGGCGGCGCACCATCACCGGTTCAAGGTCACGCGGCCGCACCTTCACCCCGCGGGTGAAGCGCTGGGGATCGAGCATTTCCAGCAGCGACGAGAACGAGTTCGAGTGACCGTTGTGCGGCGTGGCTGTGAGGAAGAGGCGGTGTTCGAAGCGGGAGGCCAGGGCGCGCATGGCCTTGGTAAACTGGCTGTCCACCGCGTAGCGCGCGCCATGGGCTGGGGCGGCGTGGTGCGCCTCGTCGAGGATCAGAAGCGCACGCGGACGGAATTCGCCGAGGAGGTCCCGCAGCCCCGCCATGTAGGTCTCATCGACGAACAGGTTGTGCGAGACGATGAAGCGGGAGCCCATCTCCCAGGGATTGGCGCCGAAACCGCGCTCGCGGCGCAGGTCAGCGAGATATTCCCGGTCGACGATGGTGAAGGCTAGGCCGAATTTGGCCTCCAACTCGTCTTGCCACTGGCGGACCATGCCAGCGGGTGCGGCGACTACGATGTAGTCGATCCGCCGGCGCAGGAGGAGCTCACGCAGGACGAGCCCGGCCTCGATGGTTTTCCCGAGACCAACGTCATCGGCGATCAGCAGATTGACGCGCGGGAGGCGCAATGCTTTGCGCAAGGGGAGGAGCTGGTAAGCATCGAGCCGAATGCCCGCGCGAAAGGGGGCTTGCAGAAGGTCACGATCGGCCGCGGTCGCGGTGTTCCATTTGATCGTCCGGAGATAGGCCGAGAACACCTCGGGGTCCTCAGATGTGCCGCGGAGCAAAGTCGGCCAATCATCGTGGCTGAGGCGCTGGGCGTCCAACTCGGCGTCCCAAACAACCTCGGTCAGCTCGCCCTGGGTATCATCATCGATGCCGGCCAACGTGAGCGTGTGCAGGCTTTCGCCTAGGTCGGCAACGTCCTCTACCAGCCATCGCCGGTTGCGTATGCGAACAAAATCACCGAGCTGCGGTTGCATTCACGACATCTCCACACGACACTCACGAGTCTGCGTCTCGATCAGTGTGCAACCGAGATCGGAACCTGGATAGCGCTCCTTTCGGTGAGCAGAATCAGCCTTCCACCTAGACGCTGTCGACCGGTGAAATTCTGGTGATGACGAACCGCGATCTTGCAGCGATTGGAGCCGCGAATTAGCGTGCCATCAATGGGCGCAAATCGCAGTAACATCGAGATCGTCGCACGTGCCATTTGCGCGAAGCAGATGGCGGCAACATCTGTTTCGGAAGTTGACCTCAACCGTACGGTTGACCGGCTCTGGCACATCGTTGCGGCCCAACTTGAAGCAGGTCTTGTGGACGAGACCGGAGCCGACCGGGAGGAGTTCAGCCATGAAGAGGGGCTTGCTGCCGTTCGCGATTGGCGGGCTCGGCATCCCCACCACCAAGTGCCGCCTTGGCGGTCACCGTCCGCACCCTGATCTCATCAGCCGCCGAGCAGCCGCTTGAGCACATCGATCACCGACCCCTCGCCGACGAGCAAGAGTAGTACGATGACGCCGAGCACGAGCTCGATGCGGCCCAGCCGCGAGTTCACGTGCTTCCACCGTTCGGCGCAGACCGCTTCGTGCACGGCGATCTGCCGCGCGACTTCCTCGGCATTGGGCATGGGGTTCTCCTAGAGACGTTCTACGATCCGGAAGCCGCGGCTGTTGGTGGCAGGGTGGTCCCGCACCGCGACGGCCTCGTCACCAGAGGCAGCAATCGCACCCCACAGGCAGCGGATGTTGAGTTCGCTCAGCGTCAGGCCGGTGTCCGGAATCCACAACGCATCGCCAGCGGCGCCGAGGGTGGCGACCATGACGCGGTGCTGGGCGCGGATTTCGGTGTTGGTGAGCAGCGGCAGGGTGAAGCGCGTGATCCGTGGGTTGGCCAGGGCCGGTACCGGGAACTCAGAGCCGGTGAGCGGGTTGCGGTCCCGCCGGTCGAGCATCAACCGTCCCTCGGTCACGCCATAGGCCAGGGCGCGCGACACCCGCCACAGCGGGCCGGCGACCAGACGCCCGAGATCAATGGCACTGGCGGATGGCGCCATGGCGTCGATCTGCATATAGCGGCCGGTCGCGGCTGACGAGCGCAGCAGGACGATATTGCCGTTGGCGGCGTCGCTGGTCGCGGCGGCGAGGATGCCGCTGTCGTGGGTCAGTACTGTGGTGTCGAGCGAACTGCCAGTGGACGCGGGGGCCTTGGCCTGGCCGGTGGTCAAC
>JAPLOH010000254.1 GCA_026400845.1 Alphaproteobacteria bacterium
GCACCCTTTGCCGCTTCAACAATTCCTAAAAACGTGTCGCTATCAAGACTTGCACCACCAATCAGACCGCCATCTATGTCGGGCTGGGCGAACAAATCGCTCGGCATGTCGGCGCCCCACAGCCCGAGCAGGGCACCATGGGCGTGAAAACGCTCGGCGATCGGCCGCACCAGCATCGGGATCAGCATGCCGTACTGCACCTGCTCGCAGAGCCGGCGAAACTCGATCTTCCCGGCCCGCAGGCTGGAGTAGTTGGCCTGGGTCAGATCGCCGGAAACCTGGTCGTAGGTCAGCCCGGCCCCGACGGCGGCGGCCTCGAGAGTCCGACGGGCGAAGGCGGCGTGACTGCCACCACCGGACGGGTTCACCACCTCGACGCTGCCGGACCCGCGCCGATACAGGATCATCCCGGGCTCGAACGCCTCGATGGCGCGACCCTGTGCGTCGCGCAGCAGATTGGCGGCGGTGCCGGTCAACGCCTCGTCGCCCTCCTCGGTGACGATGGCGGCGAGGCAGGCCTCGATCTTGGCCTTCATCAGCAGCGCGGCCTCGTAGTCACCGAGATCGCGCAGCCGCGTCAGTACCGGAGCCAGCCACGACACATCGCGCAACTGGCCGGGCCGGCGCTTACGGTAGAGATGCAGCACGTCGCGCGCCGCGATCGGCTCGCTGGCATAGGCGGCGGGCATGCCGGGCCACCAGTTGCCGGGGTGACGCGGATACAGCCAGTAAATGGCGGGCGCCCCGGCGTCGTCGAGCCCAATGCCTTGCAGCGTGGCCAGCCCGTCGAGCAGCCCGGTGCGGGTGGTGTCGAGATGGTCGCTCTCCAACACCTGAAGCCGCAGTCCGATCGGGTTGGTCGGGGTTACCTCGGCCGGCAGCAACCGGATGAAGCATTCGCCGCTCTCGACCACGGCCCGCATTGCCAGCGCCTGCAAGCCGTAAAGGTCGAGCCGGCGCTCGGCATCGCACGCGGTGCTATCGGACCAGCGCTTCCACGCATCGGCGTGCGCGGCGTCGGGCCAGCGGGTGGTGATGCCGGCGCCGACCGCGTTGCCGGTCCAGAGATCAACGATGCGGGCGGCATAGGGATCATTGCGCACGGCATCGCGGGCCCGGCGCGACACCGTCGCCGCGGCCCCGGCCACCTCGGCGGTGGCACTGCCACCGGACGGCGCCCACACCGAAGCGCGCAGATCGCCGGCCGCGGCATAGCCACGAAGCGCGTGCCACGCCGATCGGATACGGTTGATCATACTGTAGGCGCAGCGCCCAGCGCGGTGGTCAACGCCGCAAACAGGCCGGTGACCGCATCGGACACTGCTCCGGTCGCGGTGCCACCGACAGCATCCTGCCAGGCGATCGCCAAGGTGGCGGTCTGCGGCAGAGTCAGCCGGGCGTTCCAGCCGAGGCCCTGGAGATGGGTGAAGGCGCGGAACGCCTCATCGGGCACGTCGAGCGCGCCGGCCAGTGCCGGCAGGGACCATGTGGTGTCCTGGGTCATTCGGGCCTCGTGAAACTGGCGAAGGTGGTGCCGGGGCTGACGGCCATGGCCAGGCCGGGGAGGTTGACCACTCGTCCGTCCGATGTCACCGCC
>JAPLOH010000007.1 GCA_026400845.1 Alphaproteobacteria bacterium
ACCTTCCAGTTCAACAAGCAGGCGATCCGGGCGCTCGTCCAGGCCGCCCATGGCGATGCGGGGAGGCAGGCGGCATGAGGGCGCAGCACGATGTCCAACCCCGTCACGGCTGCCGACCGGCTCCGGTTGTGGCACCCGCGCTGGCAGCTCTGCGCGGTCTGCCGGCAGCCGGCGCATGGCTTTGGCTGGTCACCCCCGGTGCCGTCGAGGCCGCGATCATCGCCGCGCTGGTTTTGCTCCATGTCCTGCCAGGGCTTCTGGGCGCGCTTGGCGCGCAGGTCGGCCGGCATGGTTGATCTCACCCCGCAGGAGCGGGCGGCGATCGCCGCGGCGATGAAGCCGGTCGCCGAGATCATGGAGGAGATCGGCTGGAACACCCGGTTGATCGATCTCACCGAGCCCCAGGTGCTGACCCTGATCGAGGTCGCGGTCACCGGCTTCCAGGACGCCATGCGCGCCACCGCCCAGATCCAAGAGTCGGAGATCCCGTTCTGATGCTGGATTACAACAGCACCTCTCGCGCCGCCGAAGCCGTCAACACGGCGATCGACACCGCCCTGCAGACGGCCAACATGGCGTCACCGCCCCGAGAATACCTGGGCGGCTCCCGCCTCGGCCACGTCTGCGAGCGGGCCCTGCAATTCGAATTCCTCCACGCCCCCAAGGACGAAGGGGCCGACTTCTCAGGCCGGCTGCTGCGCATCTTTGGGATCGGCCACGCCCTGGAAGACCTCGCGGTGGCGTGGCTGCGTGCGGCCGGTTTCGATCTTTACACCCGCAAGGGCGGCCGCGCCGATGGCGAACAATTCGGCTTCGCCGTCGCAGGGGGACGCATCCGCGGCCATGTCGACGGCATCATCGCCGGCGGGCCGTCCATTCCCGGTCTCGGCTTCCCCGCCCTGTGGGAATGCAAGACCATGAACGCCAAGTCGTGGCGCGAGACCGCCAGCAAGGGCGTGACCGCCTCCAAGCCGGTCTATGCGGCGCAGATCGCGGTCTACCAAGCCTACATGGACGGGGCTGTGCCGGGTATCGCCGACCATCCGGCGCTGTTCACAGCCATCAACAAAGACACCGCCGAACTCTACCACGAGCTCGTGCCGTTCGATGCCGCCCTGGCGCAGCGCATGTCGGACCGGGCCGTGCGCATCCTCCAGGCCACCGACGCCGGCGATCTGCTCCCGCGCATCGCCCAGCAGGCCGACCATTTCGAGTGTCGGATGTGCCCCTGGGCGCAGCGCTGCTGGAGCCTGCCGGGATGAACGCGTGGCGCGACTTCAACGATGCACCGCCGCTGCCGGATGATGGCGAGGGCGCTGCTCCCGCTGGGCCGGTCGCCCTTGATCGACTTCCCAGTGCTGGGCAGTCGATGCCACCGGCTGGGGTGCAGGTGACGCTGGACACCGGACAAATCGCCACCTTCCTCGACGTGGTGTTCGGCTACTGCGAAGGCCTCATCCCCGTCCGTGGCTTCGTCGACGTCGGCCAGGGCCACACCACCCGCCCGCACAATATCTGGATTCCCGCCGACGCCAGCGCCGCCGATCTGCTCGCCACCTACGCCGCCTGGGCGGCGAAGGAGGGCAGCGCCGTCTACATCATCCCCGGCACCGTCGCCGAGCACGGCCATGCCCGCGCCGAACATGTCCAGCAGATGCAGACCGCGCTGGTCGACCTCGACAGCGGCAACATCGAGTCCAAGCTGGCCCACCTCGCTTGCCATCTCGGCGAGCCCACCCTGGTGGTGGAAAGCGGCGGCCGCACCGCCGAGGGGCAGACCAAGCTGCATGCCTGGTGGCGGCTCAGCGAGCCGGCAACCGGAGCGGACCTCGCCCTGCTGTGCCATTTGCGCGGCGACATTGCCGCGAAGGTCGGCGGCGATCCACATTTCCGGTCGGCACACCAGCCGATCCGCGTGCCCGGCACCATCTATCGCAAGGGCGGCGTGGAACGCGTCGTCACCATTCGCACGCACAACCCGCGGCGGGAGGTCGATCTCAGCACCCTCGCCGAGACTGTAGGCGTGATGCCCGCCATGGCCGGCCAGGAAGCCACCGCATCGCCGAGGCAGGCAAAGGCGGCCAGTCTCGACAGCATGCTCACCACGCCGGTCCGCGCCGGCGGCCAGGACGGCTGGACCCGCTTCGAGGGCGCCAGCACCGCCATCGGATATTACGTCCGCCAGGTGCATGAGGGGCGAATGACCGCCAACGAGGGCTGGGAGGCGATCCGCGGCTATAACCAGGCCTGTCTCCAACCGCCCTGGCCGGAAGATCGGCTCAAGACCGAGGCCGACGCCATCTGGACGCTGCATGTCGAGCGCAACGGCCCGGCACTGGAGCGCGTTGCCGCGGCACCGGTGATGACCAGCATGCCAGCCTTCACCCTCGGCGCCCTGCTCGACGACACCAGCCCGATGCCCGACGATATCATCGCCCCGCGCCTGCTTACCCCCGGTGGGATGCTGGTGCTGGGCGGCGCACCCAAGGTCGGCAAATCCGACTTCCTCATCAACTTGCTGGTCCACGCCGCCGCCGGCGTGCCGTTCCTGCGCTTCACCCCGCCGCGGCCGCTGCGGGTGTTCTACCTCCAGGCCGAGATCCAGTACCACTACCTCCGTGAGCGCCTGCAAACCCTGCGGCTCGATCCCGCCACGCTGCACCTGGCCCGCGACAATCTGGTCGCCACGCCGAAGCTGCGCATGCTGCTCGACGAGCACGGCGTCGCCCTCACCATCTCCGCCATCCAGGCCCACTTCCCGACCGATCCGCCCGACATCATCTGCCTCGACCCTATCCGCAACCTGTTCGATGGTGGGCCCGACGGCGATGGCGAGAACGACAACACCGCCATGCTGTTCTTCCTGCAAAGCCGGGTCGAGGGCGTGCGCGAGGCCGTGGCGCCCGATGCCGGCCTGATCCTCTGCCACCACACCAAGAAGGTGGCGAAGAAGGCGCTGGGCGAAGATCCCTTCATGGCGCTGTCCGGCGCCAGTGCGCTGCGCAGCTTCTACACCTCCGGCATGATCATGTTCCGGCCCGAAGAGGACCAGCCGGAACGCCGCCTCGAGATCGAACTGCGCAACGGGCCGGCGCTGGATCCCATGGTGATCGACAAGCGCAATGGCCGCTGGATCGAGCTCGACGCCCGCGGCGAGCGCCTGGTCCGCCAGCAAATCGGCAGCAAGCTCGATGCCGAGCGCAATCGACGCCACGACCTCATTCTGCAGATCATCGCCGAAGAAGCCGAGGCGGGCCGCCTCTGCACCATCAACGCCTTTGCCTCCAAGTTCGAGAACAGCCGAGGTCTAGGAGGCAAGGACACGATCCGCGACCGCATCGGCGTGCTGTCGATCAAGGGGTATATCAAGTTCCGCCGCGACGTCCGCGACCTTGGACGGACCAACACAACCTCGAAACACGGCTTCATGGTGGTGCGCGATATGGTCCTCGCCACCGGCGACGAGGCCGTCGATCTCGAAACCGGTGAGATCACTGCGGGCACCGTCCCGGTCCTGCCGAGCCACTTTGTCTGCCCTCAGAGCGAGGCGTTGCTGCCCGTCGAGAACCCTGAGGTCTGGGTGCTGCACGACCCCGAGGAGGGCACCCAATGAGCCTCCAAACGCGTCGCTGCACCGGCCGAAACTGCCGCCGAAATTGGGCAGTTTCGGACCAAAATTGGCAACCCGCCGAAATTGACAAACTTGTTTTCGCTAGTCAGATCAATGGGTTTTGGACTTTTTCAATTTGGCGTAACGAATTTGCCGAAATTGCCACCGAAACTGCAATTTGCCTTGTGCAATCAATGCGTTGCGGCAGTTTGGTAGTTTCGGTTTTTGCCGCCCCCCTACGGGGGGTGTGCGTGCGCGCAGAAACTGCGCGCGCACACCACACCCGTGGTGCCGTAGGGCGGGCTCGTGATCCCCCTCCGAACGACCCGTCCCACTGCAAGGCGGGCGACGCCGGCAAGCTCCGCCAAGAACCATGCCGACGTCGCCCTGACCACGAAGCTCCCCCTCTCAGGAGACCCCCATGGCTTCCACGACTCTGAACGCACTCGCGCCCTGCGCAAGTGCTCCCGTCGCGCCCATCAAATCCGCACCCGTGCTGATTGCACTTCCCATCGTCCTCGCCCTCGATCTCGGCTCCACCACTGGCTGGGCACGGCGCAGCCGCCACGGCATCATCACCTCCGGCACCATGACGTTCCGTCCCAGCCGCTTCGAGGGCGGCGGGATGCGTTATCTCCGCTTCCGCGCCTGGCTCACCGAGGTCTCGCGCCTCGCCCGCGGCATTGATCGCATGGTCTTCGAAGAAGTCCGTGCGCATGCTGGCACGGACGCGGCCCACATCTACGGGGGCTTCCTCGCTCATCTCACGGCTTGGTGCGAGGAACGTGAACTGCCCTATCAGGGCGTGCCGGTCGGGACGATCAAGCGCTTCGCCACCGGCAAGGGCAACGCCGGCAAGGACGCCGTCATTGCTGCCATTCGGGCCCGCGGCTTCCATCCTGCCGACGACAACGAAGCCGACGCCCTGGCGATCCTGCTGTGGGCGCTCAGCGCCCAGGGCGGTGCGGCATGAGGTTGCCCGGTGCGCCGCAATCCCCACGGTCGTGTCTGGACCTGGCTCGTAGCCCGTCCACGCCCCAGGACCTCGAAGCCATGCGGGCACGCGCATGGCACGAACACCACATCGCCGCCCTGCCTGTCGAGGACATCACCGATCCCTGGCTCCGCCAGGCCATCACCAACGAGGCCAACCGGCGCTGGGGGCGCCGCAACGGAGGACATCATCATGGCCGCTAAACGCAAGAGCAAACGCCCGACGCAGGGCCGCGAAGACCTGTCGAAACCCAGCAAGTGGCGGCTCCAGCACGGAGGGTTCAACCCCCCGAGCTACGACGCCGATCCGGACAGCGGCGCTGTGGTCGCGCATCATCGTGCGGTCGATACGCTCGGCATGATGCTGGCCAATGGCACCATCACGCAGGAAAGGTGCGACGCCGGGACCATGTTCCGCATGTTGTTCCGAAGCGCGCGGC
>JAPLOH010000186.1 GCA_026400845.1 Alphaproteobacteria bacterium
TCGGCCGCCGGGCTCGCATTGCAGAGATTGCCGGCCAGCGTCCCCATGTTCTGGACCTGCCGCCCGCCCACCTGCCCGGCCGCCTGCTTCAGCGCGTCGAAGGCCGGCGGCAGATCGGCCGCCATCACGTCCGCCCAGGTCGCGCCGCAGGGGATATGCCAGGCATCGCCCTCCCGCGTGATGGCGCGCGGCATGGCGGAGATATCGAGAATATCCTCATCCGCCGGCGTATCCCCCCGCGCGGGGAAATGGTCGGTGGCGCCGGCCAGCACGGTCCAACGCCGTGCGCCAAGGGCGGCGAGCGCGTCCTCCAGCGTGGCGGGACGGAGATAGAGATCCAACGGCGCACCCGGATTTGTTTGTATACGAATGATCCGTCCGCCACGCATCGCTGTCAAGCAACTGGACATCGCGCCCCACCCGGCGGCAGGCTGGCGCGAAACCGACGGAACCGCGCCCATGTCCACCGACCCCATCGCCACCCTCCTCGCCACGTCAGCCTTCCAGGCGGCCGCCGCCACGCTCGCCGCCGAGCATGAGCGCATCGTGGAGGACGGCATCACCCTCACCGAAATCCCCTCGCCCCCCTTCGGCGAAGAAGTCCGCGCCGCCGCCTATCGCGAGATGCTCGCCGCCCATGGGCTGGAAGACGTCGAGACCGACGAGATCGGCAACGTCATGGGCTTGCGGCGCGGCACCGGGAACGGGCCCCTGCTGGTGGTCGCCGCCCATCTCGACACCGTCTTCCCCGCCGGAACCGACGTGAAAGTGCGGCGCGAGGGCACCAAGCTGTTCGCGCCCGGCATCGGCGATGACACGCGCAGCCTCGCCGTGCTGCTCGGCTTCATCCGCGCGCTGGATGGCGCGGGGATCAAGACGTCGAGCGACATCCTCTTCGTCGGCGATGTCGGCGAGGAGGGCCTCGGCGATCTGCGCGGCGTGCGCCACCTCTTCACCAAGGGCAAGTACCGCGACCGCATCAAGAACTTCATCACCGTCGACAGCCCGGACATGACCAACATCGCGGTCGGCGGCATCGGCTCCAAGCGCTACCGGGTGATTTTCCGCGGCCCCGGCGGCCACAGCTTCGGCGCTTTCGGCCTGGTGAACCCGATGTACGCGATGGCCCAGGCAATGACCGAATTCGCCAAGACGCAGGTGCCGGCCAAGCCGCGCACCACCTACGCCGTCAGCGTCACCGGCGGCGGCACCTCCATCAACTCCATCCCCAACGAGGTGTTCATGGACGTCGACATGCGCTCGCAGGACCCCGCCGAGCTCGCCCGGCTCGAGGCCCGCTTCAAGGCGATCGTGGCCCAGGCGGTGGAAACCGAGAACAACGCCCGCTCCACCCGCGCCGGCGAGATCAGCGCGGAACTCACCTTGGTCGGCGATCGCCCGGCCGGGGCGACCGATATGGACAGCGAACTGGTGCGCTTCGCAACCGCCGCTTACCACGCCCAGGGCTTCGCCCCCGCGCATGAGTTCTCCTCCACCGATGCCAATATCCCGATGAGCCTCGGCATCCCCGCCATCCGCATCGGCTCCGGCGGCAGTAGCGGGCGCGCCCATTCGCTCGACGAGTGGATCGACATGGCGCCCGAACCCGCGATTCGCGGCATGACGGCGTCGCTCGCCACCATCGTCGCGGTGGCGGGCCTCGCCGAATGAGGCCACGCATCGCCGTCGGCGGGTTCCA
>JAPLOH010000233.1 GCA_026400845.1 Alphaproteobacteria bacterium
CAACTTCGAGCTCGCCGATACGAAGATGCTGGAACAGCATTTCCGCGATGCCGAGGACGAGTGCAATGCGCTCCTGAAGCTGGAGAAGCCGCCAGCCCTGCCGGCCTATGACCAGTGCATCAAGGCCAGCCACCTGTTCAACCTGCTCGATGCCCGCGGCGTGATCAGCGTCACCGAGCGGGCCAGCTACATCGCCCGGGTGCGCACGCTCGCCAAAGGCTGTTGCGAGGCCTGGGTGGCGGGGGAGACGGTCGATGCCTGAGCTTTTTCTCGAACTTTTCAGCGAGGAAATCCCCGCCCGCATGCAGGCCCGCGCGGCAGAGGATCTCGCGCGGCTGCTCGGTGAGGCGCTGGCGGCCCTGGCGCCGGCCTCCATTCGCACGTTCTACGGCCCTCGCCGCATCGCGCTTTCTGCCGAAATTGCCGGCCATGTGCCGGAGAGCCGCAGCAGCGAGCGTGGCCCGCGGCGCAACGCGCCGGAGCAGGCGCTGGCTGGGTTCCTGCGCAAGCATGGCGCGGCGAAGGAGCAACTCCGCGAGGAGGGCGATTTCTGGGTGCTCGACAAGGTGGTGCCCGGCGTTGATGCGGCGGCGCTGATCGCCACCGCCGTGCCGGCCGTGCTGCGCCGCTTCCCCTGGCCGAAATCGATGCGATGGGGCGGCTCCAGCAATTTCACCTGGGTTCGCCCGCTGCGCCGCATTACCTGCCTGCTGGATGGCGCGGTGGTGCCCTTCACCCTGCGCGACGGGGATGATGACGGGCACGGGCTGGCTTCCGGCGATCTCACCGAGGGCCACCGTTTCCTGGCCGCCGGCAGCTTCGCCGTCACCTCCTGCGCCGATTGGGCGGCCAAGTTGCGCGATCGCCGCGTGCTGGTGGATGCCGCCGAGCGGCGGGCGTTGATTGCGGCCGGGCTTCAGCAGATCGCCGCAACCAACGGGCTCGCCTTGGTCGAGGATGCTGGGCTGCTGGATGAGGTGACGGGGCTGGTCGAATGGCCCTTCCCCTATCTCGGCCGCATTGACGCGCGCTTCATGGACCTGCCGGCCGAGGTGATGCAGGTCTCCATGCGGGTGAACCAGCGCTATTTCGCATTTCGCGACGCATTCGGCAAAGCTGAACCCTATTTCGCCTTCATCGCCAATATCGACCCCACCGATGGCGGCACCGCGATGGTGGCCGGCAATGAGCGCGTGCTGAGCGCCCGCTTCTCCGACGCCCGACATTTCTGGGACCTCGATCGCACCCGCACGCTGGAAAGCCGCGGGGCGGCTTTGGATAAGATGACGTTCCACGCCAAGCTCGGAACACAAGGCGAGCGGGTTCGGCGCCTGGTCGAGTTGTCTGCCACAATCGCGAGGCTAATTGGTGCCGACGTGTCGTTTGCTGGCCGAGCCGCAGTTTTGGCCAAATCCGACTTAACCACCGGCATGGTTGGCGAGTTCCCTGAGTTGCAAGGGGTGATGGGCGGCTATTATGCCGCGCACGACGAAGAGGAACCGTGTGTCGTCGAGGCTGTGCGCGAGCACTATCAGCCCAAGGGTCCGTCCGACGCCGTCCCGACCAACCCGGTCGCCATCGCCGTGGCGCTCGCCGATAAGCTCGATCTGCTCGCCAGCTTTTTCGCCATCGGCGAAAAGCCGAGCGGTTCGGGCGACCCCTTTGCACTGCGTCGCGCCGGGCTCGGGGCTATTCGCATCATTCGTGAGACTGGTTTGCGTTTGGCGCTGAGGAGTATCATCGAAAGTCAAGTTTGGCGGGCCAAGCACTCGATTGATTCCGTAACGCAAACCCAAATCGACCGGGCTCAATCAGAATTTCAACAGAAGTCGGACGGCTCTCTTATCCCAGCGGATTTTGAGCAGCGTTTCGCGCCATTGGCCGAAATTGATCCGAGCGAAATTGCGACCTCTATCGTCGATTTCCTCATCGAACGCCTTCGCGTCCAACTCCGCACAGAGGGCGCGCGCCATGACGTGCTGAACGCCGTGCTCGGCACCGGTCTGGACGACGACCTCACCCGCCTGCTCGCCCGCAGCGCGGCGGTGGCGGAGATGCTTGGCACCGAGGATGGCGCCAATCTCCTGGCGGGCTTCCGCCGCGCGGCCAATATCCTGCGAATCGAGGAGAAAAAGGACGGTCCGCATGACCGTGCGATCGACCCCGCGCTGCTGGAGGCAGCCGCCGAAATAGATTTGGCGCGCGTCCTTTTGCAGGCCGAGCCGTTGGTGAAGGAAGCGCTCGACGCTGAGAACTATGACGCTGCGATGGCGACATTCGCCGCATTGCGGCCCTCGGTTGATGCTTTCTTTACTGAAGTCACGGTTAACGACTCGCGGGCCGAGGTGCGGCTGAACCGCCTTGCCATCCTCGCCCGCGTGCGTGCCGTGCTGAACCAGGTTGCGGATTTTTCGCGTATCGAGGGGTAGTTTCGGCGTATGATCGATGCAGGTGGCACGGGCGATGCATTGGTCGCGCCGGAAGCCGGGTCGGTGGGATATCGGCATACGGCGGCGTGCGTTTTACGCGCCCCGTCAGGGAGATTTGAGCCGTCATGACGCAATGGGTTTACAGCTTTGGCGCCGGCCACAACGAAGGCCGGGCGGATATGCGCAACCTCCTCGGCGGCAAGGGCGCCAACCTCGCCGAAATGGCGAGCATCGGCCTGCCGGTGCCCCCGGGCTTTACGCTGACCACCGAGGTCTGCACCGCCTTCTACGACAACAACCACGCCTATCCGGCGGAGTTGCAGGGCCAGGTGCGCGTAGCGCTCGCCCGCGTGGAAGCAGCGGTCGGCCTGAAATTCGGCGACAAGCACAAGCCGCTGCTGGTCTCCGTGCGTTCCGGCGCCCGTGTCTCGATGCCCGGCATGATGGATACCGTGCTGAATCTCGGGCTCAACGACGCCACCGTCGAGGGCCTGGTCGCGATGTCGGGCGATGCGCGGTTCGCCTGGGATTCCTATCGCCGCTTCATCCAGATGTACGGCGGCGTGGTGCTTGGCGTCGATCATCACCGTTTCGAGGACATCATCGAGCACGCCAAGCTCGAAGCCGGCGTGGTGGAGGACACCGCGCTTACCGCGCAGGACTGGCATCGTGTCGTCCATGCCTACCTGGAGATGGTGCGCCAGGAGACGGGAAAACCCTTTCCGCTCGACCCCGAGGAGCAGCTGTGGGGCGCCATCGGTGCCGTGTTCGGCTCCTGGATGAACCCGCGGGCCAACACCTATCGCCGCCTGCATGACATCCCTGCCAGTTGGGGCACCGCCGTCAACGTGCAGGCCATGGTGTTCGGCAATATGGGCGAGGACTGCGCCACCGGCGTCTGCTTCACCCGCGACCCGTCGACCGGCGAGAACATCTTCTACGGCGAATACCTGGTGAACGCCCAGGGCGAGGACGTGGTCGCCGGCATCCGCACGCCGCAGCCGATGGCCGAGGAGGGCGCGAAGCCGGGCGAGGTCTCGATGGAGAAGGCGATGCCGGCCGCCTACGGGCAGCTGATGGACATCCGCGCGACGCTTGAGCGCCACTACAAGGACATGCAGGACATCGAGTTCACCGTGCAGTCCGGCACGCTCTACATGCTGCAAACCCGCAACGGCAAGCGCACTGCCGCCGCCAGCCTCAAAATCGCGGTGGATATGGCGCGCGAGGGGCTGATCGACCGGCGCGAGGCGATCCTGCGGGTCAATCCGGCCTCGCTCGACCAGTTGCTGCACCCCACGCTCGACCCCAAGGCGCCGCGCAAACTGCTCGCGAAGGGCCTGCCCGCCAGCCCGGGTGCCGCCTCCGGCGCCATCGTGTTCTCCGCCGACGAGGCCGAGATGCGCGCGGCCAAAGGCGAGGCGGTGCTGCTGGTGCGCATCGAGACCAGCCCCGAGGATATTCACGGCATGCACGCCGCCCGCGGCATCCTCACCACCCGCGGCGGCATGACCAGCCACGCCGCCGTGGTGGCCCGCGGCATGGGCCGCCCTTGCGTGGCCGGCGCCGGCGGCATCTCGGTTGATTACGGCGCGCAGACCCTGCAAGCCGGCGGCCGGGTGATCCGCGCCGGCGAGACGGTGACCATCGATGGCGCCACCGGCGAGGTCTTCATCGGCTCGGTGGCGATGGTCGAGCCGAAGATGTCTGGCGATTTCGGCACGCTGATGGGCTGGGCCGATGAAACCCGCCGCATGAAAGTGCGCACCAACGCGGAAACCCCGCTCGATGCCGAGACTGCCCGCAAGTTCGGTGCCGAAGGCATCGGCCTGTGCCGCACCGAGCACATGTTCTTCGACCCCGAGCGCATCGGCGCGGTGCGCCAGATGATCATGTCGTCGGACGAGCGCGGTCGCCGTACCGCCTTGGCAAGGCTGCTGCCGTTCCAGCGCAAGGACTTCTCGGACCTGTTCCGCATCATGGCCGGCCTGCCCATCACCATCCGCCTGCTCGACCCGCCGCTGCACGAGTTCCTTCCCCATGCCGACGCCGAACTCGCTGCCGTCGCGGCGGCACTCGGCAGTGATATCGAGAGCATGCGCCGCCGCGCCGCGGAACTCGCCGAGGCCAACCCGATGCTTGGCCACCGCGGCTGCCGCCTAGGCGTCACTTACCCGGAGATCTACGAGATGCAGGCCCGCGCCATTTTCGAGGGTGCCATCGCGATCGCGCGGGAGACCGGCAACGCGCCGGTGCCCGAGATCATGATCCCGCTGGTCGGCGTGAAGAAGGAGCTGGAGATCACCCGCGCCCAGGTGGAGAAGATTGCCGCCGAGGTGTTCGCGGAGCAGGGCATGACGATCGAATACAGCGTCGGCACCATGATCGAGCTGCCCCGCGCCGCCATCACCGCCGACAAGATCGCCGAGGCCGCCGATTTCTTCAGCTTCGGCACCAATGACCTGACGCAGACCGTCTTCGGCCTGTCGCGCGACGACGCCGGCAAGTTCCTGCCGGCCTATGTCGATGCCGGCATTCTGGAGAAGGACCCCTTCGTCTCGATCGATGTCGAGGGCGTCGGCGCCATGATCCGCATCGCCGTCGAGAAGGGGCGCGCCACCAAGCCGAACCTCAAGCTCGGCATTTGCGGCGAGCACGGCGGCGACCCGGCCTCGATCGCGTTCTGCGAGCAGGTCGGGCTCGACTATGTTTCGTGCAGCCCCTACCGCGTGCCGGTGGCGCGCCTGGCCGCCGCCCAGGCCGCGTTGCACGGTGGCGGTGACCGCACCGCCTGATCCCCCGCCTGTGGGACCCTTCCGGCGCCGCCCGCTGATCGAAATGCTTGACGCGGCGACGCGGGCGGAGCGGGATGATCTCGCCGGCCGCGTCACCGGTCAGGCGGTCTCGATTGCCCTTCCTGAGCTGCCGATCGGCCGCCACATGTTCGCGCAGATGCCGGTCCGCACCGAGCCGGAGGGCGCGGCGTGGGATGCGGCCGCCTACGACAGCACGACGCCGTGGGAATGCATCTACCGCGACGTGATCCTGCATTCCGACGCCGGCATCGCCTGTCTCGGAGGCGACGTGGTGGCCGACACGTTGCAACAAACCGATCCGGTGCAGAACTCCTACGAGGAGCGGCCGGACGGCTGGCATATCGTCGGTGGGGACCCGGTGGTGCTGGACGGCGCCTGGGTCAGCCTGCTCGTCGGCGGCCATCGCAACTACTACCACTGGATGCTCGAATGCCTCGCCAGGGCGGCCGGCGCCAGTGCGGAGACGCTCGATGGCGTCCGCCGCATCCTGGTGCCGATGCCGCGGTCGGAATTTCATCTCGCCAGCATCGCCTATAGCGGCCTCGCCGCCGGCCGCAGCCTGCGCTACGTCGCCCCCTCGGAGACGCTGCGGGCCAGCGAGGTGATCGCGCCATGGAGTGTCACCGGGTACCACCGTCCGCACCCCTGCATCGTCCCGTTTTTCCAGCGCATGCGCGACGCTGCCCCGCGGCGCGACGAGACCTGGCCGAAGCTTTTGTATATCGACCGCCGCGGCGGCGATCAGCGGCCGCTGGTCAACGAGGATGAACTGGTGGCGGCCCTTGTGGCGCGCGGCTTCGTGCCGGTGCGGCTGGAGACGCATCCGCTGGCCGACCAGATCGCGCTGTTCGCGAACGCCGAGATGATCGTCGCTCCGCATGGCGCCGGGCTCACCAATCTTATCTTCGCCCGCCCTGGTACAAAGGTTCTGGAACTGCTGATGGACGGCTGGGTGAACTGGTGTTTCCGTCATATCGCAGCGCTGTTCGAGCTGCGATATGACTGCATCCTCGGCCGGCAGCGCGACGACAGCGGATGGGTGCACGCGCGCCCCTGGAGCGTCTCGATTTTCCACGTCCTTGCTGCGGTGGAGCGAGAGGCGGGCTAGCCGGTCCGCCCCAGCGCGGCCCCGGCCGCCCCGCGGACATGCAGGGCGGAGACCTGCCAAAAGCGCGTGCCCCCCGGACCGGCCGGCACCTGGGCGATCTGGCGGCCGAGCACCGCGTCGTAGCGCACGCCGCAGACCGCCGCGAGATGGCGGAAGGCCCAGTTCACCTGATGATCGGAATGCAGCTCGATCAGCCGGCAGTCCGGCCCGGCGAACACCAGGTTGGCGAGCCCCACGTCATGCGGCGCGACGATGCGCTCGGCGCCGGCGAACAGCGCGATCTGTTCGGCAAAGCTGAGCGTTTCAAGCTCCATTGCGGTGAACCCGTCGCGCTCCAGCGCGGCAATGACTTCGTCGGCATTGACCAGGCTGCGTGGCGCGCCGGGCTGGCGCTCGCTGCGACGACGGTCAATGAAGAGGCGGCGGGGCAGGTCGCACGCCGGCACCTGCTCGCGCAGCGCGTTGAAATAGGGGCGCAGCCGGGGATGCGGCATGTGGTATCCGGTCAGCGTCCAGGGCACGACGAGATGGGCGACCCGAAAAGCGTCGGCGCGGCGTGGTTTGGCGCAGCGTATCGGCCACCATGGTATCGCACCGATTGACAGGCCGTTACGGGCGGTTGCGGTATCGCTTAGGGGAAAGGAAGCGGTTCTTTTTTGCAAAAAAGAACCAAAAAACTTTTCTCCGTCTGCTCCGCACTCTCCACGGCGGGAGCGAAGCCAACGGATAAAAAATTTTTGCTTCTTTTTTCAAAAAGAAGCGCTTGCTTCCTTCCCCGGCCAGGAACCTGGCCAATTGATATCAAACCGGCAATGTGATGCGCGCCCGGAGCCCACCGAGCGCACCGTCCTCCAGCGCTATATCCCCGCCATGGGCGCGCACGATATCTCGGGCAATGGTGAGTCCGAGCCCGGTGCCGCCGGCAGCCTGGGATTCGAACGGCTTGAAGACGGCCTCGCGCCGCTCGGGCGGGATGCCCGGCCCGTCGTCCTCGACGGTGATCTCGACCAACCGCTCACCATTGCGTCTGGCAGCGAGCGCGATATGGCGGCCATGGCGGCCGGCGTTGTCGACCAGATTGGTGACCGCACGGCGAATGGCGTCGGGGCGCAGCTTGATGACGAGATCATTGTCGACGGCGAGGCTCAAGTCATTGCCGGTCCGCCGTGCGGCGGCGGCGATGTCCCCAAGCAGGACCGCGAGATCGATGAGTTGCGCCTGCTCATGGCCCTCGCCACGGGCGAAGGCGAGATACGCCTCGATCAGTCTTTCCATCTCCGCGACATCGCCGGTCATGTCGGCGACATCGCGCTGCACCGCCGCGTCGGCCGGCATCATCGCCAGCGCGAGCCGCAGTCGGGTCAGCGGTGTGCGCAGATCATGCGAGACGCCGGCAAGCATCTCGGTGCGCTGCTGGAGGAAGCGGGCGATGCGTTCCTGCATGCGGTTGAATGCGACGGCGGCGCGGCGCACTTCGGCGGCGCCCTCGGGCTTGATTGCGCCGCCATCGCGGCCGAGTCCGAAGGCCTCGGCGGCATCGGCCAGCTTGCGGATGGAGCGCACTTGGTTGCGCACGAACAGGGCGGCCAGCCCGAACATCAGCAGCGACGAACCCAGCAGCCACAGCAAGAACAATTCGAGCGTGGCGGCGAACAGGCGCTTGCGTGGCGCTTCGATGTGCAAATTTCCGTCAGCGAGCCCGATCGTCACCAGCACCGATTGCGGGTCGCTTTCCCAGTCGATCGCATAGGGCAGTTGCAGCTTGTCGCGCAGCCCGTCGGAGAAGCCGCTGCTGCGCGGGCTCAGCAATCCCGGAGGCGCCGCAGACGGCAGCGGGCCGCGCGGCTGCATCTCCATGCGGATTTCGAACCGCTCCCAGGAATTGCGCATGGCCCAGTCGCGCCCGGCGTCATCGGGCGCCCGCTCGATCAGCGCGACGGTGGTGGCGATCTCGCCCACTATCGCGGCCGACAGGCGGCGGGACACCAGGTTGAGATGCACGCCGTAGAAAATCTGGAACGCCACCGCCTGCACCACCAGCAACGGTATCAGCACGATCAGCAGCGTGCGCCCCAGCAGCGTGCGCGGCAGCAGGCGTTTCAGGATCGGCGACACAATCAGGTGCCGGGCTTGAGGATGTAGCCCTTGCCGCGCGCGGTGTGCAGGAAGCGCGGCTCGCGCGGGTCGGCCTCGACCTTGCGCCGCAGCCGGGTCACCTGCACGTCAATGGCGCGCTCACCGGCGTCATCCATGTCGAGCGCCTCGGCGATGTCCTCGCGGGTGAGGATCTCGTTGGGCCGGCGCGCCAGCGCGGCGAGCAGGGCCGCCTCGCCGCCAGTCAGCCGGACCACCCCGGCGGGGCCGCGCAACTCACCGCGCGCGGCGTCGAACGCGAGTTCGCCGAGCTGCACCGGCCCGGCCTCGGCGGGCAGGGCGGCCGGCGCTGGGGCGGCGGCGCGGCGGAGCAAGGCGCGAATGCGCAGCAGCAATTCCTTGGCCTCGAAGGGCTTGGCGAGGTAGTCGTCGGCGCCTGCCTCGAAGCCGGCAATACGGTCCTCCGGCGCGCCGCGGGCGGTGAGCAGCAGGATCGGGACGTCGGATTTTTCCTGGCGCAGCGATTCGGTGAGCGAGAGGCCCGTTTCACCGGGCATCATCACGTCCAGCACCATGAGATCGGGCTGCAGATAGCGCAGCCGGTCCCGCGCTTCGGCCGCGTGCTCGGCGGTGCTGACGCGAAAGCCGTTCTCGCCGAGGTAGCGCTGGAGCAGGGCGCGCAGGCGGGGATCGTCCTCGACCACCAGGATCATCGCGTCTTCGGCCACCGCGCTAGCCCTGCCGCGGCGGTGGATCGCGCCTGGCTTCGGTGCGATCGATGTAGGAGCGGGCCTCCTCGTTCATGATCCCCCGCATCACCCGGCGGAACCCCTCGACCGCGCCGCTGCCGGCTTCGCGGTAGGATTTCACCAGCCGCTCGCGCTGCCGGTCGAACAGGCGGCGCTTGAGGTCCTGGCCTTTGGGCGTCAGGGTGAGCAGGCGCTGGCGGCGGTCGTTGCGGCCTTGCACCTGGGCGATATAGCCGTCCGCGATCATGGCGCCGAGCACGCGGGCGAGGCTTTGCTTGGTGATGTTGAGGATCGACAGCAGCTCGCCGACCGACATGCCGGCGTTGCGGCCGACGAAATGCAGCACCCGGTGATGGGCGCGGCCGAGGCCGAGCTCCTCGAGGATGACGTCGGCGGCATTGGTGAAATCGCGGTAGGCGAAAAACAGCATGTCCTGCGCGGCACGGATTTCGCCCTCGCGCAGGAACAGCAGATTGGCTCCGGCAGGGCCGGCGGGTTTTTGTTCGGGCATGATCACGCGGCTTTCGGCACTGGAGTCGGCTCGCATCCTAGCGCATTCGGGCATGGCAGGCATGACGGCAAATTACGACAGCTTTATTGACGTAGACGGCGCAGCATTATATCTCTACGCCTCATTGAGCAACAATCTTGCGAGGAAAGCCACCATGGCGCTTGTTCCTTTCGACGACCGCGACGGCCAGATCTGGTTCGACGGAGTCATGGTCCCCTGGCGGGACGCGAAGCTTCATGTCCTGTCGCATGGTTTGCACTATGCCAGCGGCGTGTTCGAGGGCGAGAGAGCCTATAGCGGCAACATCTTCAAGCTGCGCGCCCACACCGAGCGCCTGCTCGCCTCCGGACGTATCCTCGGCTTCGAAATCCCCTGGACCGCCGATGAGATCGACGCCGCCTGCATCCAGGTGCTCAAGGCCAATGGGCAGGAGGACGCCTATATCCGCCCGATCGCCTGGCGTGGCAGCGAAATGCTGGCGGTCTCGGCGCAGCAGACCAAGATCCATCTGGCGATCGCGACCTGGCCCTGGGGCGCCTATTTCGGTGCCGACAAGATGGCTGGCATCCGCCTCGACATCGCGGAATGGCGTCGGCCCCACCCGCAAACCGCGCCGACCGCTTCCAAGGCGACCGGGCTCTATATGATCGGTACGCTCTCCAAGCACGCCGCGGAGGCCAAGGGCTTCAACGACGCGCTGATGCTCGACTGGCGCGGCCAGATCTCCGAAGCCACCGGCGCCAACGCCTTCTTCGTGATGGACGGCGAAATCCATACCCCGACGCCCGATTGCTTCCTCGACGGCATCACGCGGCGGACCGTGATGTCCATCGCCAAGCGCCACCAGATGACGGTGATCGAGCGTGTGATCATGCCCGAGGAAATGGCCCGGGCGAGCGAGGTCTTCCTCGCCGGCACCGCCGCCGAGGTGACCCCGGTGCGCCAGATCGGCGCCTATAATTTCACCCCGGGCCAGATCACCGAGACGCTGCTCAACGACTACGAGCAACTCGTCCGCAAGTCTCCGGCCGAGGTCGAGGTGTTGGCACCGATCTGAGCAGGGCCAGCGCCGGCGGCAGCAGGACCAGCCAGGCGATCCGCGCCTGGTAGCGGTCATGCGGGCCGGACAGCGCCCCGGTCGCGACGGCGTTGGCGAGCAGCCCGGCCAGAACGACCAGGGTGAAGCGGCGATCGGCGCGGCTGAGGATGAGCGCCACGCTTGCGACTGTGCCGAGCAGCAGCAATGCGGCAAGCAGGGGCAGAAAAGGTGCTGCAACCCCAGGCAGCTTCCCGTTGATCTGGCGCGCGGCGAGGAAGCGTGCCTGCTCCTCCGGCGGGAAATAGGCCCTGAGGGCCTTCAACACCGTGACGTCGAGCCAGTCCGGACCAAGCGTGTCGCCGACGGTGACCAGCAGAAGTTGACGCGCGGTGTTGGCCAAGGCTGCCCGCAGCACGCCGAGCGGCTCCTGCCGCAGCACCTGACCGACGATGACATCGGCCTCCGCGGCGAAACCGATCGCGCCGATTGCATGACCGGGATGCGACGAGACCGGTCCATCCGGCGCCCACAGGAAGGCGTCGCTGTCCGTCGGCAGGCGGTCGCGCCAGGCACAGAGGTACCATCCCCGCGCCGGACATTCGCGCGTCAGCACCGGCGCAACATTACCGTCCGCGGCCATGCGGGCGAGCGCGTGCACCGCGCCGTAGGGCGAGATCGTCAGGCGGCTGTGACCAATGACGTTGGTCACCAGCAGGATCACCAGCGCCAACCCAAGCGGCAGCGCGGCGCGTGGCACGGCGCGCGGCTGCATCGCGAGGATCACCGCGAGGCAGCCGGCGGCGACGATCAGATGAGAGAGGTGAAACGCAATCGCCGCCGTCGCCAGCCCTGCCAGCCAGCCGCGCTGCCAAGCCCCGAGTGCGCCAGGGAACGCCAGCAGATACAAAGCGATCACCGTGACCGGCGCAAAGACATCGGGCATCAGCAGCGATGCGAACCACGGAGCCGCACTGCCGGCAGCGAGCAATACCCCGAGGAGCAGATGCCGCAGCGGAGTCGCCGCGGCGCGGCTCGCGGGCAGCAGCCACAGCAGATGCGAGAGGATCAGCGCCTGTCCGGCCATTGGCAGCCACAGCGTGGTTCCACCATGCAGCGCGAGGAACGGTCCGTAGGTCCAAGGCTTGTCCCACACCATCAGTGGGCGGCTGGCCTGGTCGATGAAGGCGTAGGTATCGCTGAAGACGATCGGGTAGACATTCACCAGCGCCGGCCAGGCCAGCATCAACGCCACCGCCAGCACGGACGCGGCTGCCTGCACCGACCTCACCTGACCCATGCCGCCCCCAACGCCATCATGGCGCAGTGAGAGTCTAGCGGCGGGTGTCGCCTTCGCCCAGGGCCGCGACGATGCGGGCGATGACGCCGCCCCAATCCCCCGGCCGCTCCTGGCGGAACAGACGCGCGGCAGTATACCAGGGCGAGTCCTCGCGCCCGAGCATCCAGCGCCAATCCGGCGCGTGCGGCAGCATGATCCATACCGGCTTGCCGAGCGCCCCGGCGAGATGGGCCACCGCGGTATCGGCGGTGATCACCAGATCGAGCGATCCGACCAGGGCGGCGGTGTCGGCGAAATCGGCGATCCGCCGCGGCGGTGGCGGCAGGCGGTGCATCAAAGCGAGTTCGGTCCCGCGCGCATCCAGTTGCAGGTTCACCCAATCGATACAAGGCAACTGCGCGAGGGGCGCCAGCGCCTCGGTCGGCAAGGAGCGGCGCTGATCGTTGCGATGGGCGGGATTGCCGGCCCAGGCGAGACCGACGCGCCGCCCGCTGTTGGCCGCCGGCTCCCGGGCCGAGTCGGCCGAGAGATATCCGCGGGGTGCGGGGATGGTGTCCAGCGTCGTGCCGAGCCGCAACGGCAGGCTCATCTGGAAGACGTGCATGTCATGCGCGGGCAATGGTCCGCCAAATGGCGCGATACTGGCATTGCCCTCCAGGCGTGCGAACAGCTTCGCCAATTGCGGAGGGCAACTCACCACCACCTCAGCCCCGAGTGCCACGAGCATCGGGATGAACCGGGCGAACTGGATCGCATCGCCGAACCCCTGCTCGGCGATGACGAGCAGGCGGCGCCCGGCAAGAGGCTCGCCCTGCCACTCCGGGCTGTCCGGGGGGCGGAAATCGGCGGCGAACAACGCGTCCCGCCGGCGCCATTCATAGGCGGCGAAGCCGGCCGGCAGGTCCCCGGCGAGGAGCAGGGCGGTGGCGCGGTTCCAGTGGGCGCGGGCGAAATCCGGGCGCAGGGCAATGCCGCGCGCGCAGGCGGCGATGGCACCCGAGAGGTCTCCTTGGGCCTGGAGCACATAGCCGAGGCTGGCTTGCGCTTCCGCCATCTCGGGCGCGGCGGCGATGGCGCGGCGGATCATGTTATCGGCGCGGTCGAGATCGTCGAGGTCGGCCCAGGTATTGCCGAGCGCGAGTAGCGCCTGGGCGTGGTTGGGTGCGAGGCCGACCGCGCGTTCGAGCGATTGCAGGGCGGTGGGGAACTGGCGCAAGGCCCGCTCGGCGGCGCCGCGCAGGAACCAGGCCTCCGCGGTGTCGACGCAGGCGCAGGCCCGCGTCGCGGCATCGAGCGCATCGACGGCGCGGCGATCATGCAGCAAGGCGTTGGCATAGCCGGTGAGCGCGGCCCCGGAGGCATCATCGATCCCGACCGCGGTACGATAGGCGCCGATGGCCTCGACGACCTTGCCGCCACCGAGCAGGGCGGCGCCCATGGTGACATGGGCGGCCAGCAGGCGCGGGGCGGAGACCAAGGCAAGCCGGCATTCCGCGACGGCACCTGCCCTATCACCGACGGCGAGCAGCACGTTGGCGAGATTGACCCGTGCAGCGTTGTGCGCCGGAAATTGCGCGAGCACGGCGCGATAGGCGGCAATCGCCTCCTCCGCCTGACCGGCGGCCGCACATGCGTCACCGAGCGCCGTTTGCCCATCGGGGTCGTCCGGCTTGGCCGCGATCGCGGCGCGCAGCATCGCGATCGCCTCGGTGTAGCGACCCATCCCGTTCAGCAGCATGCCGAGCAGGCGCAAGGCGGTGGGGTGTGACGCGTCCTCGGCGAGGAACGCGCGGTAGCCGGCCTCGGCTTCCAGCAGGCGCCCGGCACGATGTAGTGACAGCGCGGCGAGCAGGCGATCGATTCCAAGGGGGACGACAGCCGGGCGTTCCGGCGCGAGCAGGGCTGCGGACATGGTGGCACCTTTTGTGACCATGCCGAGCCTTGCGCCGAAAGATGAATATCCGATGAACGCGAGGGCGGATCAGCGCGCCGCCACACTCCACCGTGCGGCGGCGGTGTCGTCTGCGTCCTTGGCGGAGACCCAGGCCGCGTCACCCTCGACGAAGCTCTCCTTCTTCCAGAACGGCGCCTTGGTCTTGAGCCAGTCGATCAGGAAGGCGGTCGCTTCCAGCGCGGCGTGGCGATGCGGCGAGGCCGCCAGCACCAGCACGATCGTCTCGCCCGGCAGCAGCCGGCCGACCCGATGGATCACCGTGCAGCCGAGCAGCGGCCAGCGCGCCTCGGCCTCGGCCGCGATTGCCGCCAGTGCCCGCTCGGTCATCCCCGGGTAATGTTCGAGCGACATCGCGGTGATCCGTCGTCCCCCCGCGGTATCGCGCACGGTGCCGAGAAAACTGCCGATACCGCCGATATCGGTGCGCCCGGCGGTGAGGGCGGCGGTCTCGGCGCCGACGTCGATCGGTTCGCTTTGGACGCGGATGGTCGCCACCTCAGCCGCCCGTGACCGGTGGGAAGAAGGCGACCTCGTCACCGGGGCGCACCGGCGCCTCGGGGCCGGCGAAATCCTGGTTGACCGCGCAGCGCACCGTCGAGCTGGCCGAGAGCGCGGCCTCATGGCGAGGGCTCAGCGTCTTGAGCCAACCGGTCAGCGTGGCGACGGTATCGATGCCGGGCGGAAGATCCAGGCTCTCTTCGCCCACACCGATTTTCTCGCGCAGCCAGGCGAAATACAGGATCCGAATTCCAACGGCGCGCATCGCGGCGCGTGCCGCGCTATTTCGGCGCCGGCACGGACATCACCTGCCCGTCCGCGCCGATCAGCGTTATGGTGCCATTGCCGTTGTTGATGGCCCGCCCGGTGGCGCCGCTCGGCAGGGTGTAGGTGAGCACCCCGTTGGCGCCGGAGGTGAGGATCGCGTTGCCGGAAGGGGTGGGCAGCGCGGAACCGTTTGTGATGGCAGTGGCCGGCGGGATGGTCGGCGCCGGAGCGGGTGCGGCGACCGGCATCGGGGCTGCAGGCTGGGCTGTCGGGGCCATCGCCGCCGGCTTGACGGCCGGATCGGCGTTCGCGGGCGGCGCCTTCTCCAACTCCACCGCGGTCGGCTCGCGCTTCGGCAGGGCCGGCCAGATATTGCCGGTTTCGCTGGTCAACGGCTCGATGTCCACTGGTTGGCCCATCACCCGGCGGATATTGTCGCTCTCGGGCTGTGGCCGGTTCGGATTGCTCCTGAAGGTGATCGTGTTGCCGATGTAATCCAGCCAACCATCGGCGGGGTTGCCGATCAGGGTGGGCGCAGTTTCAATCACCGACTCGCAGGCGGTCAGCAGAACGAGCAGTCCAAGGGGAGCGAGGAGCCGCATCAATCGGGAATCCTTTTCGGGGTCGGCAGCCTGAATGTGCCCGTGCGCGCGCGGACACTCAATGTCTGGTGTGCAGTGCAGTATGAGAGTGCAAATAGTCAACCGCCCAGGTGGCGATCGCCGCCGGATCGTTCAATGGCAGCACCGCGCGGCCCGGCGCCGCGACCTCCCCGTCGGTGGCGATGGCGACGATGTCGTCGCGGCCGGGCCACAGCGGCACGCGGCCGAGCGAGGGGCGGAAGACCTCGATCTTGGGGTGCGGATTGGCCTTGAAACCCTCGACCACCACGAGATCCACCGGCGCGAGGCGGGCCAGCAGTTCGGGCAGGCCGGGCTCCGGCCCGTTATGCTCGTGCATCAGTGCCCAGCGCACGGATGAGGCGATCATCACCTCGCGCGCACCGGCCTGGCGGTGGCGCCAGCTGTCCTTGCCGGGCTGGTCGAGGTCGAAGCCATGATGGGCGTGCTTGATGGTCGAGACCGTGATGCCACGCGCGACGAAGTGGGGCAGCAATGCCGCGAGCAGGGTCGTCTTGCCGCTGCCGGACCAGCCGGTGAGACCGAGGATCTGCATGGCGGCTCAGTCCCGCGCCGCTTCGTTCGCGCCGCTGGCATGGCGCAGCCCGGCGGTCAGATAGTCCCACCCGGTCATCAGCGTCAGCAGGGCGGCCACCCACAGCATGCCCTCGCCGATCGCCGGCACCGGCAGCCAGCCGAGATAGAGCACCTGCGCCCCGGTATCGCCGGCCAACAGCGTGCCGAGCGCGCCCATCTGGAAGCCGGTTTTCCACTTCGCCAGCCGCGTCACCGGCAGGCCGACCTGCACGCCGGCGAGGTACTCACGCAGGCCGCTGACCAGGATTTCCCGGAGCATGATGATGATCGCTGGATAAAGCCCGGCCGGGCTCAGCCGTTCCAGCCCCACCAGCATCATCAGTGCGGCGGCGACCAGCAGCTTGTCGGCGATGGGGTCGAGCATGCGGCCGAGATCGGAGGTCTGCGCCCGGTCGCGCGCCAGCTTGCCGTCGAAATAGTCGGTGATCCCGGCAATCGAGAATACCAGCATCGCCGCGACGTCGGTGTTCGGCGTGCGGATCGCCGCCAGCACCACCACCACCGGGATGGCGGCGACGCGCGAGAGGGTCAGGACGTTGGGCAGGTCGGTCAACATGGCGCGATAGTACAGGCAAACCATCTCCGCGTCAGCCGTTGACGTGCGGCAAGGTTCGGCGGCAGCCTTGATGTCATGGAACATGCGATCAGCGGCATCTGGCCGATCCTTTACGCCTTCTTCGACGACCGTAACCGGCTCGACCGCGCGCTGATGCGCCGCCAGACGGAGATCTGCGTCCAGGGTGGCGGCGCCGGGATGGCGGTGCTGGGGCTCGCGACCGAAGTCGCCAAGCTGAGCCCGGCCGAGCGGCGCCAGGTGGTGGAATGGGCGGCCGAGGATCTCGCCGGGCGCATTCCGCTCGCGGTCACCATTTTCGGCTCCACGCCGGAGGAGCAGATCGAGGCCGTCGCCCACGCCGCCGCCCATGGCGCGGTGGTCGCCATCCTGCAGCCGCCGCGCACGCCGGGCATGACGGAGGCGGAATTGCAGGCGTTTTTCGGCACTGTGATGGAGCGCTCGCCGATCACCATGGCGATCCAGAACGCCCCGGAATACATCGGCATCGGCCTCACGCCCCCCGCGATCGCCGAACTGGCAAGGCGGCATGCCAATTTCCGGGTGCTGAAAGGCGAGGGGCCGGCGGTGCTGATCCGTCGGGTGGTGGAGGAGACCGGCGGTCAGCTCGCGGTGCTCAACGGCCGGGGCGGGCTCGAACTGCCCGATAATTTCCGCGCCGGATGCGCTGGTCTGATCCCGGCGCCCGATTGCTTCGAGGCCCAGGTGGCGCTGTGGGCGGCGATGGCCAGGGGCGACGAGGCGGAGGCTGAGCGCATCTATCGCGAGATCCTGCCGGCGATCGTCTTTGTCATGCAGTCGATCGACCATCTGATCTGTTACGGCAAACGCCTGGTCGCCGCCCGCATGGGCCTCCCCAAGGTGTATGATCGCGCGCCGGCGCTGGAGGTCACGCCGTTCGGCGAGGCGGCGATTGCCCGTTTCGCGGCGCGACTCGGCCCCTACGCCATCTAACCGGCAAGCGGCGCTTCGAGGGTCTTGAGGTCGAAATAGTCGCGCCAGGCGACCGCCTTGCCGTCCTGCCATTCGACGATCCCGGCGTAGTGCGGGCGCGGCAGGACCATTGGGCGGTGCTCGCGCTGCTGCATGAGCGGGTGGAATACCAGAACATGCCTTTCCCCGAGGTGCATCGCGGCAAGGCGGCGGATTGTCGATGGTCAGACAAGGCTGAGCCGCTCCATCGCCCGGCGCGCCTCGACGGCGGGGCCGGTGGGGGCGACGACGTCATTCCAGGTGACGATGGCGCCCTGCTTCACCGGGCGGCGCAAGGTGACGCGATGGGCGAGGCCGATCGGCAGGGCATCGGCGGCGAGACTGGCGGCGGCCGGCATCAGGCGGCCCCATACGGTGTAGCCGCCCTCGCCGTCGAGCATGTCGCCCTGCGACAAATCGCGCTTGGCCACCGCGACCACGTCGCCGCGAAACCCGGTAGGCTGGCCGGTTGCTTCCCCGCGCAGGGCGGCGGAGAGGATGGAGATGTTCAGTTCCAGCCCGATCAAATGATAGGGCTTGTACATCGCGGCGTAGCGCCCGGTGCTGTCGGTTTTCAGACCGTACTGGGCGAAACACGCGGCGGCATAGTCGTTGGGCGCTTCGAGCACCACGTAGACGCCCCAGCGCAAATCGCGGAACACCGGGCGGCCGTCGCGTTCCAGGCAGGACACCACCTCCACCATCCCCGCCCGTTCGAGGGTACCCCCGGCGGCGCGGGGACGCAGCACATGCGGCAGGTCGTCGACGCCG
>JAPLOH010000169.1 GCA_026400845.1 Alphaproteobacteria bacterium
GCGCCACATCCTTGCTCCGTCGAGCGGGTGTGCGCAGGTCGTCGGCATCGAAGTCGGTACGGTGTGGGAGCGGCATGGCAACACTCCAACGTTCGCCAGCCAGGGAATCACACAGGCACCGCGTCGGAAAATCCTCCCGGGAGCCATCCCCTCCGGGCTTTGGTCTTGGGGCCGCGAGGCCCTATGCCAGCGGTGCCTACATGACTGTGCCCAATTGTCCTGGGTGCGGGATTGCCGTCGCCAAGCCGCGAAAGGCGCGCTAGCATCCACGTAAGTTCATTGAGGGGTTTTTGATATGCGCGGGATTGTTGCGGCGGCTGTCGGGACGATGGCGTTGATGGGCGGGGCGGTGCAGGCGGCGACGCCGCGCGATGCCTTGGTGATGGCGTGGAATCTGGATGCGTTGATCACGTTCGATCCGGCACAGATTGCCGAGGTCAACGGCAACGACATCATTCGCAATGTCTGCGAGCCGATGGTGAATTACGACCTCAAGGACACTTCGAAGATCGTGCCTGGCACGGTGGCGAAATGGGCGGTGTCCGAGGATGGGCTGACGCTGACGATGACGTTGCGCGACGACCTCAAGTTTCCGTCGGGCAAGAAGGCGACGGCGCAAGATGCGGAGTGGTCGCTGCATCGCGCGGTGATGCTGGGCTTCGGCAATGCGGCCAATATCACCGAGTGGGGCTTCAACAAGGACAATATCGCGACGACCATCAAGGCGACCGACGAGCATACGTTGGCTTTCAAGCTGGATCGGCCGTATCCGGTGGGGCTGCTGTTGTCGGCGATGTTTGCCTCCGGCTCGACCGGCATCCTCGATCGCGAGGAGGGGACCAAGAACGCGAAGGTGACGGAGGGCAAGAGCGATTACGGCAATGCGTTCTTTAAGACCGCGCCGGTGTGCGTGGGGCCGTATCGGGTGACGCGGTGGAACACCAACGACGTCGTGATCCTGGAGCGCAACGACAATTATTATGGAGAGAAGGCTAAGCTGCGGCGGGTGATAATTCGCCATGTGCCGGAATCCGGTGCGCAGCGGCTGTTGCTGGAGCAGGGGGATATCGATGTGGCCCGGCTGCTCGGCACCGATGACCTGAAGGCGCTGGCGGCGAACGTGGCGGCGACGGTGGCGATCGAGCAGACCGTGATGCATGGCTACTCGTATCTGGCGTTCAACGGACTCGATCCGATCCTGGGCAACCCGAAGGTGCGCGAGGCTTTCCGCTATCTGATCGATTATGACGGGCTGGCCAAGACGATCCTGGAGTATCAGGGGGCGCCGCGGGCGAGCCTGGTGCCGCGTGGCGCGTTTGGCGCGCTCGATGCGGCGGATGGGCAGCCGTTCAAGCTCGATCTGGAGCGGGCCAAGGCGCTGCTGACGGAGGCGGGGTTCCCGAACGGGTTCGCCAAGAAGTTCATTCTGTCGGCCAATAGTTTCTCTCCGGCGGTGGCGCAGCATGTGCAGTCCAACGCGGCCAAGATCGGGGTGACATTGCAGCTGGAGCAGATGGCGGATGCGCAGTTGTTCACCCGGGCGCGGTCGCGTGAGTTCGAGGTGCTGCTGATCGGTTGGGGGGCCGGGTATCCGGATGCGCACTCGATGATTTCGCGCCATGCGGTGAACCCGGACAACCGGGTGGAGGCGAAGCTGGCGCAGTACCCGTCGTGGCGGTCGTCGTGGATCGACGCGAAAGTCAACGAAATGGCCGATGCGGCGAAGATGGAGCGTGATCCGGCCAAGCGGATCACGGCCTATCACGAGATCCAGCGCTACATGATGAAGAGCGGGCCGATGGCGTATATCGTGCAGACGATCCGGCCGATTGCGCTGCGCAAGGAGGTCAAGGACTTCGCTATCACGCCGTTCGACGTGGCTTACCGCACGGCGACGAAGTAGCGCGTGGCACGGGCGGGAGGGGCGCAGGGCTGGGTGCTTGCGGCGGCGTGGCAGGTGGGCTCGGTGGCGGTGACGCTGTTCGGGCTGCTCGCCATCACCTTTTTCATGGGGCGGTTGCTGCCGATCGATCCGGTGATTTCCATTGTCGGCGAGCAGGCGGACAAGGCCACCTACGACATGGTTTATCACCGGCTCGGGCTCGACAAGCCGCTGGCTATGCAGTTCCTGCTGTTCGTGGGCGACATGCTGAGCGGGGAGTTCGGGGACGCGCTGTTCACCGGCAACAAGGTGGCGGTGGATCTGGGGCGGGTGTTTCCGGCCACGATTGAGCTGGCGACATTTGCGATCATCATTGGCGTTGGGGTGGGCGTGCCGTTGGGCGTGCTGGCGGCGGTGTACCGGGGCAGTTTGCTCGATCATGTCGCGCGGTTCGTGGGGCTGCTCGGTTATTCCAGCCCGACGTTCTGGCTAGGGCTGATGGGGTTGATCGTGTTCTATGCCACGCTGCGCTGGGTCGGGGGACCTGGCCGGCTGGATGTGGCGTTTATCGACTCTATCGAGCCGCGGACCGGGTTGATTTTGCTGGATGCGGCGCTGGAGGGGGAGTGGGAGGTGTTTGCCAATGCGTTCGGGCATATCGTGTTGCCCGGATCGATCCTGGGATATGCCTCGCTCGCCTATATCAGCCGAATGACGCGCAGCTTCATGCTGGAGCAGTTGGGGCAGGATTACATCATTGCGGCGCGGGCCAAGGGGATGTCGCGCTGGCGGGTGGTGCGGCGGCATGCGTTTCGCAATATCCGGGTGCAGTTGTTGACTGTGATCGCGCTGGCCTATGCGTTTCTGCTGGAGGGGGCGGTGCTGACGGAGACTGTGTTCGCCTGGCCGGGGTTCGGGCGGTATCTGACGTCGGGGCTGCTGGCGGGGGATATGAATGCCGTGCTGGCGTGCGTGCTGATTATCGGGATAATTTTCGTGAGTTTGAATTTGATCGCCGATGCGTTGTACCGGCTGCTGGACCCGCGGACGCGATGAGCGCGATGGGGACATGGCTGCGGGCCGAGGTGACGACGTCGCCGGCGCATGCGCGGGTGCAGCGGGCGTTTTATGGCTGGCTGCGGTTGCGGGCCAATCCGTTGGCGTTCGGTGGGTTCTTGATCCTGGTGGGGCTGGTGCTGGTGGCGGCGTTGGCGCCGGTGATTGCGCCGGTGGGCTACAACGAGCAGAGCTTGGCGTTGCGGCTGCGGTCACCGAGTGCGGAGCATTGGTTCGGCACGGATGAATTGGGGCGGGACTTGTTCGCGAGGATCGTGTGGGGGGCGCGGATTACGATCTACATCAGCACGTTGGTGGCGGTGATCGCCGCGCCCATCGGGCTCGCGGTGGGGACGACGGCGGGGTATTTCGGGGGGTGGACCGATACCGTGCTGATGCGGATCAATGACATGTTCCTCTCGTTTCCGGGGCTGATTTTGGCGCTGGGGTTTGTTGCGGCGTTGGGGCCGGGGATTGGGAACGCGGTGATTGCAATCGCGCTGACGGCGTGGCCGCCGATTGCGCGGCTGGCGCGGGCGGAGACGCTGACAATCCGGGCGTCGGATTACATTGCCGCCGTGCGGATCCAGGGGGCGGGGCCGTTGCGGATTATTCTGCGCCATATCGTGCCGATGTGCGTGCCATCGGTGGTGGTGCGGATCACGCTCAATATGGCGGGGATTATTTTGACCGCGGCCGGGCTGGGGTTTCTCGGGCTCGGGGCGCAGCCGCCGACGCCGGAATGGGGGGCGATGTTGTCGACCGGGCGGCAGAATATGCTGGGGGCCTGGTGGATCGCGGCGGTGCCGGGGATTGCGATTTTGATAACGTCGCTGGCGTTCAATTTGTTCGGCGACGGGTTGCGCGACGTGCTGGACCCGCGCAGCGAATGAGCGATCCTCAGCTTTTTGTCGACGATCTGCATGTCCGGTTTCGTACGCCGCAGCGGATGGTGCATGCGGTGCGCGGGGTGAGCTTCACGGTGGGGCGGGAGAAGGTGGGGATCGTGGGCGAATCTGGATCCGGAAAGTCGACCGTGGGGCGGGCGATCCTGCGGCTGACGGCGCCGAATGCGACGGTGGCGGCGCGGCGGATGGAATTCCAGGGGGTCGATCTCGCGGGGGCGTCGGAGACTGCGATGTTGAAAGTGCGGGGGCGGCGGATCGGGATGATCATGCAGGACCCGCGCTATGCGCTCGATCCGGTGATGCGAGTGGGCGAGCAGATCGGAGAGGCGCTGGATGGGCGCGGGCTGTCGGCAGCAGTGCGGCGCGAGCAGGTGCTGGCGATGCTGGAGGCAGTGCGCATTCGCAATCCGCAGCGGGTCTATGATTTGTATCCGCATGAGGTATCCGGTGGCATGGGGCAGCGGATCATGATCGCGATGATGCTGCTGCCGGAGCCGGATTTGATGATCGCGGACGAGCCGACCAGCGCGCTCGATGTCACCGTGCGGATGCAGGTGCTGGCGATTCTGGATGAACTGGTGACGAGCCGCGGGCTGGGGCTGATTTTCATCAGCCATGATCTCAATCTGGTCGCGAGTTTCTGTGACAGGGTGCTGATCATGTATTCCGGTCGGATCGTGGAGGAGTGCCGGGCCGAGGAACTCGCGGCGGCGCGGCATCCATATACGCGGGGGCTGCTGGCCTCGCTGCCGCGGATCGAGGCGCGGCGGGAGCGGCTGGCGGTGTTGCAGCGCGATCCGGCGTGGCTCGATGGCTGAAGGATCGATGATCGAGGTGGCCGATCTGCGGGTCAGCTTCGGGCGCGGGGCGAGCCTGGTGCATGCGGTGGATGGCGTGTCGTTCGGGGTGCGCGAGGGGGAGACGTTCGGGTTGGTGGGCGAGTCCGGCTGTGGCAAGTCGACGGTGCTGCGGGCGTTGTGCGGGCTCAATCCGGAGTGGAGCGGGGGGATTTCGTTTGGCGGCGTGGCGCTGGCGCGGCCGCCGGACCGGGGGTTTTTCCGGCGGGTGCAGATGGTGTTCCAGGACCCGTTCGGCTCGCTGCATCCGCGCCATACCGTCAACACTACGCTGGGCGAGCCGCTGGCGATCCATGGGATCGGGGACCGGGACCGCCGGATCGTCGAGGTGCTAGAGCAGGTGGGGCTGGGGCCCGCGTTCCGCTATCGCTATCCGCACCAACTCTCGGGCGGGCAGCGGCAGCGCCTGGCGATTGCGCGGGCGTTGATCCTGGAGCCACGGGTGCTGCTGCTGGATGAGCCGACCAGTGCACTCGATGTGTCGGTTCAGGCAGAAATCCTCAATCTGCTCACGGATATGCGCCGGGCGCGGGGATTGACCTGCATTCTGGTGAGCCATGATCTCGCGGTGGTCGCGCATATGTGCGACCGGCTCGCGGTGATGATGCAGGGGCGGATCGTGGAGGAACTCGATGTCGCCGCACTCGCGGCGGGGCGGACCGTGACGGACTATGCGACCGGGCTGCTGGCGGCGAGCCGTGGCTATGACCGGCAATTGGCGGCGCGGTTCGTGGTGGAGGATGGGGCGTAGTCGACAGGGGAATCGCTTGAACGTCAGAGTGTGTTTCTTGTGATGAGAGCCCGGAGGTAATCTGGCTCCAACCTGCGGCCTTGCGTCGGACTTTCAGGCTGTCTTTTCCTGTGGCCGAGCGGATCAGGTTCATGGCCATGTGCTTGATGGTGGCCATGTTCTTTGGTCCGTGCTCGGTGCGCAGGCGCATCAGGTCGTCATGGAAGACGACATCGAGCACCCAGTGCAGTTGGTTCTCAATTCCCCAATGCGCCCGCACGGCGCGTGCCAGCACCTGCAAATATCTCGCTCTCCCCACCGCCTACAACGCCCGCGGTGGTCGGCGCAGTGCCGGCTCGCGTGGCCGCGTGCGGGTGACGACGCAGGAGATGATGGCCGCCGGCGGCCTGGCTTTCATCCTCCGTGCCAAGTCGAAACGCTCGGTGTTCCTGTGGTGTCTGCGGGTCAACGAGGCACGCGACATGAGGCAGCGGGCGGGCAATCGGATCCGGCTGTTCGTCGGCTATGCCACCGAGGTGCTGACCGGGCATCGCAAGGGGCAGCACGCCATGGCCCGCGAGGTGCTTGAGGCACTTCCAATCCTTGGAGAGCCCGCGGCATCGGTTGCGCCGGGAGATGGGGCGTTCGAAGATCCAGCGCTTGGGCAGCGCCAGAAAGCCCTTCGCCTGGTCGGATCGCTTGACGATCTCTACTTCGGCCGAGCAGAGAACCCGGTGTAGCCCGTTGCGGAAGTTCGGTCCCTGATAGCCGCCGTCGGCGTAGAGCTTCTTCAGGAACGGATACTGCCCGAACACCGGGCCCGGCAAACCCGCAAGAAGCGATGGGCGGAGACCGAGGAAGACACGGTCTATATCGGCAAGGAGCGCGATCGCTCCTTGGTCAATCCCAGGCAGATCCGCCAGGTCGTGTATCCTATTGGGTCACCACACGCGGTTCGCTCCAAAACTTGAGCCCACCAACCAACAAAGAAGTGCTTCCTTCCCCCCATTGACGCACCGCGCCCTCGCTCCTAGGGTCCGACCCGTTCCGCCGTGGCGGGCCCTCGTGATTTGTCCGGCCGGATTGCGGCGAGGTGAAACAAGCGCGCTAAAGAGGCCAGCGGGGAACTGTACGGAATGGGTCCGTCGCTCCGCTGATCCAATGGCCGGCCCAGCTATGAAGGGCCACCCTCAATGACCACGCATGATCCTCGCTACCGCCCCGCCACTTTGCTCGTGCAGGGTGGCGTCGAACGTTCCCAGTTCGGCGAGACGGCCGAGGCGCTCTATCTCACGTCGGGTTTCGTTTATGACGATGCCGAGCAGGCGGAGGCCACGTTCAAGAACGAGGTGCAGCACTACCAGTATTCGCGCTTCGGCAACCCGACGGTTTCGATGCTGGAGAACCGGCTTGCCTTGGTCGAGGGCGCCGAGGCGTGCCGGGCCACCGCGACGGGGATGGCGGCGGTGCATTCGGCGCTGCTCTGCCATTTGAAAACCGGGGACCGGGTGGTGGCGTCCCGCGCGTTGTTCGGGTCTTGCCATTGGATCGTCTCCACCCTGCTGCCGCGCTACGGGATCAGGACCGAGTTCGTCGATGGGGCGGACATGGAGCAGTGGCGGGTGGCGCTGGCGAGCCCGGCCAATCTGGTGCTGCTCGAATCGCCGTCCAACCCGATGCTCGACATTGTCGATCTCAAGGCGGTGGCCGATCTCGCCCATGCGGCCGGGGCGATTGTGGTGGTGGACAACGTGTTCGCGACGCCGCTGCTGCAGAAGCCGTTCGACCTCGGCGCTGACGTGGTGGTGTATTCCTGCACCAAGCATATCGACGGCCAGGGCCGCGTGCTGGGCGGCGCCGTGCTGGGGCGCAAGAAATGGGTGGAGGACACGCTGGTGCCGTTCATCCGCAACACCGGTCCGTCGATTTCGCCGTTCAACGCCTGGCTGCTGCTGAAGGGGATCGAGACCTTGGCTCTGCGGGTGGATGCCGGGTGCCGCAATGCCTCGGCGGTGGCGGATTTCCTGGCGGTGCAACCGGAGATTGCGCGGGTTTGGTATCCGACGCGCGCCGACCATCCGCAGCGCGATCTGGCGATGGCGCAGATGAGTGCCGGGGGTACGCTGGTGACCTTCGAGGTGAAGGGCGGCAAGGCGGCGGCGTTCAAGGCGATGAACGCGTTCCGGCTGATCAAGGTGTCCAACAATCTCGGCGATTCGAAGTCGCTCGCCACCCATCCGGCGACCACCACACACATGCGGATCGGCGCCGAGGAGCGCGCCAAGCTCGGCATCACCGACGGGGTGATCCGGCTTTCGGTCGGGCTCGAGGATGTCGAGGACGTGAAGGAGGACCTGGCGGCCGGGCTGGCGGCTATTTCGCGCTGAATGCTGGACATTGGCCGCTTCCTCGCGTTCAGTGGTTGGCGCGAGGAAGGGCCGGGATGAGCGAGGATTTCACAGCGACGACCAACGGGGTGCGGGTATCGGTGCGGGCGTTCTATTTGCCGGACCGTTCCAAGCCGGATGAGAGCCAGTTTTTCTGGGCCTATCGGGTGCGCATCGCTAATGAAGGCGAGGCCGCCGTGCAGGTGCTGGCGCGGACCTGGCTGATCACCGATGCCGCCGGGCGGACCCAGCGGGTGCATGGCGAGGGGGTGATCGGGCAGACCCCGGTGATCGCGCCGGGGGGGATGTTCGAATACACTTCCGGCACGCCGCTCACGGTGCCATCGGGCATCATGCATGGGCAGTATCACGTGATCCAACCCGGCAGCGGGGCGAAGTTCGACGTGACGATCCCCGCTTTCAGCCTCGACAGCCCCCACCAATCCGGCCGGGTGCACTGATCGGCGGGCACGCCGTGGGGTGATGGGCAGACTTGCGTCGGGCGCGGAGGAGCGGGGAGAATAAACCGGCCCGCTCACGGGTCTACCGGGAGTGAGCAGCATCGCACGACCGAGCCGACGGGGTTTTCTGTCCATGGTGGTCCCCATCGCCATGTCCGACGGCTTGCGGCTCGACCGGGATGTGGCGGTGGTGGGGATCCGGGACTACGCGTTCGAGCCGGCGACCCTGTGGATCGCGGTGGGGGCGTGGGTGCGCTGGGTGAACCTCGATGATGTGCCGTATGGCGTGGTCCATGCCGCGCATCCGCATTTGTTCCGTTCGAGCGTGCTGTTCCCCGGCGACAGCTACACGCGGCAGTTTCCGGTGGCGGGTGAATTTCCGTATCGCTGTGCGATCCACATGCATATGCGGGGGCGGCTGAGCGTCGGGTGAGCTAGCGGGCGGGTTCTCCACAACCCGAGTGGATCATCCGACTGGTGGCGCGGCCCCCGGGGCGTCATCATGACAGTATGATGACACTCTCACCGATCGCGCTGGCTGCGGTGCTTGGCAGTGCGGTGCTCCATGCCGGCTGGAACGTCGCCATTCGGGCGCAGCGCGACCGGCGGCGCGAGATGGCGCTGGTGGTGGTGGGGGCCGCGGTGATCTGCGCACTGGTGCTGCCGTTCCTGACGCCTCCGGCACGGGAGAGTTGGCCTTATCTCGGCGCCTCCGGCGTACTGCACGTGCTGTATTTCATCCTCATCGGCGAGGCCTACAGCCGGGGCGGCGTGTCACTGGCCTATCCGCTGATGCGCGGAACCGCCCCGGTGCTGACCGCCTGTTTCACCGTGACGCTACTCGGTGAGACCTTGTCACCTTGGGGCTGGGCGGGGATTTTCGGCATTTCCACCGGCGTGGTACTGATGGCCAGGCGCAGCGGGGAGCCCGGAGAGACGGCAGCAATCCCATTCGCGCTCGCCAACTCCCTGGTGATCGCCGCCTATACGCTGAACGACGCGCTGGGGGCGCGCGCCTCGGGCTCCCCGGTCGCTTACACGCTGTGGGTGGAGCCGCTGTCGCTGGTGCCGAGCCTGTTGTGGCTGCTGCGCGGCCGGCGGATTGTCCTGCCGAGTGGGCGGGAAGTGCTGCGCGGCCTCGGTGGCGGGGGCTGTTCGATGGCGGCCTACGCGATCGCGCTGTGGGCGATGACGATCGCGCCGATCGCCCCAGTGGCGGCTGTGCGGGAGACCGCGATGCTGTTCGGCGTCGCCTTCGCCTGGCTGTTCCTCGGCGAACGGCCGGGGCGGCGCGGCTGGGCGGCAGTGGCGGTCATCGCCTTGGGGGCCGCGGCGCTGCGGTTCGGTTGACGCGAAATCGCGGTGCAGGGAACATATCGATAAATTACCCGGCATGCGGGTAGATCCGGCAGAGGCATTGTCGCAGTTGGTTGATTTGACGGTGACGGGATCATTCTGCACAACGGCGCCCTGCGCTTGGCATGTGCTGGTATTGATCGGAGTGAGTGACTGATGCGGGGCGTACGATATCTCGGAGCAGACCAGACCGGGACCGTGGCTATCCAGGCGTGCCTCCCGGCGCTGCGGCAATCGCAGTCGGCCACCGGCATCTCCTATCCAGGTGGTGATGACGTGCGGAACCTGCGGGCGGGACGCGACCTCAGGTCGGCAGCCAAGTCCGTCGTAATCGGCAATGACCTTCATCCCGGCCAGCCTGCACTCGGCGCCATCCAACGATGGAATTCAGCCGACCGATTCGAGTCACGTATTTCCATTTCAACCCGTAGCAGATAAAGATTTTCTCCGGAGGATTTGCAATGCCCAACCAGCGAACATTGGATTTTGTGGTGCTCGGCATCGCCCGTTCCGGCACCACCGCACTTGCCGAGGCGATCAACCTCGATCCGCGCTGCTTCTGCGCGCACGAGTATTTTCAGCAGCGCCGGATCGATTTCTCGAAGGTCTTCGTGCCTGAAGCCTTCTACGACGCTGAAAACTCGAACAACAACCCGGAAAAGCTCACCCGCGTGGTCGCCGAGGTGAAGCGCAAACTCGCGGTCACAAGCGACCTCGTCTACGGCAACAAGGAGCCGATCCACTTCCTGATCATGGAGCGGCTCCATCGCGAGATTCCCGACGCCAAGGGCCTCTACATCTATCGTCCCGCGCACCAGATCGCCGACTCTTGGGACCGGCGGGCCCGCAACGAGAAGGACCGCTGGCTGCCGGGGCGGACCGGGTATTTCGCGTTGCTCGAGTGGCTGATCGGCGTCTCGCGCCTCGCCGAGACCAAGCAGGCGCTCCGCCTCATCGACTATGATTCGTTCTTCTTCGACGATCCCGCGCTCTTCGGGCGGCTGATCGAATATATCCAAGGCAGTGCTCCCGCCGCCCCGGTGATCGAGCGTTTCAAGCGGGACCTGTTCCGCGGCGCGACCCCACCCGACTCGCCATCGCGCGCCGGGCGCTTCGACATGTTTCTCAAGAATATCGGCGGCCATGAACTCGACCAGTTCATGCGCAGCCGCTCCTTCTCGGTCCCGAGCGAAATCCGCGGCGATCTCACCAGCTTCATCGCCGCGCGGTGGGACCATGTGTTCGTCCATGTGATCGACGGCATCAACAATAAGGGCACCGCCGCCGAACGCAGCTTCGCGCTCAAATGGATCGACCGCGTGGTCAAGGGCTACGACGATCCGGGGGGGGCTACCTTCAGGCGCATGTGGCCATGGCTGGTGGATTTCACCGAGACGCTGCTGCCCGGCATGTCGACTGTGGAACGCGCCGATGCGGCGGCCGTGGCCAGAGCCATCCGCCATCGCCTGGGCAAGGATGCCAAGACCGACCGGCTGAAGCCCCTGCTCAGCGCTGCGTGACTCCGGCCGCGAGCCAGCGGCATTGATTATGCCGCGCTCTTGCCCGACAAGGCGCGCCTTACCATCTGGCTGACATCCATGCGTTACATCTCGACCCGCGGCGCCGCCGCGCCGCGCAATTTCACTGGCGTCCTGCTCGCCGGGCTTGCAGAGGATGGCGGGCTGTTCGTGCCCGAAACCTGGCTGCAGTTCGGCGCGGCAGACTGGCGCGCGCTGCGCGGGCTCGCCGCGCGGGTCATGCACCCCTTCGTCGGCGACTCCATCCCTTTCGCCACGCTGCAGGCGCTGTGCGGCGAGGCCTATGCCGGTTTCGGCCATGCCGCCGTGGTGCCGCTGGTGCAGATCGAGGCGAATCTCTGGGCGCAGGAGCTGTTCCACGGCCCGACGTTGGCCTTCAAGGACATGGCGATGCAGCTGCTCGGGCGGCTGTTCGACCATGTGCTGGAAGTACAGGACACGCGGGTGACCATCGTCGGCGCCACCTCCGGCGATACCGGCTCGGCGGCAATCGAGGCCTGCGCCGGGCGCGAACGGGTGGATATCGTGATCCTGCATCCGTATAACCGCACCAGCGAGGTGCAGCGCCGGCAGATGACCACCGTTCTGGCCCCCAACGTCAGCAATGTTGCGCTCGAAGGCACTTTCGACGACTGCCAGGACATGGTGAAGGCGCTGTTCGCCGATGCGCCGTTCCGCGCGGAGATGCAGCTTTCGGCGGTGAACTCCATCAACTGGGCCCGCGTCGCCGCGCAGATCCCCTATTACGTCGCCTCGGCGCTGGCCCTCGGTGCGCCGGATCGCGAGGTCTCCTTCGCTGTGCCTACCGGCAATTTCGGCAATGTGCTGGCTGCCTGGGCGGCGCGGCGCATGGGTCTGCCGATCAGGACGCTGGTGATCGGCTCCAACCGCAACAACATCCTCTCCCGCTTCCTGGCGGGAAACGACATGTCGATGGCCCCGGTCGAGCCGTCGCTGTCGCCGAGCATGGACATCCAGGTCAGCTCCAACTTCGAGCGCCTGCTGTTCGAACTGCTGGAGCATGACGGTGCTGCCACCGCCGCCGTGATGGCCCGCTTCCGCGCCGAGGGCCGCATGCCGGTGCCCGATGCCGCCTGGACCCGTGCCACATCGCTGTTCCGCGGCTTCACGCTCGATGACCCGGGAACGCTGGCCGAAATCGCCCGGCTGCACCGCGAAAGCGGCTACCTCGCCGACCCGCATAGCGCCATCGGCCTCGCCGCCGGGCGACATTTCGCCGAGCCGGGCGTGCCGATGGTTGCGATGGCCACCGCCCATCCCGCCAAGTTCCCCGACGCGATGGAGCGGGCCACCGGCCTCCGCCCCCCCCTGCCGCCCCGCCTCGCGGACCTGTATGACAGGCCGGAGAGCTTCACCGTCTGCGCCCCCGATATCGCCGCCGTCCAGGCGAAGGTGCGGGCGCTGGCCCACAGGAACGCCGCATGACCGAAACCAACCCCGCTATCCGCCTGACCCGGCTTCCCCAGGGGCTCACCGTCGTCACCGAACGGATGGACCGCGTCGAGACCGTCTCGCTCGGCGCCTATGTCGCCGCCGGCACCCGCCACGAAACGGCCGACGAAAACGGGGTGTCGCATTTCCTCGAACACATGGCCTTCAAGGGCACCGAACGGCGCACCGCCACGCAAATCGCCGAGGAAGTAGAGGCGGTGGGCGGACACATCAACGCCTATACCGCCCGCGAGCAGACCGCCTTCTACGTCAAGGTGCTGAAAGAGGACGTGGCGCTCGGCACCGACATCATCGGTGACATCCTCACCCACTCCACCTTCGACCCCGACGAGCTGGAGCGCGAGCGCGGCGTCATCCTGCAGGAGATCGGCCAGGCCAACGACACCCCCGACGACATCATCTTCGACCATTTCCAGGAGACCGCTTTCCCCGGCCAGCCCATGGGCCGCCCGGTGCTCGGCACCGAGAAGCGCATCCGCACCATGAAGCGCGACGTGCTGACCACCTACATGCGCCGCCACTACGCCCACACCAACACCGTTGTCGCGGCCGCCGGCAACATCGATCACGAGGAATTTCTCGCCCTCGTGCAACGCCATTTCGCCGATCTGCCGCACGAGCCGGCTCCCCCGGCGCTGCCCGGCATCTATGGCGGCGGCGAATTCCGCGAGGGCCGCGACCTCGACCAGGTGCACATCGTGCTCGGCTTCCCCTCGGTCGCCTATGACGACGTCGACTACTACCCGAGCCTGCTGCTCTCCACCCTGCTCGGCGGCGGCATGTCCTCGCGGCTGTTCCAGGAGGTGCGCGAAAAGCGCGGGCTGGTCTATTCGGTCTATTCCTTCAACGCGCCACACGTTGATTGCGGGTTGTTCGGCATCTACGCCGGCACCGGCGAAAGCGAGGCGGCCGAATTGATGCCGGTGGTGCTGGAGGAGCTGCGCAAGGTGCAGTCCGAGGTCCATGCCGCCGAGCTCCAACGCGCCCGCGCCCAGGTGAAGGCCAGCCTGCTGATGTCGCTGGAAAGCACCGGCAGCCGCTGCGAGCAGCTTGCCCGCCAGGTGCAGGTCTTCGGCCGGGTGGTGCCGACGGCGGAGACGGTGGCCAGGATCGAGGCGGTGACCATCGAAGGCGTCGAACGCGCGGCGCGCCGCATCTTCCGCGCCGCGCCGACGCTGGCGGCCATGGGCCCGGCCGACCGGGTGCCCTCGCTCGCCGACATCGCCGACCGCCTGGCCGCGTGAGGCCGCGATGAACACGCTCGATCTGCTGGCCGATCTGATCGCAAAAGCCCGCGCCGCCGGAGCCGACGCCGCCGATGCGGTGCTGGTCTCCGGCACCTCGCTCTCGGTGCAGCGCCGGCTCGGCAAGATCGAGCATCTCGAACGCGCAGAGGGCCGCGATCTCGGCCTGCGCGTCTTCGTCGGGCAGTGCGCCGCGATCGCCGCCTCCTCCACTGCCGACCCGTCAGGGTTTGCCGCGCTCGCCGAACGCGCGGTGGCGATGGCGCGTTCGCCGGCGGAGCGCCCGATGGTGGCGGCGTCCTCGAGGTCGGCGTAGTGCACGGTCGAGGTATAGTCGTAGTCCCGCTGCATCCCGGTGCCGCTGCCGGCGAGCGCGGTCGCCGAGAGCGAGTGGCTGGGCCGCACCGAAGTCACCCTGGTCACATCGGCCGGGTTCGCCGGGCGCTACGGCCGCACCAGCCACTCGCTCTCGGCGACCGCGCTCGCCGGCAGCGGCACCGGGATGCAGCGGGACTACGACTATACCTCGACCGTGCACTACGCCGACCTCGAGGACGCCGCCACCATCGGGCGCTCCGCCGGCGAACGCGCCATCGC
>JAPLOH010000011.1 GCA_026400845.1 Alphaproteobacteria bacterium
CGCCGGGCTGCACCCGGCTTGGGTGGCGATCTACCAGCGCTACGGCTATGGCTCGGTCAGCCTACGGCACACCTACCGGGTGGAGCCGCGCGACATCCGCTTTCACCATCCCGTCGCACTGCCAGGGCGGGTGCGGGAGATCGATCCGGCTGCGGAGTTCGGCGTTCTCGTCGACATCTACCGCCGCTACCGGGAGGACCGCACTGCTCTCGTGCATCGTGGACGGGCGATGTGGCAGGCCGGCGCATTGCAGGAACCGCCGCAGGGGCATCAGCAGGTGGTGCTGGTCTACGAGGAGGCGGGTCTCGCCTTTGGCCATGTCGTCTTCAGCCATGGCCGTGAGCCCGACGGCGCGAGGCGGCTGCGCGTCACCGATTTCTTCGCCCTCACCCCCGCGGCCCATCAGGCGCTGTGGGCGGTGCTCGGCGGCTACGACAATGTCGACGAAGTGGTCTGGGATAATGCGCCGCCGGATGACCCGCTGCCGTTGATGCTCGCCGAACCGCGCCGGCTGAACCAGTCCGTGCGGGACGGCATCATGATCCGCCTTGTCTCGGTTGCCGCCGCTCTGGCGCAGCGCCCCTACGCGGTGGCGACGGAGCTGCGCTTCGGGCTGCGGGATGAATTCTGCCCATGGAACAACGGAAGCTGGCGCCTCGCGACCTCGCCCGAGGGCGGGCTTGCCACCCGCATCGACGGGCAATCGGTTGACTTCACCCTCACGCCCGACACGCTGGCCGCGCTGGTGTTCGGCCGCGATTCGGCCTCCGCGGCGAACCGCGCCGGCCTGCTCGGCGAGCACCCCTCGCCGGATGCGCTGCTGCGGTGGGACGAGGCTTTGCGCCTCGCCCATCCGCCGCACGAAGCCGAGCATACCTGGTAGATAGCTCCCTCCGGCGCCGCGAACGGCACCGGAGGGGAGGGGATCAGTCGCGCGCCGGCTCGGCCGGCTCGACGCGATCGGCGATCATCGCCTGGGTGGTGATGAGCAGCGAGCCCACCGAGGCGGCGTTCTGCAAGGCGGCCCGCACGACCTTGGTCGGGTCGATGATGCCGGCCTTGACCATGTTGACGTAGGTGCCGCTCTGGGCGTCGAAGCCCCAGTTGTAGTCGCTGTTCTCCAGCACCTTGCCGGAGATCACGGCGCCGTCTTCGCCGGCATTGGTGGCGATCTGGCGCATCGGCATCAGCACCGCCTTGCGGACGATCTCGATGCCGTGCCGCTGATCCTCGTTGTCGCCCTTCAGCTTGGCGAGGACCATGCTGGCGCGCGCGAGTGCGACACCGCCGCCGGGAACAATGCCTTCCTCAACGGCCGCGCGCGTGGCGTGCAGCGCGTCGTCAACGCGGTCCTTGCGCTCCTTCACCTCGACCTCGGTCGAGCCGCCGACCTTGATGATGGCGACGCCACCGGCGAGCTTGGCGAGGCGTTCCTGCAGCTTCTCGCGATCGTAGTCGGAGGTGGTTTCCTCGACCTGGGCGCGGATCTGGGCGACCCGGGCCTGGATGTCGGCCTTCTTGCCGGCGCCCTCGACGATGGTGGTGTTGTCCTTGTCGATGAGGATCTTCTTGGCCTTGCCGAGCATCTCGAGGGTGACGCTCTCGAGCTTGATGCCGAGATCCTCGCTGATGACCTGGCCGCCGGTGAGGGTCGCGATGTCTTCCAGCATCGCCTTGCGACGATCGCCGAAGCCGGGCGCCTTCACGGCCGCGACCTTGAGGCCGCCGCGCAGCTTGTTGACCACGAGCGTGGCGAGGGCCTCGCCTTCGACGTCCTCGGCGATGATCAGCAGCGGCTTGCCGGCCTGGACCACGCTTTCGAGCAGCGGCAGCAGGGTTTGCAGGCTGGAGAGCTTCTTCTCGTGGATGAGGATGTAGGCCTGGTCAAGGTCGACATTCATCTTCTCGGCGTTGGTGATGAAGTACGGCGACATGTAGCCGCGGTCGAACTGCATGCCCTCGACGACGTCGAGTTCGGTCTCCATGCCCTTGGCTTCCTCGACGGTGATGACACCCTCGTTGCCGACCTTCTGCATGGCCTGGGCGATCATCTTGCCGATATCGGCTTCGCCGTTGGCGGAGATGGTGCCGACCTGGGCGGTTTCCGCCTGGGTGGTGATCTTCTTGGAGCGCTTGGCAAGCTCCTCGACCAGGGCGACGACCGCCTTGTCGACGCCGCGCTTGAGGTCCATCGGGTTCATCCCGGCGGCGACCGCCTTGACGCCCTCGCGGACGATCGCGTGGGCCAGCACGATGGCCGTGGTGGTGCCGTCACCGGCGATGTCGTTGGTCTTCGAGGCCACTTCGCGCACCATCTGGGCGCCCATGTTCTCGAACTTGCAGGTGAGGTCGATTTCCTTGGCGACGGTCACGCCGTCCTTGGTGATGCGCGGCGCACCATAGCTCTTGTCGATCACCACGTTGCGGCCCTTGGGGCCGAGGGTGACCATCACCGCGTGGGCGAGCAGTTCGACACCGGCGAGCATGCGCCCACGAGCATCACTACCGAAACGTACGTCCTTGGCAGCCATGTGTTTGGTACTTTCAATTATGTCAGGCGAAGGAGGCCCGCGCGGCGGGTGCCGCGCGGCGCAGTCGCTACGCCTTGGCGGTTTTCGCGGCGGGCTTGGCAGCAGTCGGCTTGGCAGGTTCCGCTGCGGCGATCACGCCGAGAATATCGCTCTCTTTCATGATGAGCAGCTCGGCGCCGTCGATCTTCACTTCCGTGCCGGACCACTTGCCGAACAGGACGCGATCGCCTGCCTTCACGTCGAGGGCGACGATGGCCCCCAGCTCGTTGCGCGCGCCGGGGCCGGCGGCGACGATTTCACCCTCCATCGGCTTTTCCTGCGCGGTATCGGGGATGATGATGCCGCCGGCGGTCTTTTCCTCGGCGTTCAGCCGACGGACGACGACCCGGTCATGCAGCGGGCGGAATTTCATGGCGCTTCTCCTGATGCGGCAGGCCACGAGGGCCTCGGCCCGCATCGCGCGATCCTGCCATCGCGCCACCGCCGATGTGGCTGTCTAGCACTCTCGGGCGGAGAGTGCCAGGACGGTGTAAAAATAAACTCTTGTGGCGGACCAGGAACGGCGGGCCGATGAGCGCCGCGATATCGTGCCTGAATCGAGTGCCCAATCGCAGCGACGCGCGGCGCGGCGCGCGGGTCGGGACGCAATTACGCATAAATTGACAAAAAAAGAGATGAAAATTGCGCTACCGGCCGCCCCGCGAGCGAATAGCATCTAGAATTAACGAATGAGTTACATTAAGGAAGGTTGGCCGGCTGACTGCCCGTCCGGCGCATCCGAAACGAGTCGCCCCAAAATGCGCCAAATCCTTGAGCCCCGTTTCCTGTTCGATGCCAGCATTGCCGTGACGGCAAGGTCAACCGGCAGTTTCGATGCCGATCGCCATCACAGCGATCCCCAGCGCTCGCCGGTTTCGCTCGCCCGGCCGGTTGCGATCGCGGCTGATGCTGCGGACCTCGGCCTTCCCGCGACGGATGCGGCACCTGCCGCGACGTCCGTCCTGTTCGTCGATCCGCGGGTCAGCAACTGGAGAACCCTGGCCGCCGGTACACCGGCGGGGACTCTGGTGGTGCAGATTGATCCTTCGAAGGATGGACTGACCCAGGTCAGCGATACGTTGGCCGGGCTCGCCAATGTGCGCAGCGTGGATTTTCTGACCTATGGTGGCGCCGGCAAGATTTCTCTTGGCGCCACGACCGTCGACAGTGCCGCGCTGATGACGCACGCCGGCGAGATCACCGGTTGGCAGGGGCACCTGGCCGAGGGTGCGCAGATACGCTTCTGGGGCTGCGATGCCGGCGCCGGGGCCGCCGGCGCCGCGTTCGTCGACAATGTCCGCGCACTGACCGGAGCCAGCGTTGCTGCATCGACGGATGCTACCGGCAGTGCCGCCCTCGGCGGCAATTGGGTGCTTGAGCGGGTCGTCGGGACGATCGACTCCACTGTTCCATTCTCCGAGGCGGCCCGTTCGGCTTTCACCTCGGTGCTGGACCTGACGACGACCGCGAGTGTCACGAAGCCGAGTCAGAATACCAACTTCAACACGCCATTACTTTTGCCACAGTTCGACCCGGCGCTGGGTACCCTCACATCGGTCAAGTTTACGCTCGACGGGTCGGTGTCGGGCACTAGCCGAGCAGAGAACATCGGTACTGCTGCGACGCTCACGTTGAACCTGAAAGCGGATGAACAGTTGAGTCTCCCGAGCGCGCTCGGTGGCGCCTTGGTGGCGCAGGTCTTCCCGCTGGTGCAGGCCACGTTCAACGCGGCCGCCGATGATAGCGTGCTCGACTTCGGCGGCACCTCGGGCATCACGATCGCCGGCCAGAATGGCACCCAATCCACGTCCTCCGCGGTGCTCACGGATGCGCCCACCCTGGCGGCATTCACCGGCACCGGCACAGTCTCGATGCCGTTCAGCGCGACCGGCATCTCCGTGACAACCGGGTCTGGCAACGTCGTTTCCTTCTACTCCACCCAGGCCGGTGCCACCGCGACGGTCACCTACACTTATATCCCATCCGGACCGGCGACATCGCCGGTTTCTGGCACTGTGTGGCAATCGTTCGGCCCCGCGCCTACCACTTTCAATCCAGTGCTCGATACCAAGCTCGCCGGCGTCCTGGTGACGCTGGTCTCCGCCGGCACGGACACGCTGTTCGGCACGCCCGACGACGTCACCCAGACGCAGAACACGGCGGTGGATGGCACCTACAGTTTCCCGGTGGTGGACGCCGGCGCGTTCAAGGTGACAATGCCCGTCAGCGGCAGCAACGGGTTGCCGGCGAATGAAACCCTGATCGCCAATCCCTTCGGCAACATCACCACGTCACCCGGGCTTGCCACCGGCACGGTGACCGGCGGCACACCCGTCACCGGCGTCGACTTCGCCTATGAACTGCCCGACACCAAGCCGGTGCTTGGGAACTGGGCAACCGGCCAACAGATCCTCGCGCCGGGCCAGTCCGCCCATTTGTCGACCACCGCCGCATCGACCGCCGTCGATACCGAACTCGATCGCCTTGTGACCACCAGCACGTCTGACTATGCGGGCAGCGTGCTCACCGTCCAACGCTATGTCGGCGGCGTCCTGACGCCGAGTGCCACGGATAGCTTCGCCGGAGATGCGACGCTGAGTTTCTCCGGCAGCAATGTGGCGCTCGGCGGCACAACGATTGGCACGTTCACCCAGAACGGCGGCGTTCTCACCATTTCGCTTGGAGCCAGCACGACAAGCGCCACCGTTACCGGGCTGCTCGATCATCTCACCTATTCAAATGCCGGCAATTCCACGCTCGCGCTGAACGTCACCATCGGCGCGACGCTGGCGGACGGCAATTTCTATAACGTCCCGCTTTCGGTTGGTTTCACCGGTCTGCAAGGCACCGGCGGGGTGTTGACGAGCGACCCGGTGTTCTCGGTGTTTGACGTGGCCCCCGCGGGCTCGCCCTACACCGCGACGTTCACCGAGCCCAACAACACGCCGGCGATCGGCGCCACCATCACGCTGCCAGCCGTTGATCCGGTCAATTTGTCGGCCCCCGGAGCGACATTGTCGCAAGTCAAGGTGACCCTCGGCGGCGGTTTTGTCGCCAGCGAAGATGTGCTCGCCGCGGTGACTGGCGCTGCAACCGGCAATATCACCTCCAGCTACAATGCGGCCACCGGCGTATTGACGCTGACCTCCCCGGGGGGAACGGCGACGATTGGCCAGTGGCAGGCAGTGCTCGCATCGCTGACCTACGACGATACGTCCGACCGGCCAAACACCACGCAGCGTACGGTGACTTATGCGGTCACCGACAATGCGAGCACGACCACAACATGGCTGCTTGGCAACATCAACGTCATCGCAGCGAACGACTCGCCGGTGCTCAACACCGCCATCGCAGTCACTTTGCCGATCGCCACCGAGGACCTTCTGGCGCCTCCGAGCGGTGTGGCCGGCAGCCTGGTGACTACACTCGCCAATGCCACCAACATCACCGACCCCGACCAGAACAACGTGCGCGATGCCTTGCCCGCCGGGCCGGACGGTATGGCGGTGGTCACCGCCGATACCACGCTCGGCAATTGGTGGTTCAGCACCAACAACGGGACGACATGGACGAAGTTTGCCGGCAGCTCCCTGCCCGCCATTTCGGACAGCAACGTGCTGCATTTGGCGGCGGACGGTACTACCCGCATCTACTTCCAACCGACGGTCGCCGATTTCAACGGCGCCATCACCCCGGCAATCTCGTTCCGTGCATGGGACGGCAAGGACGGCGCGGCCAACGGTTCGCTCGCCGCGCTGCCCTCCGATAGCGCACTTGGCTTTGGTTTCAACACCGCCGCTTCCGCCTACTCGTCCGCGGTCAAGGTGCTCAACGTGACGGTCGCGCCGGTCAACGACGCGCCGATCGCGACGGGTTCGGCGACTTTGGCGCCGACGCTTGAGGACACCGGCAATCCGCCGGGCGCCACGGTGACGACGCTGTTCACGCCGAGCTTCTCGGACACGGTGGACACCCAGCAGACCGGCATCAACCCGACCGGCTCGCTGGCCAATACGCTGGCGGGCGTCGCGATCGTCGGCAACACGACG
>JAPLOH010000163.1 GCA_026400845.1 Alphaproteobacteria bacterium
GGTGTCAGGTGCGGATGAAGTGGAGGCGGTTGAAGGGGCGGCGGAAGGTGGTCACGTCGTGGGCGATGGATTGGGGGTTTCGGGCGCCGGTGAGACTATCGGCGATGAGGCTGGCGAGGTGGTCCATGTGTTCGGGGCCCATGCCCCAGCGGACGATTTCGGGGGTTCCGAGGCGCAGGCCGTTGACGTCGCCGTCGATGTCGGCGAGGGGGAGGCCGATGCCGCAGGCGAGGATATTGGCAGCGCGGAGGGTTTTGGAGGCGGCCTGGCCGCCGCCGTAGGGGGCGGCTTCGATGGCGAATTGGTGGGATTGGGTGAGGCCGCGATCCCTAGCGAAGACGGGTAGGCCGCGCCGCGCGAGGGCGTCGGCGAGGGCGTGGGCGGTGGCGGCCATGTGGGCGGCGTAGGCGCGGCCGTGGACTTTCCAGTCGAGCAGCCCCATGGCGAGGGCGGCGGATTTGGCGGCGTCGAAATTGGCGGTGAGGCCGGGGTAGGCGATGGCATCGATGCGCTGCATGAGGCCGGCGTCATTGGAGACGATGAGGCCGGCCGGCGGGCCGCCGAGGCTTTTATAGGTGCTCATGGTCATGATGTGGGCGCCCTCGGCGAGCGGCTGCTGCCAGGCGTGCCCGGCGATCATGCCGGAGAGGTGGGCGGCGTCGAACATCACGATGGCGCCGACTTCATCGGCGATGGCGCGGATATCGGCGATGGGGTGGGGGAAGAGGTTGAGGCTGCCGCCGCTGGTGATGAGCTTGGGGCGGACGGCGCGGGCCTGTTGGCGCAGCGCCGCGACGTCAACGGTGTAGCCGGTGGCGTCCACCGGGGCGGCGTGGGTGGTGACGCCGTAGAGCCCGGCGGCGCCGGCGGCATGGTGGGTGACATGGCCGCCGATGGTGCCGGGGGGCGCGATCATGGCGTCACCGGGTTGGAGTGTCGCCATGAACACGTAGAGATTGGCCAGCGCGCCGGAGCCGATGCGGATTTCGGCATGGGTGGCGCCGAACACCTCGGCGGCGAGCTCGGCGCAGAGGATCTCGATTTTCTCGACACCTTCCAGCCCCATCTCGTATTTGTCGCCGGGATAGCCGAGCGAGGGGCGCGAGCCGATGCCGGCGGAGAGCAGCGCCTCGGCCTTGGGGTTCATCATGTTCGTGGCGGGGTTGAGGTTCACGCAGTCCCGCTCGTGGATGGCGTGGTTTTCTTCGACATATGAGAGCAACTCCCGCTCCACCCCGTCGGCATCGAGGGCTGCGATGCGGGCGGCGACGGATTGGATGTATTTTTCCGGCCCTTCGGGGACCCAGGCGCGGGGGGCGAGATGCGGCATGGCGGCTCCTTGGCGGTCGGGCGAGGCGAAACGCAGCAATACGGGCAGCATTTGGCACTGGCAACGCTTGTAACCCCTGGACCGCGGCGGCCGCCTCGGTGACTATAGGCGGGGATCAGGAGGCTGCATGACCACGACGCTCATCCGCAACGCCGATTTCGTCATCGCCTGGGACAGCTCAGCGAAGAACCACGCCTACATGCCCGGCGCCGATGTCGCCTACGAGGACGGGGTGATCCGCTTCGTCGGCCGCGGCTACGAGGGCGTGGCGGATACGGTGATCGACGGCGCCGGCTTCATGGTGATGCCCGGCCTGATCAACATCCACTCGCACCCCTCGTCCGAACCGATGAACAAGGGGCTGACCGACGAGGTCGGCTCGCCCGGATTCTACAACTCCTCGCTCTACGAATATTTGCCGATTTTCCGCGGCAGGGGCGACGAAGTGCAGTCCTGCGTGCGGGTCGCGCTGTCCGAGCTGCTGTTGTCCGGCGTCACCACGCTGGCGGACCTTTCGATGGCGCATCCCGGCTGGCTCGATCTGCTGGCGGAGTCGGGCATGCGGGTGTGCATCGCGCCGATGTTCCGCTCGGCGCGCTGGTACACCAAGAACGGCCACGTGGTGGAATACGAGTGGAACGAGAAGGCCGGCGAGAAGGCGATGGCCGAGGCGCTGTCGCTGATCGAGCGCGCCGAGCAGCACCCCTCGGGCCGGCTGTTCGGCATGGTCGTCCCCTCGCAGATCGACACCTGCACCGAGTCCCTGCTGCGCGAAAGCAGCCAGGAGGCCAAGGCGCGCGGCGTTTCCTGGCAGATCCATGCCGCCCAGGCAGTCAGCGAATTCCACGAAATCACCCGCCGCCACGGCTTCACCCCGATCGGCTGGCTGGAACATCTCGGCCTGCTCAACGAGCGCGCCATCGTCGGCCACGGCATTTTCCTCGACGACCATCCCTCGACGCCCTGGCACACCAAGCGCGATCTCTCGATCCTCGCCGACACCGGCACCACCGTGGCGCATTGCCCCACCGTGTTCGCCCGGCGCGGCATGACGCTCAAGGACATCGGCCGCTACCGCCGCGCCGGCGTGAATATCGGCATCGGCACCGACACCTATCCGCACAACATGCTCGACGAAATGCGCCTCGCCGCCTACCTCGCCCGCACCCAGGCGACCGACCCGCGGACACTGACCAGCAACGACCTGTTCGCCGCGGTGACGGTGAACGGCGCCCGCGCGCTCGGCCGCGACGATATCGGCCGCCTCGCGCCCAATTGCCGCGCCGACATGGTGCTGGTCGATGTTACCCACCCGCGCATGCGCCCGGCGCGCGACCCGCTGCGCTCGCTGATCTACGCCGCCGGCGATCGCGCGGTGCATAGCGTGATCGTCGATGGACAGATGGTGGTGCAGGACGGCAAACTGCTGACCATCGACTACGCGGCCGCCGCGGCCTCCCTGCACGAGGCCCAAAAACGCATGATGGCCGACGTGCCGCGGCACGACTGGAACCACCGCCACGTCGACCAGCTCAGCCCTCCCACCTTCCGGACACTGTGAGACGCATGACCGATCTTCTGACCGTCGAAGGCCTGCGCACCACTTTCCGCACCGCGAACGGCGAAATCGCCGCGGTCGATGGGGTGTCGCTCGGCGTCGCCAAGGGCAAGACACTGGGTATCGTCGGCGAATCCGGCTGCGGCAAATCCATGCTGTCGCTGTCGATCATGCGCCTGGTGCCGCAACCCGGTAAAATCGCCGCCGGGCGCGTGATGTTCGAGGGGAAGGACCTGCTGACCCTCCCCCCCGCCGCCATGCGCGACATTCGCGGCAACCGCATCGCGATGATTTTCCAGGAGCCGATGACCTCGCTGAACCCGGTGTTCACGGTCGGCGACCAGATCACCGAGGCGATGCGCGCGCATGACCGCACCGCCTCCTCCGCCGCCTTGCGCGCCAAGGCGATCGCCAGCCTGACGCGCGTGCGCATCCCCTCGCCGGAGCGCCGCTTCGACGAATATCCCCACCAGATGTCCGGCGGCATGCGCCAGCGCGTGATGATCGCCATGGCGCTGGCCTGCGAGCCCGACCTGCTGATCGCCGACGAACCCACCACCGCGCTCGACGTCACCGTGCAGGCCCAGATCCTTGACCTGCTGCGCGACCTCCAGGCGCAATCCGGCATGGCCATCATCCTCATCACCCACGACCTCGGCGTGGTCGCCGAAATGGCCGACGAGGTGGCGGTGATGTATGCGGGGAAGGTGGTGGAGCGCGCCTCGGGCACCGATATCTTCGATGATCCGCAGCACCCCTACACGCTCGGCCTGCTCGGCTCGATCCCGAAAATCGAGGAATCGCGGGACCGGCTGCTGGCGATCGAGGGCGCCGTTCCCGCCCCCTTCGCGCTGCCCTCGGGCTGCCGCTTCCATCCGCGCTGCGTCTTCGTCACCGACGCCTGCGGCCGCGAAGTGCCCGATTTGCGCGACCTCGGCGGCGGCCATCTCGCCTCCTGCCTGCGCGCGCCGGTCGAACTCGCCACCGCCGGGGAGATCATGGCATGAGCGCACCTTTGCTTGAAGTTCAGGGACTTGCCAAGCATTACCCAGTGAAAAAGGGCCTCGTGCTGGCCAAGACCGTCGGCACGGTGCGCGCGGTCGACGGCGTGTCCTTCACGCTCGCCCGCGGCGAGACGCTGGCGCTGGTCGGCGAGTCCGGCTGCGGCAAATCCACCACCGCCCGCCTGGTGCTGCGCCTCATCGAGGCCACCGCGGGCCGCGTGTTCTTCGAGGGCACCGACATCTCGGAGATGACCGGCGCGCCGCTGCGCAAACTGCGCCGGCGCATGCAGATCGTCTTCCAGGACCCCTTCGCCTCCTTGAACCCGCGCATGACCGTGGGCGATATCCTCGAGGAGCCCCTCGTCGTCCACGAAATCGGCGACGCCGCCTCGCGCAAGGCGCGCGTGAAGGAACTTCTCGGCCTCGTCGGCCTCGCCGACTACCACGCCTCACGCTACCCGCATGAATTCTCCGGCGGCCAGCGCCAACGCATCGGCATCGCCCGCGCGCTGGCGGTGGAACCGGCGCTGATCGTCTGCGACGAACCGGTCTCGGCGCTTGACGTGTCGATCCAGGCGCAGGTGATCAACCTGTTGAAAGACCTCCAGGCCCGGCTTGGTCTCTCCTACCTTTTCATCGCGCATGACCTGGCAGTGGTGAAGCACGCCGCCGACCGCGTGGCGGTGATGTATCTCGGCAAGATCGTCGAAATCGCCGGCAAGAACGAGCTTTTCGCCCATCCCCGCCACCCCTACACGCGCACCCTCCTGGCCGCGATTCCCCGCCCGGACCCGCACCGCAAAGGCGGCCGCCAAATCCCCGGCGGTGACGTGCCGAGCCCGATGAACCCGCCGCCCGGCTGCCGCTTCAACACCCGCTGCGCCTTCGCCACCGAAGTGTGCATGCGCGACGACCCGCCGCTGCGCACGCTGGCCGACGGCCACCAGGCCGCCTGCCACAACGCCGAGGCGCTGCCGCCGCCGGTGGGGGCCGACGAAGTGCACGCCACCAGCGCCAACACCCTCAAACGCATGGCCCTTTACGCCGAACGCCGCGGGCGGATTGCGGCTACCGCGGGGTAGCGCGGATGGCGGTCGCTTTCACCCTCAACGGCGCCGCCATCACCGTCCCGGCCGAACCCGGCGACCTCCTCATCGATACCCTGCGCACCGGCTGCGGCCTCACCGGCACCCGCTACGGCTGCGGCGAGGAGCAATGCGGCGCTTGCCTGGTGCTGATCGATGGCGCCCCGGCGCACGCCTGCGGCCGCGAAACCGCCACGCTCGAAGGCCGCGCCGTCACCACCGCGGAGGCCATCCCTGCCGCGATCCGCGACGCCTTCCTCGCCGAACAAGCCGGCCAATGCGGCTATTGCCTCTCCGGCATGCTCGTCGCCGCCACCGCGCTGCTCGCCCGCAACCCCAGCCCCGATCGCGCGGCGATCGTCGAGGCGCTCGACGGCAATCTCTGCCGCTGCGGCTCCCACCCGCGCATCATCGCGGCCATCCTGCGCGCCGGGAGGGCGGCATGATCGCCAATACCCTGCCCAAGAGCCTGCAGGACAATCCCCGGCTCGACCAATGGCTCGCGTTCCGCCCCGGCGGCGCGGTGCATCTCAAGGTCGGCAAAATCGAGATCGGCCAGGGCATCGCCACCGCACTGGCGCAAATCGCCGCCGATGAGCTGGATATTTCGCTCTCCCGCCTCGCGCTGACCGCCGGCGACACCGACGCCGCGCCCGATGAAGGCATGACCACCGGCTCCATGTCGGTCGAAATGTCCGGCGGTTCGCTCCGCATCGTCTGCGCCGAGGTGCGTGCCCTCATGCTCGCCGAAGCCGCCACCCGCCTCGGCCGCCCCGCCGCCGGGCTCGCGGTCGAGGATGGCGCCATCACCGAAAACGGCGCGCCCACCGGGCTCGACTACTGGTCCCTTGCCGTTCCGCTCGATCGCGCCATCACCGGGGCCGCACCGCTCAAGCCGCGCGCAGCGCATCGGCTGATCGGCACCGACGTGAAGCGGCTCGACCTGCCGGCCAAGCTCAACGGCGCCGGATTCCTGCATGACATGGTGCTGCCCGGCATGGTGCATGGGCGGGTCCTGCATCCGCCGCTGATCGGCGCCCGTCTCATCGGCGTGGACGAGGCCGCCATCGCGCGCGCTGGCGCGAGCTTCCTCCGCCGGGGCGATTTTGCCGCCGTGCTGGCGCCGAACGAGGCGGCAGCACGCGCCGCACATGCGGCGGCCAGGCCGGAGTGGCAGGGTGGCCGGCCCGTCACCCACGATATGGGCGAGGCTGCGCACCTGGTCGGCCAACCCGCCATTCACGCCCGTTTCCGCGAGGCGCCGCGCGCCGAGGGCGAGCGCGTCTCCGCCACCTTCTCTCGCCCCTACATCTCGCACGGCACTCTCGGCCCCTCGGTCGCCATCGCGCAATATGATGGCGCGCACCTCACCATCTGGTCCCACACCCAGGGCGTCTACCTGCTGCGCCGCCATCTCGCCGCGCTCATTGGCCTTCCCGAAACCGCGATCTCCGTCCGCCACGCCCAGGGCTCCGGCTGCTACGGCCATAACGGCGCCGATGACGCCGCCGCCGAGGCCGCCCTGCTGGCCACCTTGCGCCCTGGCCCGCCGATCCGCGTGATGTGGGGCCGCGCCGATGAATTCACCCACGAGCCGGCCGGCACCGCGATGTCCGTCACCATCGAGGCCACACTCGGCGCCGACGGCCTCCCGGCGGATTGGGTGACCACCATCTGGTCCGCCCCCCATGTCGCGCGCTCGCATCTCGCCTGCATGCTCGCCGCCCAGTCGCTGCCCGATCCGCGGCCGGACCCCGAGCACCACGACCCCCACCCCGACGGCGGCGGCGGCGCCAGCCGGAACGCCATCCCGCTCTATGACATTCCCAACCTCACGCTCGACGTCCATATCGTCCAGCGCCCGCCCATCCGCACCTCCGCGCTTCGCGGCCTCGGCGCGCTGCCCAACATCTTCGCCATCGAAAGCTTCCTCGACGATCTCGCCGCCCGCGCCGGGATCGACCCGCTCGACTACCGCCTGCGCCTGCTCTCCGACCCCCGCGCCCGCGACGTGCTGATCACCGCCGCGGCCATGGCCAACTGGTCCGGGCGCTGGCGGGGTGGCGAGGGCAGGGGGCTCGGCCTCGGCCTCGGCCGCTACAAGAACCGCAGCGCCTACGCCGCCGTGGTGGTGGAGGTCGAAGTCGATACCGAGGTCCGCCTGCGCCGCATCTGGTGCGCCGCCGACGGCGGCCTGGTCATCAACCCCGACGGCGCCCGCAATCAGCTCGAAGGCGGCATCATCCAGGCCGCCAGCATGACGCTGAAGGAGGCGGTTCGCCTCGGCCCTGACGGCATATCGTCGCGCAGCTGGGCCGACTACCCCATCCTGCGTTTCTCCGAGATCCCCGAAATCACCACCACCCTGCTCGACCCCGGCGACGTCCCCCCGCTCGGCATGGGAGAATGCACCATGGGGCCCACAGCGGCCGCCATCGGCAACGCCGTCGCCCACGCGCTCGGCACCCGCATCCGCGACATGCCGCTGACCCGGGAACGGATTGCGGCGGCGCTGTAGCGTAACGCCGCCGGAAGTGCCTGTTCATTCAGGTTCCGGGTTCTGCTACACTGTGATGGACGTTTTTTCGAGGACGAGTTGTTCGCATCCACCCTCAGCATCGACGGTTTCAAGTGCTTCGGTAAAGCGACGTTGAAGCTGCACTACCCCGGCCGATACCTCGGCCGCGATGACCGTGGCATGACCGATCTGCGCAACATCAACATTGTGCTGGGGGATAATGGCGGCGGAAAATCATCCGTCCTGCGCGCCCTCGCCATCGCGATGCTTGCTCCGGCGCTGCTCGAATCGGGCTTCGTTCCCTATCGTTTGGTCCGTCGCGGCAAACCGGCCGACAAGCCCGTCACGGAAGCGGTTCTGAAGGTTTCCGCCATTCTCGATCGCCGCGAACTGCGCCACGGTGATATCGACGAGACGCGGCTGCCGCGGCTTCCGAACAAGTACCGGGTCGAACTGCTTGCCCGCATCGAAACCCGCCCCAGCGCGCGGAGCCAGGATCGACTGCATCTCGATCGGACGCCCGATCAGCCGATCACCAAGCTTCTTTACGACGATTATTCGCCCGCCTTTTTTGTCGTCGGCTACGGTGCCACCCGCCGGGTCGAAACCGGCGATTACTCGGAAAGCAGTGCGCGTCGCTCCCGCGGCCTGCGCTATCAGCGGGTCGCCGGGCTGTTCGAGGACCATGTCGCGCTGCGCCCGCTGCAAGCCTGGCTGCCTCGCCTGCGCGACAAGGAACCCGACCGGTTCCAAGCCGCGATCAAGCTGATCGCCAAGGTCCTGCCGGCCAACGTTACCTTCGATGGCCAACAGGATGGGGACGACGGCCAGTTCCTGTTCCTTTTCAACGGGGTGCCGACGCCGTTCTCTTCCTTGTCGGACGGCTACAAGTCCTTCATCGGCTGGGTTGGCGACCTCGTGGCGAATCTCAACGACGTCGCCCGCGGCCCGTTCGAGCTCGACACGGTTCCCGGCATTGTCCTGGTCGATGAAATCGACCTCCATCTTCATCCCGCCTGGCAACGCCTCGTCATCCCGAGTCTCGCCGCCGCATTCCCACGCCTGCAGTTCGTCTTCACCACCCATTCGCCTTTGGTGGCCAGCACGGTCCATCACACCAACATCTTCGTCACCGACACGGATGCGAAGGGCCTGGCGACGGTCCGCCAGTACAGCGAGCATGTGTTCGGTCGCGGCGCCGAGCAACTGCTGCTGTCGTCCTATTTCGGCCTGAGCACCACGCGGCCGGAGCAATTCCATGACGAAGCGGCGTCCATCTTCAAGGACGCGGCCGGCGGCGATTCCGAAGCCGCCCTGCGCTTCCTCGACCTCATCGGCGCGGCCGACAAGGACCCCGGCAAAGGCAACGCCTCCTCGTGATCCGCTACGACGAAAATCCGAGCGCGGTGCGCGAGGCGATACGAGCCGAGGACCCAACCTGGCTCGACAAGGCTGCCCGCCGGACCGCGGCGATCAATAAGCAAGGCGGATTTGCCGAAAAAACCTCGATCTGGAGCCAGGTCAAGCCGGTCTTCATGAAATTGCAGTGCAACAAGTGCATTTTCTGCGAACGGCAGTTTGAGAACCGCAAATACGGCACCATCGAGTTCGACCTCGAACACTTCCGGCCCAAATCATCGGTCGCCACTTGGCCCGACCGGCGTCGCCATCAGGATATCGCCTATGATTTCGCGACCGGCGAGGCGGCCGCTGCGGGCTATTACTGGCTCGCCTACGACCCCGGCAACTACGCCGCCTCCTGCAAGGTCTGCAATACGACCTTCAAGCTCAACTACTTCCCGATCGCGGGCGCCCGCGGCGCCGTGAACGACGACACCACCGCGCTGCGGGCCGAGGAACCATTCCTTTGCTACCCTATCGGCACAACGGACGCGGATCCCGAAGACCTCGTGACGTTCGCGTTGACTGTCGCCGTGCCGGCCGAGCGTGCCAACCCTGTTCGACGCCGGCGCGGCCAAGTCATCATCGACTTCTTTGGGTTGAACAAGAGAGACCAGTTGCATACGGAACGTGCGCGCATGATCTGCCTGTTCGCACCCGCCCTGCAGGCACAATCCGAAGGGCGCGACAACGCGTCCGACCGCCAGCTCATCGCGGGAATGAAACAGCCGCATTTGCCCCATGCCGCCTGCGTCCGTGCGTTTGGTCGGCTCTGGAGGAGTGATCGCCCGACGGCCGAGCGTGGCTTCCAGAAATGCCGGGAGATCGTGTCGGGTCTCTGAACCGCTCGCCGTGATGTCGCGGACGGCCGCGTAACGCTTCCTTCATCCTCAGGTCGTAAGGCTGACGCTTTAAGCCGCTTTTTAGGAAGGAAGCGCTTCTTTTTGAAAAAAGAAGCAAAAACTTTTCATCCGTTTGCCTCCCCGGGCAACTCGGTCCAAACGGACAAAAGTTTTTTGGTTCTTTTTTTCAAAAAAGAACTCCTTCCTTCCCCTGACCTGGAAGGCCCCCGAGATGTGCCGATGGCTCGCCTATGCCGGCGCCGCGATGCGGATTGATCGGTTGCTGTTCCAGCCGCAGAACTCCCTGGTGCGCCAGAGCCTGCACGCCACCCTCGGCGCCACCACCACCAATGGCGACGGGTTCGGTTTGGGCTGGTATGGCGAGCGTGGTTTTCCAGGCGTCTATCGCGATACCTTGCCGGCCTGGCATGACGCCAATTTGCGCAGCCTGGCCGAGCAGATCCGCTCGCGGCTGTTTTTCGCCCACGTCCGCGCCTCCACCGGCACCTCGACCAGCCGGGAGAACTGCCACCCGTTCCGCTACCAGCACGCGCTGTTCATGCACAATGGCCAGATCGGTGGCTACGCTGCCATCCGGCGGGACATCGAGAACCTTATCCCCTCGGATATTTATCACCACCGCGCCGGCACCACCGATACCGAGGCCTTCTTCCTGCTCGCGGTCGGCCTCGGTCTGCTCGATGATCCGCCCGGCGCCTTTGCCCGCGCAATCGCCGCGGTGCGGGGCGTGATGGCGGCGCATGATGTCACGGCCCCCTTGCGCATGACGGCAGCACTGGCTGACGGGGAACGCCTGTTCGCGCTGCGCTACGCGAGCGACGACGCGCCGCCGAGCTTGTATTTCGCCGAAGCCGAGGAGATCACCGTGCAAGGCGACGCGGTGAGCTTCGCGCCCGGCCGTGGCGCGGTGCTGGTGCTGTCCGAACCGCTCGACATGCAGAGCGGCCCCTGGCGCGAGGTGCCGGCCGGCCATGTGCTGGCGACCAATTGCGGCGTCGCGCAGGTTTCGCCGCTGCCCCTGGCGGCATGATATTTTTCATGAAGGGTGTGTTTTTTCCCTTGCGCTCGAACGCGTGGCGCGCTAAGAACACATCGTGAACTCAAAGGACACAACAACCCCGGCCGCCGCCCATTCCCCCGCGCTAAGCGGGCCGGACGTCGCACGCCTATTGAACGCCGCGCTGGCGCCGCTGTTCCGCGCCATTTTCGCGCGGCTATGGGTGTTCGGGCCGTTCGCGCTGGTGATCTATTTCCGTCTGAACCGTTTGCGCCGGCAGTTGGAGGCGGTCTTCGCTGGCCTCGCCGCCGGTATGGACGACGGCCCGGCCGCGCAACCGCGGGGGATCGTTGCTAAGCGCGCCCCGCGCCTCCGCTGCGTCACCGCCGCAGCCGCGGTCGTCCGCCATTCACCGCCCGCGGCGCGAGTCGTGCCCGACAATGCCCGTCGTTGCGGCAGCGGAGCCGGCGTCGTTTGGCGCGCGTACTTCACGCGCAGTGCTGATCCCGCTTGCACCGGTACGGGTGCGCCGCAGGGTCGCCGGTCGTTCAGGGAATTTTGTTTTCGAAATTGCCCCGCTTCGAGTCGCCGGCGTTCGTGCTAAATGTTACGATATCGACTCAATAAACTCACATCGAACCGCCGAAACGCGCGCCCGGCACGCGTTTCCACACCCTCATCACCGTCCGGCCATGAGCATGTCTCGCCGGCCTGCGCTGCATCCTCAGCCCTTCCGCAGCGCGGCGCTCCGCTCTAATTCTGTCGCCGAGAGCAACTCGCGCGGAGGACCAGCGGCATGAATCACATCGGACATTACATGGGCGGCGAGATCGTCGCCGGCAGCGGCGCCACCGGCCGCGTGTTCAACCCCGCCACCGGCGAGCAGGCGAGCACCGTTGCCATGGGCGGCGCGGCCGTTATCGATGCCGCCGTGGCAGCGGCCAACGCGGCCTGGCCGGCCTGGGCCTCCACGCCCCCGCTGCGCCGCGCGCGGGTGATGTTCAAATTCAAGGAGGGGCTCGAACGCGCCACCAAGCGCATCGCCGCCGCCATCACCGCCGAGCACGGCAAAACCCAGGCGGATGCCGAGGGCGAGGTGCAGCGCGGCATCGAGGTGGTGGAATTCGCCTGCGGCATCCCGCATTTGCTGAAGGGGGAGTACAGCGAGGCGGTGGCCACCGGCATCGACTCCTGGTCGATGCGCCAGCCGGTCGGCGTGGTCGCCGGCATCACCCCGTTCAACTTCCCGGCCATGGTGCCGCTGTGGATGATCCCGGTGGCGCTCGCCACCGGCAACTGCTTCATCCTCAAGCCCTCGGAGAAGGACCCCTCGGCGAGCCTCATCCTCGCCGAACTGCTGGCCGAAGCCGGTCTGCCCAAGGATGTGTTCCAGGTGGTGCAAGGCGGCCGCGAGGCGGTCGAGGCGATCGTCGCCCATCCCGACATCCACGCCATCAGCTTCGTCGGCTCCACCCCGGTCGCCGAGAGCGTCTATCGCGGCGGTACCCAGTCGGGCAAGCGGGTGCAGGCGCTCGGTGGCGCCAAGAACCACCTGGTGGTGATGCCAGACGCCGATCTCGACCAGACCGTGGACGCCCTGATGGGCGCCGCCTATGGCTCGGCCGGCGAGCGCTGCATGGCGGTGTCGGTGGCCGTTGCGGTGGGTGACGCGGGCGATCGGCTGATCGCGAAACTGGCGCCCCGGGTGCGCGCGCTGAAGGTCGGTCCGGGCAATGACCCGGAGTCGGAGATGGGCCCGCTGGTCACCGCCGAGCACAAGGTCAAGGTCTCGGGCTATGTCGATCAGGGCGTCAAGGAGGGCGCGACACTCGTCGTCGACGGGCGCGGCCTCACTTTGCAGGGCTATGAGGGCGGCTATTATGTCGGCGGCTCGCTGTTCGACAACGTCACCCCGGACATGACGATCTACAAGGACGAGATTTTCGGCCCGGTGCTCTCGGTGGTCCGCAAGAACAGCCTGGGCGAGGCGATCGACCTCATCAATTCAGGCAAGTTCGGCAACGGCACCGCGATCTTCACCGCCGATGGCGGCGCGGCGCGCGGTTTCGCCTCCTCGGTGAAGATTGGCATGGTCGGCGTCAACGTGCCGATCCCGGTGCCGGCGGCCTTCCACAGCTTCGGTGGCTGGAAGGGCTCGCTGTTTGGCGATCACCACATCCACGGGCCGGAGGGGATCCGTTTCTACACCCGCTACAAGGCGATCACCCAGCGCTGGCCGAACTCCATCCGCGCCGGGGCGGAGTTCACGATGCCGCAGATCGGGCGGTAAGGAAGGCAAGCGGTTCTTTTTTGAAAAGTGGATAGAAAGTTTTTGCTTCTTTTTCCAAAAAGAAGCGCTTTCTTTACGAACCGTCCCTACGCCGCGACCCCGCCATTGCGCACGTAGTGGCGGAGGTAGCGGCTGGTGATGCGCTCGGTGGAGACCACCAGGGCGACGTCGATGGTGTTGAACTGGACGTCGATCACCGCCCCGTCGCCCACCGTACCGCCAAGGCGGAGATACCCCTTGAGCAGCGGGGGAAGGCGCATGAAGGCCTGGCGGGCGTCGAAATCGCCCTCGGCCTTGCGGCGCAGTTCGACGAAGCGGCCGGGCAGGGCGACCGGGCGGATGGCGGCCGGGGCGAGATAGTGATGGCCGAGCACCGCGAGCTGGTCGGCGACCGCCTCCGGATCGATACCCGGGAGGCTCGCGCAGCCGAACAGCAGCTCGCTTTTGCGGGGATGGACGTATTCGGCGATCCCGCGCCACAGCAGTTGCAGCACGGCGCCCGAGCGATAGCGCGGATGCACACAGGAGCGGCCAAGCTCCAGCACACGCCCGGCACCAAGGAGCGGGGCGATGTCGAATTCACCGGCCGAATAGAAGCCGCCGGCGCCGGCTGCCGCGTCGGCATCGATCAGCCGGTAGGTCGCGACGATGCCACAGGGCAGATCGCTCGCGGTTTCATCGACGACGATCAGATGATCGGCGACCGCGTCATGGCGATCCCGATCCCGCCGGGTCAGCAGCGTCATCGCATCCGGCCGGGCGCCCATTTCCTCGTAAAACACCGCGTAACGCAGGGCCTGGGCAGCATCGATCTCCACGTCCCGCTTCGCGAGACGGACACTCAGCGTGCCGCCACGGGGTATTTCAGCCGCATCGGACACCGGTGTGATCATGTTCATGGCTGGCTACTCCGCAGGTTCGCAGGTCCGGTCACGGAAGTCCCCGCCGGTCGAACCTGATAGCAACGGTGATGCGACAGCACGGTGACGCCCAGATGAAAATTCTGCGACAGGCCCGATCGCGGTTGAAGCGAAAAATTTGCCGGTGTCTTTGTGGTGTCAGCATGACAGTTCGAGTCACCGGCGTCGTTCGCCGGAGCACAACGGGAGAGACGGTATGATCGCGCATTCACAAAGCCAGCCCTTCAGTGACGCTCCGCCGATCGCCTATGTCGACCCGGCGATGTCGGCGCTCCAGCGCGTGATGGTTCGTGCGGTGGAGCGCGTCGGCGGGCAGCGCAAGTTGAAGGCGGTCTATGACGGGTTCCGCGCCGATGGCGGCGCGCCGGAGACCTTCTGGGACGAAATGATGCGCCGCACCGGCATCACGCCGCGGTTCGATGATGCCGCGCTGCGCGCCATACCAGCCACCGGGCCGTTGCTGATCGTCGCCAATCATCCGTACGGGCTGGTCGACGGGTTCGGCCTATGCTGGCTGGCGAGCAAGATCCGGCCCGATTTCCGCCTGCTGATCAACTCGGTGCTGGTCCAGGCCCCCGAAACACGCGACTTCCTCCTCCCGCTCGACTTCTCGGGCACGGCGGAGGCGACCGCGACCAATATCCGCTCGCGCGCGGAGGCGCGACGCTATCTCGAGGAGGGTGGCCTGGTGCTGGTGTTCCCGGCCGGGGCGATTTCGACAGCGCCCGATCCGCTCGGCCGGCGGCCGGCGATGGACGGGCCGTGGCAGGCCTTCGTCGGCCAGTTGCTGCAACGGGCGCGCTGCCCGGTGGTGCCGATATACTTCCACGGCCAGAACAGCCGCCTGTTTCAGATCGCCAGCCACCGCAGTTCGACGATCCGCCTGGCGATGATGGCCGGCGAGGTTCGCCGCCGCTTCGGCACGCCGCTCGATGCCACCATTGGCACCGCGATCGGCTACGCCGAATTCGCCGCCATCTCCGGCCGGGCCGCCTTGGCGGCCGAGCTGTGCAGGCGGACCTATGCGCTCGGTGGAATCGATACCACCAAGCCCGGGATGATCGTCCCGTGGCCGAAGTCGTTGCAGGACAAGCCGCGCAAACCCGCCGGGGCGCCCGGCTTCTGGCGCACTATTTTGCCCGCGGGTCGAGCGCGTCTCGCAGCCCATCACCGACAAGGTTGAAGCTCAGCACGGCCAGGAAAATCGCGGCCCCCGGGAACACCGCGAGCCACGGCGCCTGGGTGAGGAAACGCTGGGCCGAGTTCAGCATGCTGCCCCATGAGGGCGCCGGCGGCTGCTGACCGAGCCCGAGGAATGACAGCGAGGCCTCGGCGATGATGGCGCCCGCGATTGCCAGGGTCGCTTGGACCATCACCGGGGGCACGATGTTGGGCAGGATGTGCCGCGCGGCCACCCGCCACGGTGGATTGCCCAGCGCGCGGGCGGCCTCCACGTAATCATTCGTTGCGGCATCGATGGTGGCGCCGCGGGAGATGCGCACGAACACCGGGGCCGCGGTGATGCCGATGGCGATCATCGCGTTCTGCAGCGACGGGCCAAGGAATGCGGCCAATGCGATGGCGAGGATGAGGAAGGGGCAGGCGAGCATGGCATCGACGATGCGGCTGATCAGCATGTCGAGCTTGCCCGAGGCGAACCCGGCGAGCAGACCGACGGGCACGCCGATACCGGCGGCAATGGTCACCGAGATCACCCCGGCGCTCATCGAGGCGCGGGCGCCGAAGATAATGCGGGACAGGACGTCGCGCCCGTTTTCGTCGGTGCCCATCCAGTGCGCCCAGGACGGTGCCTTGCGGATCATCGTCCAGCTCGTCTTGATCGGATCGTATGGCGCGAT
>JAPLOH010000313.1 GCA_026400845.1 Alphaproteobacteria bacterium
CCGATGAAGCCGCGAATCTCCCCGAAACGCGCCGCCTTGACCATTGTTCCAACCCGCCCCGCGATGAAACGCAGCCTCTACGGGACAGCCGCGAATCGGGGCTAGATCAGGCTGAATTGAAATGAGGGGATTCGTGAGGGGCGCGGCAAGCCGAATGCCAGTTTTGCCAAGCAAGTGTTTCGTGAATGGGGTGATCTATATGACGGTTGCTTTATTGCATCAGATAAGGAGGCGCTGATCCAGATCGCCGACTTCCTTGCCTTCAGCATTAACCGCTCAACGCACCTGCAAATTAAGCCTGAGCGGACGGAAACAGATTTGTGGTTCCTCGAACTCGTGAGTCGGATGGAACTAAATAGTGCCGATCTTATTAAGAAATCGGTTAAACTGGACTCCTTTACGGCGGACGTTGACGCAGCTCACTCGGACGATCGAAAGAGGAAGGGATTGGAATAGCAAGCGTAGGGCGGATGCAACCCGCTCCGTGGATGCCGGATTTCAACCGCCTTGCTCGCTCCTGAGATCAGGCAGTTGTCACCGGCCCAAATCTGTCAACCATCCGCTTGGGCATCCCGCAGCAACGTCTCGAAATCCTGCCCGCCATAGAATACGCCGTGAACGGCGACCGCTTCTGTCGTGGCGTCGACGGAGAAGGCAATTGTCACGCTTTTAGCATACCCCATGATGCGCAAATCCGGCCGAAAATCGTCACGTTGCGTCCCGCGCGCCGGAAACGTCGCAAGCGCGTCACAGGCGGCGATGATCTTGCCGATGTAAGACGCCGCACGCGGCTCACCGCCTTGATCGGCGATGTAGGCATATAATTCGGCGAGTTGGTGTTCCGCGCGCGGCGTGAAGACGACCGCGTATCGCTTCATCGGGGCCGGGGTGTCGCCAGACGTTCGCGATACGATGCGCGTAGCCGCGCCATGACCTCATCCGAGGGAATCCCGATGCCCGGATCGACGGCAAATTCGTCATAGCTCTTGGCGACCTCGCCGCGCAGCCAGTTTTCGAGCGCGGCGTCGCGCGCTAGTAGCGTGCGCAAGCCATCACGGATCACTTCGCTCTCGGTCGCATACTCGCCAGAGGCGACTTTCGCTTTGACCATCGCCACCATGTCGTGGGGCAGCGTCACGCTGATGGCTTGAGTGTTGCGCATGGCTCAAACTCCTTATGATCAGACTCATATCGCGACGTATGATTAAATCATACATCTTTCCGATCTTATCCCGCCGCCCCCCGCGGCACATCCGCCGTTGCCAGCGCCGTGAGATGGCTTGTAGCGTGCCGCCAAGATGGCCAGACGGCCTGGTCACTTGGCTAATATCGAAAAAGGGGAGGGCCGCATGAGCCAAGATACCATCGCGCCGCTGCAAGTACCTGCGCGCAGCATCCCGGTGCCGACCACAGTGAGCCCGGAAATGCAGGCCCTCATCGGCGCCCCCCGCCGTCCGGGCTGGAACACCATCCCCACCACCCCCGAAGCCTGGCACGCCCTCGCCGAAGCCGGCCGCGCCGTCGCCGGCCCCAATAACCGCGCCATGGCCGAACGCCTCGGCGTCACCATCACCCCCGCAACCCTCGACGGCGTGCGCATCTTCCACGTCACCCCCGCCCAGGTCGCCCCCGGCAACGAGAACCGCCTGCTCATCCAGATCCACGGCGGCTGCTACGTGCTCAACCCCGGCGAGGCCGGCCTCGGCGAAGCCATCCTGATCGCCGGCCTCGGCGGCTTCCGCGACATCGCCGTCGACTATCGCATGCCCCCCGAAGCCTACTACCCCGGCGCCCTCGATGACGCGATGACCGTCTGGAAATCCATCGCCTCCCGCCACGATCCCCGCACCTGCGCCTGGATCGGCACCTCCGCCGGCGGCGCCCTCGTGCTCGCCATGGGCCTGCGCGCCAAACGCGACAACCTCCCCATGCCCGGCGCCATCGCCTCGGGAACCCCCATGTCCGACATCACCAAAACGGGCGACACCTTCCACACCAACGCCATGGTCGACACCGTCCTCGTCTCCACAGACGGCTTCTGCGACGCCGCCGCCCGCTTCTACGCCAACGGCCACGACCTCGCCGACCCCATGCTCTCCCCCGTCTACGGCGACATGGCCGGCTTCCCCCCCGTCATCCTCACCTCCGGCACCCGCGACCTGCTGCTGAGCAACACCGTCCGCGTCCACCGCAACCTCCGCCGCCTCGGCATCACCGCCGACCTGCACGTCTACGAAGGCCAATCCCACGCCCATTACGGCCGCGATGAACGCATCCCCGAAACCCGGGAGGCCTTCGGCGAAATCGCTGCTTTCTTTGGGGCGCATTTGGGGAAGTGATAAGGGAAGTCTTCTTTTTCTGAAGAAAAAGAAGCAAAAAGACTTTTATCTGATTGGGCTCGTGTAAAACTCGCAAGTGATTCGCGCGAAGCCATAAATCATCGGTGGCGCCGCGCCAAAGATCACCCCAACCCCAGCCGAAACACATCCCGCTCCATCTCCGGCACAAACCGCTCCCGCCGAAACCCCGCCTTCTCCAACACCCGCCGCGAGGCCGGGTTCTGCGGATGGGCAAACGCGGTCAGCGACGGCGCCCCGCCCGCCCGCGCGGCGGCACGGCTCGCCAGCACCAGCGCGCTGGCATAGCCGCGCCCCCACACNCGCCACCTCCAGCCCCCAGCCGGGATCGAACGGGTCGTCATACAACCCACCAAACCCAACAACCCGCCCGCTCGCCGCCTCGATCACCGTCCACGGTCCAAATCCGATTTTCCGCGCCTGGCATGCATGAGCGGCCAGATACCGCCGCAGCGCCCGCACCGAGTCCTGCGCATGCGTCCACCGCATCGCCTCCGCATCCCCCATGAACGCGAACAGCGCCGCCGCGTCAGCCAGAAGCGGGCGGCGGAACTCCAACCGCGCCGTCACGCCCGCGGCGCCGCCCCGATCGCGGCCAGCCGCCGCGACTGCCGCGCCAGCAGAAACTCCACCTCGGCGATCTCGCGGGCACTCAGCGTCGCGCGCGGCGCCCGCTGCGCGGCCGACGGCGCTTCTGCAGAATATATTTGCGGACCGCGAGTCCCGGCCCCGGCTGCTGCTCGTAGCGCGCGAGCGGCAAATACGCGTCGAAAATATCGGAGGCCCGCTCGGCATCCCCCGCAACCTGCGCCGCCAGCACGTCCGCCATCATCTCGGGAAACGCGAACCCGGTCATCGCCCCATCGGCGCCCCGGCGCAGCTCCTCCGGCAGAAACACCCCGCCATTCCCCACCAGGATGGAGATGCGCCGCATCCCCTCCGCCTCGCGCAGCCAGGTGATCTTGTTGAGCCCCGGCCAATCCTCATGCTTCAGCATCACGCAACTCGGCAGCGCATCGACGATGCGGCGAATCACCCCGGGCGCGATCTGCACACCACTCGCCTGCGGGAAATCCTGCAACACGAAGGGAATATCCCCCAGCGTCTCCGCCACCTGGCGAAAATAGCCGAAAATCTGATCATCCGTCCGCACGGTTCCGGGCGGCGCTACCATCACCCCGGCGGCCCCCGCATCCATCGCCGCGCGCGACAACTCCCCCATCGCCGCGAAACCGGGGCTGGAGGCCCCCACCACCACCGGCACCCGCCCGCCGACCGCCTGCACGACATGGCGGGTAAAGCCGATCGCCTCGGCGCCGGAGAGCTTGGGCGCCTCGCCCATCATGCCGAGGATGGTGAGCCCGGTGGCGCCGCGGCTGAGGTAGAACTCCACCATCTGCTCGGCGCCCGCGTAGTCGATCGCGCCGTCATCGGTGAAAGGGGTCACGGCGATAATGTAGACGCCGGCAGCGGATTCATCGAGGCGGGTCATGCGGGTCCTACCAATGGTCGGAGGCCCTGGCCTCCCAGAGGGCTTTGGTGCCCAGCACCTCGGCGATGCGTTCGGCATAGGCCGCGAGCAGGCGCTCGCCCTTCTCCGGCGTGCCGGCGGCGGCGTTGTCGATGACGCCGGAGCGGGCGCGGGCGTTGAGCGTTTGCCAGCGGAACACCTTGGGGCCGACCAGCGCCTCGATCTCCGGACGGTCCTGGTCCGGGCCGTGGGCGGCGCCGAGATGTTCGTGGCGGACGAGCGCGGGCTCGGTCGCCATGATCATCGCGGTCTCGGCCTCGCAGGCGTGCAGCACGGCGGATTGCGATGTCAGGATCGCCCGCGTCGCGGCGTCCCCCACATCGTAATAGGCGAAAGTGACGAGGGGAATTTTCAGTTCCACGGTGAGCTCACTCACCGCGACGGTCAGCGGCGCCGCGTTGCCGCCATGGCCGTTGAGGATGCAGATGCGGCGGAACCCGCCGCGCACCAGCGAGCGCACGATGCCACGCAGCAGCCCGGCCATCGTCGCGTAGTCGATGGTGATGGTGCCGCCGAGTTCCATGTGGTGCTCGGAGAAGCCGGTCCAGACGGTGGGCGTCACCAGGACTTGGTGGCCGGCAGCGTCCAGCAGCGTGGCGGCGCGGAAGGCGGATTCCTCGGCGAGGCGGTGATCCACCATCACAGGCAGATGCGGCCCGTGCTGCTCGGTGGCGCCGATCGGCACGATCACGATGGCGTCCCGCGCCGCCAGCGCGCGCAACTCTGCCGCCGTATGGGCGGCGAAGGCGAGTGCGGAGGCGGCGCGGTTGCTCACGGCAGGATCAGGCGAGCTTCTTGTGCGACCCGTCGCACATCGGCGACTTGCCGGTGGCCTTGCAGGCGCAGAACCAGGCGTCACCGTCCTTTTCGGCGGTCCACTTCTGGGCGGCCAAGGAGCTGCCCTTGTGCGAACCGTCGCAGAACGGATGCTTGCTGCTCTTGCCGCACGAGCACCACCAATAATCCTTGCCAGCGACGACCTCGACCTTCATCGGCGCCGTGCCGGCGACCACGGGGGAATCGGACATGTCTGTCTCCTCGGTTGAAAAGCGGCCCGGAACGGGCCCACGTGTGCATCGCCGCACAGGCAGAATGCGCGGCCGCTGCGTTCAGCGCCGGCGGAACGGCGCGGTGAGCCGCCACGTCCAATGCGCCTCGGCCTCGGCCCGGCGGCTAGCGATTGTCGCAGCCTCGTCCTCCAACTGCTTGATCCGCTCGGCCTGCCGCTTGGTGATGCCCTCGAGCCCGGCCAGCCGGCCACGCCAGGCGCGCTGCCAAGGGCCGATCAGCCGATCGTGCTCATCGGTGATGTCGCGGATGCGGCCGAATTCCGCACGAATCGCTGCCTCGTCATCGCTCAACGCGGTGTCATAGAGATGGGTGGCGAGTGGCCCAGCCTCCTCCACGGATTGATGGCGGAGATCCGGGGTGAGGAAGGCCTCGATCGCATCCGGGTCACAGGCGGGCCATTCGAAGCCGAGCGTATCGGCGATGAAGTCGGTTTCGCCGCGCCAATCCACCAGCAGATCGGCGTAGCGGCTCCATGCGCGGGGGATATCGCGCGTGTGGCGCTCGGCGTTGAGCAGTTCGATCACCTGCAGCAACTCCGCCGTCTCCGCCGGCGTCTTGTCGCGGGCGGAGAGCGAGCGCGCCGCGGCGCCGGGGTGGCGCAGCGGGATGATGGCGTGGGGTGCGAGGCCTAGCCGCGCGCAGGCGGCAAGATAGAGCGGCGCGAGGCGGCAGAGGCGGGGGTCTTTGATGATCGGTAAAGCTGCGTCGCCGTATTCGGCGGCGATGGTCTCGGCGATGGTGACCGTGAAGGCGCTGGCCTCGGCGCTCCCGAACCAGGCCTGCGGAATGGCGATCGGGTCCCAATACCCGCCGCCGAGCGCGGCAAGAATGGCGGTGTTGACCCGCTCCAGCCGCGCCGGCTCGAAATGGCCGCGCTCATTGCCCTTGCCGCCGGGCATCAGATGCGCCGGCAACGTCGCCCCGCGCATCGACAGCACCGCTGTCAACGCCGAACTGCCGGACCGGCTGGGGCCGATCACCAGCAGCGCGGGGCGCATCTCAGAGCCGCTTCCAGAAAAATATCGTCGCCGAAAGCGAGCCGTCGCCGTTCATCGCGAAATCCGGCACCCGCCCGGCCTCGGTCCAGCCCATGCCGCGATACAGCGGCTCGGCGGCGTCGCCTTCCTTGGTGTCGAGCACCAGCAACTTGCGCCCGGCGGCAGCGGCCTCGGCCTCCAGCCGCTCCATCAACGCGCGGGCGAGACCGCGCCGGCGGCCGGCGGGATGCACCAGCAGCTTCGCCACATCCGCCCGATGCGGCTGGTTCGGCGGCGTGTCGAGATCGAGCGTCACCGTCCCGGCCAGCACCCCATCCACCCAGCCGGCCAGCACCACCCGCCCCCCCATCGCCACCGCGGAAGCGGCGCGAGTCCAGAAGCCTATCGCGGCATCGCGGGCCAGCGGCGGCAGAAAGGACACCGAGGCGCCGTCATCGACGCAGGATTTCAGGATCTCGGCCAGCCGCGGAATGGCCGATTGCGCGCCCGCCGCGTCCAGCTTCTCCACCACGGTGCCAATCAGCGGCTTCTCGTAGCAAAACTCGATGGACATCGAGAGGTCGTTCAGCACCCGCAGCGGCCCGACGCGGACGTAGCCTTCCT
>JAPLOH010000316.1 GCA_026400845.1 Alphaproteobacteria bacterium
CGATGAAGCCGCGAATCTCCCCGAAACGCGCCGCCTTGACCATTGTTCCAACCCGCCCCGCGATGAAACGCAGCCTCTACGGGACAGCCGCGAATCGGGGCTAGATCAGGCTGAATTGAAATGAGGGGATTCGTGAGGTCCGGATGTTGCCGTTGGCCCCGCGGCGCGCGTAGGTTCAATTGCAAGGAAAGGAAAATTGAAAAATTTCATACCTATCTCACCCTTCTGCCAGCAACGAACCGATGGAAGCCCCCCAGGATATCCTTTATTGGCCGAAAATTTTCAGACCAGACGGTTCTTTACTGATTTGATAGCCCGCAGCACGGACCTATTCAAGGATAGATCTAACCGTGCCGTTCAAGATTTCGTAAATACCGGGTCCCGTGAGGGATGCCCCAATTGGGAAACAGGCCGCCGGTGCCGCCCCCGACCCTGCCTGGTGGCCGAGCCACGACCTTAACTTGCGAAAAACCCCGTTCAGCGCGAGGTGGTATGAGACGGCGTCAGTGGGGAAGGACCCTCTTGCGCGCCGATCGCGCTATGGCGCGGAGACGCGCATGATCGCTGCGACCGAGGGGACGCCGTTCAAATTGAACGCAAACATCATGTAGTGGCCAGGGGTCATCACCGTCTTGACGTTCGACAGGGAGATGTTCAGCGTCGAGCCGACCTGGGTAAACGGCACTTGCAGGCGGCTCTGGTCGAGGTTGCTGGAATGCGTGACCGATCCGAGACGCATCATTGCGACTTTGCCGATCCGGTCCGAGGGCCCGACGGTTGCCGGGAAGCCGGCGCCGAGAACAACTTCGCCTGGGCTCGCGACGATGGACGGGCGGCGTGCGGGCTGGCCTGATCCGTCCTTGAGGTAGAGGTACGGCGGGTAGTAGATCTCGGCATTCAGGCCAACCACCGGCCCGGGCGCGCCCCCGCCAGCCGTCAGCACGGAGCCGTCCGGCAGCAGCAGGGCGGTGGAGTGATACAGTCGGGGCTTGGTGGCGACGGCGCCCAGCGTCCATTGCCCGGTCACCGGATCCCAGGTCTCATTCTGGTAGGCGACGCCGGTGAGGGTGTTGTCCACGGCTGAACCGCCGCTCACCTCTACCTTGCCGTCGGCGAGCACCGTCGCATTTGACCATGACCGGTGCTGACTCAGGGACCCCGTGGCCGCAATGACCGGCGTAGTGCCGTTGATCCCGATGGTGATGGCGGCGGCGTTCTCGCGGACCGCGAGGATCTGGCCGGGCGAATACATCACTATCGGCAGGTCGTGGCCTGATGGCGGTGCAACAGTTGCAAACTCGGCGAGGGTGCCCTCTCCGCTCGGATCGAGCGACCACATGCTGCCGTCGGGAGCGAGGATGAACACGCGCCGGCCGCGGGCGACGAAGCCGCGCGGATAGTACCAGTTATGGCTCGTGTAAGAGAATGCCGCGTTGCTTGACGCGCCCGTCAGCGTCCGCCACCCGGTTGTCGGATTGAACACCTCCGGCGTGATGGCGGGGGTGGTCGGATCGAGCCGTCCACCAAGGACGACTTTTTCGCCGGATGGCATCGATACGATCGACGGATACCAACGGGCGTATTGCATCGGCGCAGCTGATGTCAGCGTGTTCGTGGCCGGGTTGAACAATTCCGTATGGTTGTTCGAATAGTTCCGGGTGCCGTTGATGGTGAGGTCACCGCCCACCAGCAGGACCTGACCGTTGCCCTGAAGCAGCGAGGCTCCGCCACAAAAAATTTCAGTCGCCGTCATGTTGGGCAACACCAAGTGCGCGTCTGTGCCGAGGCCGCGCGCCGGGTCCCAGATGTCGTAGATCAGAAATGAGCCCCCAGGACGGCCCTTGCTATCGGAACCGAAGCTCATCACCCGTCCGTCCGGCATGAGGGTCGCGCTGCTCGGGATGATCGGCCAAGGGATGGCGGGGCCGTAGAAGCCCACCGTTCCGGCGTTTGCGGTGCCGACCGGGACATTCGGTGCCGACATCGATTGTGCGTTGGTGATGGCGCGGGCCAGCCGCTTCCCGGGCCGGGCGATGCCTGGGCCATAGCCGTAGTCAATCGGCGCCGGGGCCAACTCGGCCTCCGCCGTGAGGAGTTTCGCCACGGCGGCGTCGCCCCCGAGGGCGGGTGCGGGCGGCGCGGCCGCCGTGCCTGGGGCGGCAATCAGCATGAGAACGCAAAGCCCGATCAACCCAACTGCCATCCCCGCGCGGGAGCCGGGCGTTGAAATGTCACAAGGTTTGTCGACTACCATCGCAGATTCACCGATACACCAGAATATCACCCGAAGGCCATCGCCCCAGCCGCGAGCAGTGGCGAGGTCCTAGGGGCCTTCGGCCCCTAGCCGGCGGAGCCTTGCTCACTTTCCCGCAAAACCCCGCCAGAACCGGATTAGAACGACAATTCGGCGGGGATGTCCTCCGGGCGGGCGCCGGATTTCAGGATGCTTTGGATCAGCCATTCGCGGATCTGGCCGGTGCCACGGTTCATGTCGATATAGGCGTCGACCACTTCCTTGAAGCGGGTGTCGCCTTCGCGGCGCAGGCCGCAGCAGGAGGGCAGCGCGACGGTCGGGTTGCCGAGCAGGCGGAAGGTGCCGAGGGAGGGGTTCTTGGCGACCGCGGTGATTGCCAGCATCGCCGCCAGCACGTCGACATCGGCGCGCCCGCCGGCCATCGCGAGGATGGCGTCGTCGCGGTTCTTGTAGGCGGTGATGGTGCCTTTGGGGGCGAAGCGGCGGGCGGAGACCTCGTGCAGCGAGCCGAGATCGCAGGCGATGCGCACTTCTGGCTTGTTGATGTCACCCCAGTTCGACGGCTCGAAACCCTTCTTGGCGATCACCCCGAACGGATGCACCAGCACCGGCTTGGAGAAGCCGATGGACAATGCCCGCTGCGGCGTCGGGTTGAGGGCGAAGGCGATGTCGACCTTATTGGACTGCAAATCGAGCACGGAGTTGCCGTAGGTGCTTTCGACGTAGTCGAGTTTGGCCTCCCACACCGCGGCGATGCCCTTGGCCATGTCGATGCAGGCGCCGGACCATTCGCCGGTGGAGATGTCCTTGAAGAAATAGGGCGCCTCGCCGGGCAGGGCGGCGACGCGCAGCACCTTGGTGCGGCCGATGCGTTCGAAGGTGGTTTCATTGGCCTGGGCGTTGGCACGGCCGATGATGGCGAAGCTCGCCAGCGCCGCCATGCCGCCGCCGAGTGTGCGGCGCGAAATATGGTTGGTCATGTCTGTCCCCTCTGCGTTGTTCACATACCAAGATAGGCACGGCGGACCGCCGGATCGGAAGCGATTTCCTTCGCTGGCCCCGACATTACGACACGTCCGGTTTGCAGCACATAGGCGCGGTCGGCGATCTCCAGCGCCTCGGCGAGCCGCTGCTCGACCAGCAGGATGGTGACGCCGAGGGCCCGGATGCGGGTGATGGCGGCGAGGATGTCGTCGACGAGGCGTGGCATGATGCCCTGGCTCGGCTCGTCCAGCATCAGCAGGCGAGGCTGCGTCATCAGCGCGCGGCCGATGGCGAGCATCTGCTGTTCGCCACCCGAGAGGGTCTCGGCGCGCTGGGCCAAGCGTTCCTGCAGGCGGGGGAACAGCTCGAACACCAGGCCTAGCGGCTTGAAGCGATCCTCGGTGCCGCGCTTGGCATAGGCGCCGAGGCGGAGGTTGTCCTCGACGGAGAGGCGCGGGAACAGCCGCCGGCCCTCCGGCACCAGGCCGACGCCGAGGCGGGTGATCATATGCGCCTTCACCCCGCGCAGGTCATGGCCGTCGAAGGCAATGCTACCCTCGATCGCCACCTGCCCGGCGATTGCCTTCAGCAGGGTGGATTTGCCGGCCCCGTTGGCGCCGACCACGGCGACGATCTCGCCTTTGGCGACTTCCAGGGTAACGCCCTGTAACGCTTTCAGGCCGCGATAGGACGCCGAGAGTCCGTCAATCCGCAGCATAGCGGTCTCCCAGATAGGCGCGGATTACCTCGGGATTGCGCACGATCTCGGACGGCAGACCGATGGTGAGCACGCGGCCGAGGTTGAGCACCACTGCGCGGCTGACCAGCGGCAGCACCACCTCCATCACATGTTCCACCATGATCACCGTGATGCCGCGCCGCTGCACCGCGCGGACGAGTTCGACACCGCCCTGCGCCTCGGTTGGGGTGAGGCCGGTCAGCATTTCGTCAAGCAGCATGATGCGGGGCTGCGTCGCCAGGGCGCGGGCCATTTCGAGGCGGCGCTTCTCGGGCGGGCTCAGTGACCAGGCCGGGCGGTCCGCGCGAGCGGCAAGACCGCAGAACTCGAGGGTTTCCTGCGCAGCGCGCATCGCCGCCGGCGGGCGCGCGGTGCGGGCGAAGGCGCCGACCATGACGTTTTCCAGCACCGTCATCGAATCGAAGCTGCGGACGACCTGGAAGGTGCGCGCGATGCCGCGCTCGGCGCAGGCGACCGGGCCGAGGCCGGAGATGCGCTGCCCGTCGAGCAGGATTTCGCCGGCATCCGGCGTCACCTCGCCGGAGATTGCGTTGAACAGCGAGGTTTTGCCGGCGCCGTTGGGCCCGATCAGGCCGAGGATTTCGCCGGCCTCGACCTCGAAGGAGATCTCGACATTGGCCGCCACGCCGCCGAAGGATTTCGAGACGCCGCGGATTTCAAGGAGCGCCATGTTTGCGCCTCCCGAACAGGCTCACCAGCCCCTGCGGGCGGGCGAGCGCGACGATGATGATCATCGCGCCGTAGAGCATGAGATCCACCCCGCGGCCGGAACCGCCGAGATAGGAGCTGGAAAGCTCCTTCAGCGGGATCAGCAGCGCCGCGCCGAGGATCGGCCCCCACAGCGTGCCGACGCCGCCGAGCACCGCGGGCAGCGCGATAAGAATGGAGAAATGCCCGGCCATCACGCTGTCGGGGTCGATATAGCCGACATAGAGCCCGTAGATCGCCCCGCCGAGCCCGGTGAAGAAGCCGCTGATGGCGGAGGCCGCCATTTTGGAGGCGAAGATGTTCACCCCCAGCGAGCGCGCCGCCACCACGTCGTCCTTCACCGCGCGCCAGGCATAGCCCCAGCGCGACCCCTCGATCAGCCAGGCCGCCAGCCAGGTGGCGGCGACGAAGGCGAGCGTCAGATACAAATAGGGCAGCTTGTCCTTGCCGAATTGCAGGTTGATCAGCGAGGGCTTGGCGATCGGGATGTAGACGCCGGTCGCGCCGCCGACATAGTCCCAGTTGAGGAACAGCAGATAGCCGATTTCGCCCACCACCACGGTGGCGATCGCGTAGTAGTGGCCGGAGAGGCGGAAACACGGCCAGCCGACCAGCAGCGCCGCGAGCCCGCCCACCGCGCCGCCGATGAAAATACCGGCACTTGGTGGCAATCCTGCCTGCACATAAAGCAGAGTGGAGACGTAGCTGCCCATGCCGAAATAGACGGCATGGCCAAGCGAAATCTGCCCGCAATAGCCGCCGATGATGTTCCAGGCCTGGGCCAGCCCGGCGAACAGCAATGAGAGGATGATGACGTTGAGCGCGGTGACGTCCTTCACCGCCATCGGCGCGACAATCGCGAACACCAGCAGCCCGGCCGCCACGAGCAGTTCACGGCGACGGCGGCGGGTGATGAAATTCTCCATCCCTAGAGCTTCCCGAACAAGCCGCGGGGGCGGAACATCAGCACCAGCAGATACACTCCGAATACCCCGATCTGCTTCAGCGAGGGCTCCAGCACCACCGCGGTGAACGCCTCGACCTCGCCGATCAGCAGCCCGGCCACCAGCGCCCCACCCATGCTGCCGAAGCCGCCGAGCGCCACCGTCACATAGGCGATCAGCGCGAAACTCGCCCCCACGTTGGGGCCGACATAGTAGAAGCCGGTCAGCATCACGCCGGCGATGCCGACCGCGCCGGCGCCGAGGCCCCAGCCGAGAGCGAAAATGCGGTCGCGGTCGATGCCGATCAGCGCCACCGCTTCGCGGTCCTCCCGCGTGGCCTCCAGCGCGCGGCCGAATTCGGTGCGCGATATCAGCAGCAGCCCGGCGAAGGCGGCCAGGCACACGGCGGCGCCGGCGAGCTGGGGCAGGGGGAAATACACGCCGGCAAGGTTCAACGAGCGGTCGGACAGCCAGGTGTTGTTGACGCTACGGAAATCGCCGCCCCAGACGAATTGCGCGGCGCCGCGGATGAAGATCGCCAGCCCGAAGGTGACGAAAATCTGCACCATGCCGCGGTTGTAGGTTCTGGCGGGGGGTTTGATACCC
>JAPLOH010000033.1 GCA_026400845.1 Alphaproteobacteria bacterium
CCCCTGGTGGGGGTCGAGGGGGCAACGCCCCTCGCCTTCCTTCCCACGGAGCCCAGCCCATGACCGAGCTCGTCTACGCCGATGCGAATATCCGCGGCATTCTTCAGCGGGTGAAGACGATTGCCATGGTTGGCGTGTCGTCCAACTGGAATCGTCCTTCGTATTTCGTGATGAAATACCTCCAGGGGAAGAGCTATCGGGTGATCCCGGTGAACCCTGGGATCGCCGGGCAGACGCTGCTGGGCGAGACGGTTTACGCGACGCTGCGGGACATTCCCGAGCCCGTCGACATGGTCGATTGCTTCCGCGCCTCCAACCAGATCGGACCGATCGCCGAGGAGGCGATTGCGATTGGGGCCAAGGTGCTGTGGATGCAGCTTGGCGTGCGCAATGACGAAGCGGCCGCGGTGGCGGAAGCGGCCGGGCTTGAGGTGGTGATGAACCGCTGCCCGAAGATCGAGTTCGGGCGGCTGGGCGGTGAGTTGTCGTGGAGCGGGGTGAATTCCGGCATCATCCGCAATCGCGCCCCGGAGGCACCCATTGCACCTCGCGCACGCACCTCGGTGCCCGCCGGCAATCGGACGTACGGGATCGAAACGCTGGCCGTTCATGCCGGCGCCTCGCCAGACCCGGTGACTGGCGCGCGCTCAACGCCGATCTACCAGACGACGTCCTACGTCTTCCAGGACGTCGACCACGCCGCCTCGCTCTTCAACCTGCACAATTTCGGCTACATCTATTCGCGGTTGACCAACCCGACCGTCTCGGTGCTGGAGGAGCGCATCGCCACCCTCGAAGGTGGGCGTGCCGCGGTGGCAGCCTCCTCCGGCCATGCCGCGCAGTTCATTACCTTCTTCACGCTGATGGAGCCGGGCGATCATTTCGTCGCTTCACGCAATCTCTACGGCGGCTCGCTGACGCAGTTCTCGCTCTCCTTCAAGCGGCTGGGCTGGCACTGCACCTTCGTGGACCCGACGGACCCCGCGAACTTCGACGCCGCCATCGGCGAGAAGACCAAGGCGATCTTCATCGAGAGCCTGGCCAACCCCGGCGGGGTGGTGGTCGATATCGAGGCGATCGCCAAAGTGGCGCATGCGCACGGCATTCCGCTCATCGTCGACAACACGCTGGCGACGCCCTATTTGTGCCGGCCCTTCGAGTGGGGCGCCGATATCGTCACCCACTCCACCACCAAATTCCTCGCCGGCCACGGCAATTCGCTCGGCGGCGCCGTGGTTGAATCGGGAAAATTCGACTATGCGGCGTCCGGAAAATTCCCCTCGATGACCGAGCCGGAGCCGGCCTATCACGGCCTCAAATTCTACGAGAATTTCGGCGATTTCGCCTTCACCACCAAGGCCCGCGCGGTGGCGCTGCGCGATTTCGGCCCCACCCTCTCGCCGCAGAACGCCTTCTACACCATTACCGGCATCGAGACGCTGCATGTCCGCATGGAGCGCCACGTGGCCAACGCGCAGCGTGTGGCCGAGTTCCTGGCGGGGCATGACCGCGTCGCCTGGGTGTCCTATGCCGGTCTGCCGGGCAATCGCTATTACGATCTCGCCAGGAAATACATGCCGAAAGGCGCCGGCGCGGTGTTCACCTTCGGCGTGAAGGGCGGCTACGCGGCGGGGGTGAAGCTGGTGGAATCGGTAAAACTGTTCTCCCACCTCGCCAATGTCGGCGACACCCGCAGCCTCGTCCTCCACCCCGCCTCCACCACCCACCGCCAGCTCACCGACGAGCAGCGGGCAGCGAGTGGCGCGGGGGATGACGTGATCCGCCTGTCGATCGGGCTGGAAGCGATTGAGGATATCATCCGCGATCTCGATGAGGCGCTGGCGGAGTGATCAGGCAAAGGGATGGAGGAGCGGAAAATGGACAAGATTGAACTGGGACGGTCGGGCATCACGGTGCCGCCGGTGATTTTCGGCTGCAACGTGTTCGGCTGGACGGTGGACAAGGCAGAGTCTTTCCGCCTGCTCGATGCGCTGGTGGATGCCGGGCTGAACGCCTTCGATACCGCCGATGTCTACTCGGCCTGGGTTCCCGGCAATCAGGGCGGCGAGTCCGAGACCATCATCGGGGCGTGGCTGAAGGCGCGGGGGCGCCGCGATGATGTGGTGATCCTCACCAAGGCCGGCATGGAAATGCCCGGCAAGGGCAAGGGTCTCTCCGCCGCCTACCTCGCGCGCGCGGTGGAAGATTCCCTCACGCGCCTGGGCATCGAGCAGATCGACCTCTACCAGGCCCACCGCGATGACGGGGTGACGCCGGATGAGGAAGTGCTCGGCGCCTTCCAGCGTATGATCGCCGCCGGCAAGGTGCGGGCGATCGGCGCGTCGAACTATACCGCGGCCCGGTTCCAGGAGGCGCTGTCCGCCAGCGCCGCCCATGGCCTGCCGCGCTTCGAGACCATGCAGCCGCACTATAATCTGCTGGAACGCGGCATCGAGGCGGACCTGCTGCCGCTCTGCGCGGCGGAACAGGTGGGTGTCATTCCCTACTATTCGTTGGCTTCGGGCTTCCTGTCCGGCAAGTACCGCAGCGAGGCCGATCTCGGCAAAAGCGCGCGCGGCCGTGGTGCGGCGAAATATCTCGATGCCAAGGGAATGCGCGTGCTCGGCGCGCTGGATCAAGTGGCCGCCCGCTATGCCATCACCCCGGCCCAGGCGGCGCTCGCCTGGTTCAAGGGGCGCCCCGGCCTTGCAGCACCGATCGCCAGCGCGACGTCGTTGGAGCAATTGGCGGAGCTGGTGCGCGCCGCGCAGGTGACGCTCGATGCGGAAGCGATCGGCATGCTGGATGCCGCCGGGGCCTGAGCTTCACCCGGTGCAGGCGTCGTGCAGGGCAGAAGCGAGATTGCCCCGCCGCGCCACCGCGATCCGCTCCATCCCGAGCCAGCCACTGAGCGCCCGCAATTCCTGAGCGAGCGCATGTGCGGTCGTATCGGTCTCCGCGTGATCCTCAAGATTGGCGGCATGCACGTGCAGCACACGGTCTTTGCGGTCGGCCTTGAGGTCGACGCGGGCGGCGATGCGGTCGCCGTGCAGGAAGGGCAGCACGTAGTAGCCGTCGGTGCGCTGCTCCTTCGGCGTATAGAGGCCGATGCGATAGTGGAACCCGAGCGTGCGTAGCGCCCGGTCGCGCTCGAACAGCAGCGGGTCGAACGGCGAGAGCAGGGCCGCAGCCTCGACGCGGCGGGGCGTTTTCGCCTCGTGCCAAATATAGGCCTGCGGCTTCCAGCCTTCGACTTCGCACGGGATGAGTTCGCCCGCCTCGACCAGTTCCTCCACCCGCGGCTTGGCCTCGGGCTTCAGCCGCCAATAGGCCCGCAGATCGATCTCGGTGGCGACACCGGTGGCCGCGGCCGCGATACGCAGCAGGCCGCGCTGGGCCTCGGCGCGATCGGGGACCGGGAGGTCGCGGATGGCGGCGGGGATGACGCGCTCCGGCAGGTCATATACCCGCTCGAACGCGCCGCGCCGGTGCGAGACGCAGAGTTCGCCGATGGCGAACAGGTATTCGGCCGCCATCTTGCTGTCGGACCAGCCCCACCACTTGCCGGTCGCGCTGCCGCCGCCGGTGAGTTCGGCCGCCGCCAGCGCGCCGCGATCGCGCACCTGCTCCAGCACGCTGGCGATGAATTCCGGGCGATCATTGGCGAGCTGGGCGGCGAGACCGACGCTGTATTTGCTGCGGTCCTGCCGGTCCATCCGCCATTGCAGCAGCGGCCAGGTCGCCATTGGCACGAGGCAGGCCTCATGCGCCCAGGTCTCGAACATCGCCCGCTTGCGTCCCCAGGCGACCGCCTCGAAATCCACCATCTCATAGGCGCCAAGCCGCGAGAAGGGCGGCATCAAATGGGCGCGGGCGAGGATGTTGACGCTGTCGATCTGGAACATGCCGAGCCGCGCATTGGCCGCGACGACCTGCCGGCGGCTGGGAACGGCCGGGCGGGGCGCGGCGAGGCCGGTGGCAGCGAGCGCGATGCGGCGGGCCTGGGCGGCGGAGAGGCGCAGCATGATCATTCCTCCTGGGTTGCAGCGATATTACCTGCGGTTAGAGTCGCGCGGGAATGGCGGAGGAAACCGGTGGAGGACGTCGATGTGGTGCGCGCGCTGCCCTGCTGGCGCGGAAGGATCGAGATCGCGCCGCTCGGCGGCGGCATGACCAACCGCAACTTCGTGGTGGCAAATGCCGGCGCCCGCTACGTGGTGCGGCTCGGCGGCGATATCCCGGTGCATGGCGTGATGCGCTTCAACGAGCATGCGGCAAGCCGCGCGGCGGCGGCGGCCGGGGTCTCGCCCGCGGTGCGCCATGCCGGGCCGGGCGTGCTGGTGATCGACCATATCGACGGCCGCACCCTCGCGGCCGACGCCGTGCGGCGGAGCTGGGCGCGCTGCGTCGGCCTGGTCGGGCGGGCGCATCGCGACGTCGCGCGGCATTTGCGCGGCCCGGTGCTGGCCTTCGACGTGTTCCACATCATCCGCGACTACGCCGCCACCCTCGCCGACGCCGCCTCGCCGCACGGCGCCCGACTGCCGGCACTGCTCGAAGCCGCAGCACTGCTGGAGACCGCCGCCGGCGGCGAGCGCAGCGTGTTCGGCCACAACGATTTGCTGGCCGGAAATTTCATCGATGACGGCGCGCGGCTGTGGTTGATCGACTGGGATTATGCCGGCTTCGGCACGCCCTTGTTCGATCTCGGCGGCCTCGCGGCCAATAACGGCTTCACGGGCGAGGAGGAGGTGGCGATGCTGACCTCCTACTTCGCGGGCATCCCCGACAAGCCCCGGCTGCGGCGCTTCGCGGCGGTGAAATGCGCCGCCCTGCTGCGCGAGACACTCTGGAGCATGGTCTCGGAAGCCCATTCCGCGATCGACTTCGACTACGCGGCCTATACGGCGGAAAACCTCGCGCGCTTCGATTCCGCCTGGGCGCAGTTCAAGGAGAGACAGTGATGACGGACCTGCCGGGATCAGCCGATGTGGTGGTGGTGGGCGGCGGCATCGTCGGCTGCTCCGTCGCCTATCACCTCGCCCGCCGCGGCGTCGGCGTGGTCCTGCTGGAGCGGGACCGCTTCACCTCCGGCTCCACCTGGCATGCCGCGGGGCTGGTCGGCCAGCTCCGCACCTCCGCCAATATCACCCGCCTGCTCGGCTACTCCGTGGAACTCTACGGAAGGCTCGAGGCCGAGACCGGGCAGGCCACGGGGTGGAAGCGCAATGGCGGGCTGCGGCTCGCCTGCAACGCCGATCGCTGGATCGAGGTGAAGCGCCAGGCGACCACCGCACGCAGCTTCGGGCTCGAGATGCATCTCCTTTCGCCCGCCGAAGCGCAGAAACTCTGGCCGATCATGACGGTGGACGACCTGGTCGGCGCCGCCTTCCTGCCGACCGACGGCCAGGCCAACCCGACCGACATCACCGCCGCCCTGGTGAAAGGCGCGCGGATGGCCGGCGCGGCGCTGATCGAGCAGGCCGGCGTCGATGAGGTTCTGGTAGAGGCCGGGCGCGTCACCGGCGTACGGATCGGCGAACGGCGCATCGCCGCCGGCCGCGTCGTGCTGTGCTGCGGGCTCTGGACGGCCGAACTCGCGCGCCACGTCGGCGTCACAGTACCGCTGGCGCCGATGCACCACCAATACGTCATCACCGACCGCATCCCGGGCGTCACACCGGACCTGCCGACACTGCGCGACCCGGATCGGCTGACCTACTACAAGGAGGAAGTCGGCGGGCTGGTGATGGGTGGCTATGAGCCCAACCCGATCCCATGGGATGGCGTGCCCTCGCGCGCCCATGGCGCCTTCCAATTGCATGCCGACGACTGGGGGCATTTCGAACCGATCATGGCCCTGGCCGCCGGGCGCGTCCCGGCGCTGGCGGAGGTCGGGATCAAACGGATGATCAACGGGGTGGAGAGCTTCACCCCTGACGGCAACTGGATGATCGGCGAGGCGCCCGAGCTGCGCGGCCTGTTCGTCGGCGCCGGGTTCAACGCCTTCGGCATCGCCTCGGCCGGCGGCGCGGGCATGGCGCTGGCGGAATGGGTGGCGGACGGGCAGCCACCCTACGACCTGTGGCCGGTCGACCTCCGCCGTTTCGGCCGCAACCACCGGGACCCCGCCTGGGTGCGCACGCGGACCATGGAGGCCTACCGCAAGCACTACACCATCGCCTGGCCCGGCGAGGAATACACCTCTGGCCGTCCCCTCCGCCGCTCGCCCCTCTATGAGCGCCTCGCCGCACGCGGCGCCTGCTTCGGCGAGAAACTGGGCTGGGAGCGGCCGAATTTCTTCGCCGACCTCGCCGCCAGCGAAGTGCCGGAAGACCGCTACTCCTTCACCCGCCCCGGCTGGCACAACCAGGTGGCGCGCGAACACCGCGCCTGCCGCGAAGCCGCCGCTTTGTTCGACCAGACCAGCTTCGCCAAGGCGGAACTGGTCGGCCCCGGCGCCGAGGCCGCCCTCTCCTGGATCGCCGCGAATGACGTGGCGAAACCGCCGGGGCGGGTGATCTACACCCAGATGCTCAACGCCAAGGGCGGCATCGAGTGCGACCTCACGGTGACCCGCCTCGCCGCGGACCGCTACTACATCGTCACCGGCACCGGCTTCGGCACCCATGATTTCGACTGGATCCGCCGCAACATCCCGCACGATTGCGACGCCCATCTGGTGGACGTCACCTCCGGCACCGCCGTGCTGGCGCTGATGGGCCCGCGGGCGCGGGACATCCTGTCTTCTGTCACCACCGACGACCTTTCCAACGCTGGCTTCCCATTCGCCACCGCCCGCGAAATCTCCATTGCCGGCGCGCCGGTGTTGGCGCTGCGCGTCACATACGTGGGCGAACTCGGCTGGGAGCTGCACATCCCCACCGAATTCGCCTGCGCGGTCTATGACGCCCTCACCGCCGCCGGCCGCCCGCTCGGCATGGTCGATGGCGGCTACCGGGCGATCGAGACGCTCAGGCTGGAGAAGGGTTATCGCGCCTGGGGCTCCGATATCGGGCCGGACCATTCGCCCGCCATGGCCGGGCTCGGCTGGGCGGTGAAGCTGAAATCGGGCCAACCCTTCCTCGGCCGCGATGCGCTTGTGGCCGCCGCCCCCTTGCCCCGCCTGCTCGCCGGCTTCGTGGTGCGCGCCCCCGGTGCCGTGCTGCTCGGCCGCGAGACGATCTACCGCGACGGCGAGCAGGTCGGCTGGCTCACCTCCGGCGGGTATGGCCACACGCTGGGTGCGGCCATCGGCTACGGTTACGTCCGCCGGCCCGCAGGGCTCGATGCCGCCTGGGTGCTGGCTGGCAGCTACGAGCTCGATATCGCCGGCGCGCGCGTGCCGGCGGACATCGGGCTGGCGCCGTTTTACGATCCGCAGAACCGCCGCATCCGCGCGTGAAGCCGGCGGCGCGGCGTGGTAGGCTCAGTCATGCTCAAACGCTTCTTCGCCTATTACCGGCCCCATCGCGGGCTGTTCCTGCTCGATTTCTCCTGCGCCGTGATCTCCGGCGTGCTGGAACTCGGCTTCCCAATGGCCGTCAGCGTCTTCGTCGACCGGCTGCTGCCGAGCCATGACTGGGGGCTGGTGGTGGCCGCCGCCGCCGGGCTGCTGGCGATCTATCTGGTGAATGCCGGGCTGATGGTGGTGGTGACCTATTGGGGCCACATGCTCGGCATCAACATCGAAACCGAAATGCGCCGCCGCGCCTTCGAGCATCTGCAGAAACTCTCCTTCGCCTTCTACGACGAGCAGAAAAGCGGCCATCTCGTGGGGCGCCTCACCAAGGACCTCGAGGAGGTTGGCGAGGTCGCGCATCACGGGCCGGAGGATTTGTTCATCGCCGTGATGACCTTCATCGGCGCCTTCATCCTGATGTTCTGGGTGAACACGCAGCTGGCGCTGATCGCCTCCGTAGTGGTGCCGCTGGTCGCCTTCCTCACCGCGCGCTTCGGCGGGCGGATGACGCGCACCTGGCAGGCGACGTTCGAGCGCGTCGGCGCCTTCAACGCGCGCATCGGCGAGAACGTGCAGGGCATCCGCGTGGTGCAGGCCTTCGCCAACGAGGCGCATGAGCGGCGCATGTTCGCCGAGGACAACGCGCATTACCGCCGCACCAAGCTCGACGCCTATCGCATCATGGCGGCCAGCATGTCGCTGAACTATCTCAGCATGCGGCTGACGCAGATCGTGGTGATGATCGGCGGCGCCTATTTCGTGCTGAACGGGCGGCTTTCGGCGGGGGATTTCGTCGGCTTCCTGCTACTGGTCGGGGTGTTTTTCCGCCCGGTCGAGAAAATCACCAACGTGCTGGAGACCTACCCCAAAGGCATCGCCGGCTTCCGCCGTTACCTAGATTTGCTCGACGTTCGGCCGGACGTGGCGGACCGGCCGGCGGCTGTGGTGGTGACGGCGCTGCGGGGGGATATCGCCTATCGCGGCGTGGGGTTCGCCTACGGGCGCGGCGCCAAGGTGCTGGATGGGGTGGACCTCACGATCGCCGCCGGCGAGACGGTCGCCTTCGTCGGCCCCTCCGGCGCGGGCAAGACCACCATCTGCTCCCTGCTGCCGCGCTTCTATGACGTGACCGAGGGCGCCATCACCATCGATGGCATCGATATTCGTGACATGACGCTGGCCAGCCTGCGCCGGCAGATCGGCATCGTGCAGCAGGATGTGTTCCTGTTCTCCGGCACGCTGCGCGAAAACATCGCCTATGGCCGCTTGGGTGCGAGCGCGGCCGAGATCGAGGCCGCGGTGGCCAGCGCGCAGCTTGAGGACATGGTGGCCCGCCTCCCCGCCGGGCTCGACACGGTGGTTGGCGAGCGCGGCGTGAAACTGTCGGGCGGGCAGAAGCAGCGCGTGGCGATCGCCCGGATGTTCCTGAAAAACCCGCCGATCCTCATCCTCGACGAGGCGACCAGTGCGCTCGATACCGAGACCGAGCGTGCCATCCAGGGCGCCCTCGCCGCCCTCTCGCGCGGGCGCACCACCCTGGTGATCGCCCATCGGCTCGCGACCATCCAGGGGGCGGACCGCATCGTGGTGGTCAACGGTTCCGGCATCGCCGAGCAGGGCCGCCACGGCGAGCTGATCGCCAGCGACGGGCCGTATCGCCGGCTGCATGACGCGCAGTATTCGGCGGATTTCGGGGCGGTGGCGGATTGAGCGGAGGGCCAACCCTCGCCGCCCGCCTCGACGGCTTCGCCGCCGTCACCTGCGATGTGTTCGATACCGCGATCCGCCGCCGCCTCGCCCGGCCGGAGGATGTGCATTTGGTTACCGGCGCCCGGCTGGCGGCCGCCGGGCTGACCGCGCTCAGCCCCGCGGCCTTCCAAGCCGCCCGCGTGGCCGCCGAGGCGGTGATGCGCACGAATGCGGAGGCACGGGGCGAGGATGAGCCGCGCATTGCCGAAATCTACGACCATCTCGCCGCCTGCGCGGTGCTGCGCGATGCCGATGCGGCGGCGCGCGTCGAGCTTGCGGCCGAGACGGCGGTGTGTGTGGCGGTGCCGGAGGTGCAGGCGGCGCTGGCGGGGCGATGCGTGCTGTTCGTCTCCGACAGTATTTTTCCTGGCGCGTGGATCGCAGAATTGCTGATGTCCTGCGGCTATACCGGGGATATCCAGGTGCTGAGCTCGGCCGATACGCGTGCCTCCAAGCATGGCGGGCGGATGTATCCAGCCGTCCTCGCGCGCCTCGGTCAGCCCGCCGGCCGCGTGATCCACATCGGTGACAATCCGCACTCCGACGGGGCGCAGGCCCGAGCGGCCGGGCTCGCGACGGTGGCGGTAGCAGCGGGGCGGTTCGCACCGGAGCTGGCGGCGATCGCGGCGCTCGACTGGCCGGCGCGGCTGCTGCACTCGCACCGGCGGGTGGAAGGGAAGGTGGGGCTGCATCGCTATGCCAGCCTGCTCGCCATCGGCTGGACGCTCGATATCCTCGCGGCCGCGCGGGAGCGCGGCGCGCGGCGGATTTACTTTTGTGCCCGCGACGGCTGGCTCCCCCACGAAATCGCCCGGCGCATCCTCGCGCGCACCGGCGAGGCGATCGAGCCCCGCATGCTCGCGGTGTCCCGGCGCGCTGTGGTGACGCCAGCGGCGGGGAGCATTGAGGCGGGGCTGGCGCGGGACTATCTCGTCCAGGAAGGCTTCGCCGAACCCGGACCGCGCGTGATCGTCGATGTCGGTTGGCGCGGCTCGACCCAGGGCGCGCTCGCGGCGCTCGCCGAGGGCGATCTGCAGGGCTGCTATCTCGGCCTGCTGCCCGAGGCGCTGCGGCCGGGGATCACGCCAGCCACGACGCGCTGCGCCTTGTTCAGCTTCGGCCATCCCGTGCCGTTGATGGGCCGTGTGATGGACGGCTACGCTTTGCCCGAGCTGTTCTTCTCCGCACCGCACGGCAGCGTGCTCGGATATGAGCGACGCGACGGGCGGGTGGAGCCGAAATTCGCCCCCGACCATCCCGCCCGCGCGGCGGCCTTCGACGCCATCGCCGAGGGCGTGCTGGCGGAGTTCGAGGCGCTCGACGCCATACTCGCCGGCGCCTGGTCCACGATGTCGGCGGCCACCATGCTGGATGACCTGCTACCGCTGTTGACCACGCCCGACGCGGAGGCTGTTCGCGCGATAAACGCCATCCCGTTCATCAATGGACCCGACGACACGGGGCACGTGCCGGCGATCAACCGGATGCCGTGGCATGAGATGCTGCTGCATCCCGGCCGCGCGCTGCGCCGCGCCCGGGATTGTCCGTGGCGGGCCGGCTGGGTGCGCATGCATCTGCCCTGGCCGCTTCCCGCCATGGATTACCCGCGTTTCGCCGATCGGGCGCGTCGGGTGGGGCTTGGTTGAGTATGACGGCCAGGGAAGCGGTTCTTTTTTGAAAAAAAGAACCAAAAAACTTTTATCCGTTTGCTCCGTACTCTCCCAGGAGAGTGCGGAGCAAACGGGTAGAAAGTTTTTGCTTCTTTTTTCAAAAAGAAGCGCTTGCTTCCCTTAGTTCTTGGTCTTGTCGACGAGCTTGTTCTTCGCAATCCACGGCATCATCGCGCGCAGCTTCTCGCCGACTTCCTCGATCGGATGGGCAGCGTTGCGGCGGCGGATGGCCTTGAAGCTGGCCTGGTTGACCTTGTTTTCCAGCATCCAGTCGCGGGCGAAGCGGCCGGACTGGATATCGGCCAGCACGCGCTTCATCTCGGCGCGGGTTTCGTCGGTGATGATACGCGGGCCGGTGACGTA
>JAPLOH010000178.1 GCA_026400845.1 Alphaproteobacteria bacterium
CCCCTGGAGAGGGGAGAGGTCAGACACAGACGTGCCGTCGAGGGAGAGCCGCGTAATAGGAAACTTCGCAAGGAGCTGGACGGCGGCAGTGAGGTTCTCCGCCCGAAATTCGCTGGTCGCCGACGCCGTCATTCCCTCGGCATCGCGCCCAATCGAGATGCCGAGACGGAAGAGTTCCGCGACCGCCTGCCCCGGTGCAAAGTGGTTCCAGACGATCACTCCACCACCCAGGACGATGCCGATCAGCAGAACCAGCGGGGCGGCATAGGAGGCGAGGGTGCGCAGCGCCATCGCGCGACGGCGGCCGAGATAGGTTGCGACGGCGCGGGCGACGAAGTCGTGCGAGAGTTCCCACACGCTTTGCGTCGCCTCCAGCGGGCGGGCCAGCGCGGCCTCGGCGAGCGCGATCAGCACCGCGCGCGCCTCGGCCGGGCGCAGCTTCGCCTCCGCCGCCAGTTCCGCCTCCGGCCGGGCACGCTTGGTGCCCTCCTCGGTCAACAGCCCGGCCAGCACGCGCGGCGCCCAAGCACGAATGGCGGGGTTGTCGACCGCCTGCGCGACATAGTCCCGCACCAGTCGATTGGCCTCCAGCGAGGTGACGACGCTGCCGCCGCGCGTGGTCAGCACATGGCCGAGCATGTTCAGCGTGATCGGGCGCACCAGGCCGGGGGTGCCGTCATATTCGGCGGCGCTTTTGACCAGGCGGTCCAGCGCCTCGTCCTTCAGGCCGAGTTTCGAGCCTTTGACAAAGCCGCGCGCCGCGACTTCGTTGAAGCGGCCGACCTGGAAGAAGTTGAAGCCCTGCATCAGCTTCGGCAGCCCGATGTCATCCAGCCCGGTCTGATAGTCGCTGCGCAGCACCAGCAGCAGTTTCAACCCGGCCAGCGGGCGCTGCCCCAAGTCGTTCACCAGCGCGGCGAACCCGGCGTGACGTTCGGGAGTGCCGAGGATGATAAACTCCTCGAACTGGTCGAGCACCAGCAGCAGCTTGCCGTTGGCGCGCGCGACGGCGCCCTCCAGGGCCTCGCGAAGGGAGGCCGTTCCGTCAGTCGCCCCCAGTGCCGTGCGCAGCGCCGCCTCGGCGTCCGCGCCGGCACGCACCGGGGAGATGACCCAGCCCTGCGCCAGCATGGCGGGAAGCACGAAGGCGTTGAGCAGCGAGCTTTTGCCAGCGCCGGAATCGCCGGTCAGATAGAGCGGCGTGGTGTCCGCGTCGCTCAGCCAGCCGAGGGCGCGGACATGTGCCTGATCGGCCCGCCCGAAGGCTTTGCGGTCCTTGTCGGTGGCGAGGTAGGGGGCGATGCGAAAATACCCGGTCGGCACGGCGGCCGGCTTGATGGCGAGGTCCATCGCCGCCTTGCGGTTGCGCGCGGCGTTCCATTCATTGGCGAGTTGGAGGGCGATGACCAGTGCGGGCAGGCCGAACAGCAGGGTGTTGTGCAGCAAGGGCCAGGGGAGCACGAGACCAAAGTTTTGCAACGCCAAATTGGCGCCCTGGGTCGTGCCAAGAACCAGCACGATGATGCCAACCAGCACGGCCCATCGCCCCAGCCACTTGCCGACGAACGAGTCGCGCACCGCCTTCACGGCCGCGGAGTCCATCCCCGGCATCTTCGGCAGCCCGCCTCCCAGGACGGTCTCGATGGCCATGCGCGCCTCCGCATCGATTTCGATGCCGGATACTATTCGGAGCTACGCGCGATGCAAGCTGACTCACTGCGGGGGATTGTGCGATGGCGCGACCCTCACCCCGGCCCTCTCCCGCAAAGGCGGGAGAGGGGGAAGGCGGAGCGTGTGGCGGCGGTGGGCGAAACGGATAAAAGTTTTTTGGTTCTTTTTTTCAAAAAAGAACGCGCTTGCTCGCCTTTCCCCGCCCGCCCTCAGGCGTAGCTGGCCTCTGTGCGGGTGACCTGGGTTTGCCCGCGGATGGCGGCGATGCAGTCGGCGAGATCGCGGATGTAGGTTTCGCGGGAGGTTTCGTGGTGCAGCGAGAGCATGAGGTGCAGGCTGACGGGGCGGCGGACCATGCCGGGGACCCAGCCGCGTTCGCTCATCAGGGTGGCGACCTGGCCCATGTCGATATCGTCGCAACCGAAGGCGATGATGGCGAGTTCGGGGGTGCCGCGGAGGTGCATGCCGGGGATTGCGGTGAGGCCGGCGATGAAGGCGTCGCGCATGGTCAGCACCTGGTGGGCGATTTCGCGGTATCCGGTGCGGCCGAGGTAGCGCAGCACCGCCCAGGAGGCGGCGACGGCGCCGCCGGCGCGGGTGCCGACGAGGGTCTGGGTGCCGAAGGGGCCGGATGGCCAGACGTCGAACTTCATTTCCTGGAAGCTCTGCAAGACGGCGTCACGGTAGAAGATCACCGAGGCGGGTTTGGGGCAGAAGCCGAATTTGTGCAGGTCGGCCGAGAGCGAGCGCACGCCGGGCAGGCCGAGGTCGAACTGCGGGATGGCGCGGCCGATTTCGGCGGCGAAGGGGGCCATCCAGCCGCCGACGCAGGCGTCCGAATGCAGCCAGACGCCGCGGGCGATGGCGAGATCGGAGAGTTCGGCGAGCGGATCGATCACGCCGAAGGGGAAGCAGGGGGCGGAGCCGACCAGCATGATGGTGGCGGCGTCGATCGCGGCGGCCATGGCGGGGACGTCGGCGCGGTAGTCGGCGCGGGCGGGGATGCGGCGGATTTCGAGGTCCATCAGGGCGGCCGCCTTGTCGAAGGCGGGGTGGGCGGTTTCGGGGAGCACCAGATTGCCGCGGAAGCTGGTGTCGTTGCGCTGCGCCCGGCTCCAATCGCGGCAGGCTTTCACCGCCATGACGATGCTTTCGGTGCCACCCGAGGTCATGTTGCCGGCCGCGCCCGGGGGGGCGTGGAACAGGTCGAGCCCCATGCCGACGACCTCCTGTTCCATGCGCAGCAGGCTGGGGAAGGCGCGGCGCGCGCCGAGGGCGTTTTCGCTGAAGAAGAGGTTGAACGCCTCCTTGCCGATTTCGCCGACGTCGGACGGGCCGGAGAAGACATAGAGCGGCACCTTGCCGCCGCGCCAATCGGCGTCCCCGGCCTGGAATTCGGCCAGGGTTGCCAGGATTTGTGTCCGTGGCGTGCCTTGTTCCTCGAAGCGGATGCTCATGCTGCCGTGCTCCCTGCGGTATGGGGAAAGCTAAGCAGAGTTTCGCCGGATGGGCCACGGTTGAACGCGGGTTCTCGCGCTCGACAAGGTGAGAGCAAGGAAGCGGTTCTTTTTTGAAAAAAAAGAACCAAAAAACTTTTGCCCGTTGGCCGTGCGCCCGCCGCGGTGGGATCAGCCGGCGAATAGACCGCGGGCGCGCAGCTCCTCGACCACCCGCTCGGCCAGCACGTCCGCCGCGGCGGAGGTGGTGTCGAGGCGGATTTCCGGGTTGATCGGGGCTTCATAGGGCGCCGAAACGCCGGTGAAGTTGGGGATCAGCCCGGCATCGGCGCGTTTGTAGAGGCCCTTGGGGTCGCGCCGGCGGCATTCATCGACGGAGGTGTCGACGAAGACTTCGAGGAATTCGCCCTGCGCGTGCAGCTCCCGCGCGGCAGTGCGGTCGGAGCGGTAGGGCGAGATGAAGCTCACCAGCACGATCAGCCCGGCCTCGACCATCAGCTTGGCCGCCTCGGCGGCGCGGCGGATGTTCTCGATGCGGTCGGCCTCGGTGAAGCCGAGATCGCGGTTGAGGCCGTGGCGCACATTGTCGCCGTCGAGCATGAAGGTGTGGCGGCCGATGGCGTGCAGCTTCTGCTCGACGAGGTTGGCGATGGTGGATTTGCCGGCGCCGGACAGGCCGGTGAACCAGATGGTGGCGGGGTGCTGGTGCTTCTGGATGGCGCGGGCGGCCTTGTCGACCTCCTGCTTCTGCCAGACGATGTTGCCGCCGGTGTCGGCCACACGGGTGACCATGCCGACCGCGACGGTGGAGTTGGTCATGCGGTCGATCAGGATGAAGCCGCCGAGATCCTTGTCGCCGGCATAGGCCTCCACCGCGATGGCGGTGCCGAGGGTGACGGAGACGTGGGCGACGTCGTTCATCTTGAGCGTGTCGGCGCCGCCATGCTCGTAGGTGTTGATGTCGACGCGGTGGAGGATGCGGGTGACGGTGCCGGCCACGGTGGCGGCGCCGAGTTTCAGGAGGTAGCTGCGGCTGGTGTAGAGCGGCGCCTCGGACAGCCACACCAGATTGGCATCGAAGCGGTCGCTCACCGGCACCACGGCGCCGGTGGTCACCACGTCACCGCGGGAGATGTCGACCTCCTCGGCGAGCACGAGGGTGATGGCGTCACCCTGGATGGCGACGTCACGGTCACCGTCCATGGTGACGATGCGCTTCACCGTGGCGCCCACGCCGGAGCTTGCGACCGCGATGCGCTCGCCCGGGCGGATCGACCCGGTGGCGACGGTGCCGGCATAGCCGCGGAACGTATGGTCGGGCCGGCTGACCAACTGAACCGGCATGCGGAACGGCTTGGCGGTATCGTCGGACACGTCGACCGATTCGAGATAGTCGAGCATGGTCGGGCCCGAGTACCACGGCGTGCGATGCGAGGGGACGGTGATGTTGTCGCCGAAGCGGGCCGAGATCGGGATCGCCTTGATGGTGGCGAAACCGAGGTGTTTCACCATCTCCTCGAATTGGGCGCGGATTTCGTCGTAGCGGGCCTCCGAGAAGTCCACCAGGTCGATCTTGTTGACCGCGAGGACGACGTGGCGGATGCCCATCAGCGACACCACGAAGGCATGCCGGCGCGTCTGCGTCATCAGCCCGTGGCGGGCATCGACCAGCAGGACCGCGAGATCGGCGTTCGCGGCGCCGGTCGCCATGTTGCGGGTGTACTGCTCGTGGCCGGGGGTGTCGGCGACCATGAAGCGGCGGCGATTGGTGGTGAAGAAGCGGTAGGCGACATCGATGGTGATGCCTTGCTCGCGCTCGGCTTCCAGACCATCGACCAGGAGCGCGAAATCGATCTCCTCGCCGGTGGTGCCGTGGCGCACGCTGTCCTTTTCGAGGGTGGCGAGCTGATCGTCGAGGATCTGCCCGGCCTCGTGCAGCAGGCGGCCGATCAGGGTGGATTTGCCGTCATCCACGCTGCCGCAGGTGAGGAAGCGCAGCAAGCCGAGCTGAGCCTGTTCGATCAGGAAGGAGGCGAGACTGGAGGTGGTGGACGTGTCGGCGTTCATCAGAAATACCCCTCGCGCTTCTTCTTCTCCATGGAGTCCGAAGCATCTTTGTCGATCAGCCGTCCGCCGCGCTCGCTGACGCGTGTGGCCAGCATCTCGGCCACGATATCCTGCAGTGACAGCGCACCCGATTCGACGGCGCCGGACAGCGGCCAGCAGCCAAGGGAGCGGAATCGCACGGTGCGCATCTCTGGCTTCTCGCCGGGCAGGTACTGCATCCGCGCCTCGTCATCGACCACTAGTATGGTACCGTCGCGCACGACGGTCGGCAGTTCCTTGGCGAAGTAGAGCGGCACCACCGGAAGGTTTTCCAGCATGATGTAAGTCCAGATGTCGAGCTCAGTCCAGTTCGACAGCGGGAACACCCGCACCGACTCGCCCTTGTTCACCCGGCCGTTATACAGGTGCCAGAACTCGGGCCGCTGGTTCTTCGGGTCCCATTCATGGGTGGCGGTGCGGAAGGAGAACACGCGTTCCTTGGCACGGGATTTCTCCTCGTCGCGTCGCGCGCCGCCGAACGCCGCGTCATAGCCGCCCGCGGTCAGCGCTGCCTTGAGCGCGACGGTCTTCATGGCATGGGTGTAGTAGCCGCCGTGCTCGAAGGGGTTGACGCCCTGCGCACGGGCCTCCTCGTTGGTATAGGTGATCAGCTTGACGCCGAGCCGCTCCACCATCTGGTCGCGGAAGGTGATCATATCGCGGAATTTCCACTTGGTATCGACGTGCAGCAGCGGAAACGGCGGTTTGGCGGGGAAGAACGCCTTCATCGCGAGATGCAGCATCACCGTCGAATCCTTGCCGATCGAATACAGCATGACTGGATTGCGGCACTCGGCGGCGACTTCGCGGATGATATGGATGCTCTCCGCCTCGAGCCGGCGGAGGTGCGGGATTTGATCGTTCATACGGCGCTCAGCTTCCTGAATTGATTCTGCGGATGGTATTGGTCGTACTGTGACCTTCTTCAAGTCCGATTAACACGACGCGCCCGCCATGCGCGGTCACGAATTCGCCACCGACGACTTGATCGACCGTGTAGTCGGCGCCCTTGAACAATATGTCGGGCCGGATCGCCTCGATCAGGCGTTGCGGCGTGTCCTCCTCGAACAGCACCACGAGATCGGCCGAGGCCATCGAGGCCATCACCGTGGCCCGCGCGGTTTCGCTCTGCACCGGCCGGTCGGGCCCCTTGAGCCGGCGCACCGAGGCGTCGCTGTTGAGCCCGACCACCAGGCGGTCGCACTGCGCGCGGGCACGGGCGAGCAGGCGGACATGGCCGGGGTGGATGAGGTCGAAACACCCGTTGGTGAAGCCGATGCGCAGCCCGCCGCCGCGCCAGACGGCGATGCGGGCCAGCACGCCGTCGAGATCGCCGACCTTCTCGTCGATCGCCAGCAACTCGGTGCGGTGCAGTGCGTCGAACAACTCCGCATGACTGACGCTCGCGGTGCCATGCTTACCGACCACGATGCCGGCCGCGGCATTGCCCAGCGCGGCCGCCTCCGGCATTGCCGCGCCGGCGGCGAGGGCAAGGGCGAAGGCGGTCACCAGCGTGTCGCCGGCGCCCGAGACATCGGCAACCTCCTGGGCGCGGGTGGGGATATGCACCGGCGCTGCGCCACGGCGGACCAGCGTCAACCCCTTCTCCGAGCGCTTGACCAGCACCGCCCCGGCGTCGGCCTGCTCGCGCGCGGCCTCGCCGGCGATGGCGGCTCCGGCGTCGGTGGCCGCTTCGAGCCCGGTCGCCCGCGCCACCTCCAGCGCATTGGGGGTGAGCACGTCGGCCAATCCGTAGGCGCCGAACCGCGCGCGTTTGGGATCGATCACCACCATCACCCCGGCCGCGCGCGACAGCGCGATGGCGCGTGCCAGCACCGTGTCGGTGAGCACGCCCTTGGCATAGTCCGACAGCACGACCACATCGCTGCCGGCCAGAGCCGCCTCGAACTGCGCGAGAATCTGCGTTTCGACCTCCGGCGCCACGGGGTTGGTGACCTCTTCATCCAGCCGCAGCAATTGATGGCCGCCAGACATGAACCGCGTCTTAACCGTGGTCGGCCGGCCCGGCACGCGGACCAGGCGGTTGATGATCCGAGGCTCGGCCGCGACGGTGGCTGCGAGTTCGTCCGCCGGGCCGTCATCGCCATGGACGCCGATCAGGACGGCCCGGGCACCCAGCGACGCGGCGTTCTGCGCGACGTTACCCGCGCCGCCCAGCACATGGCGACGCGATTGCGCGTGCAGCACCGGTATTGGCGCCTCCGAGGAGATGCGGCGCACGTCACCCAGCACGTAGCGATCCAGCATGACATCGCCGAGGACCAGCAGCGTGAGCCCGGTGAACCGCGTGAGATATGAGGCCAGGGCGGCTTCGCCCGCGCCGCCGGCAGTTCGCTCCGTTGCCAATTCGCTTACCCGTAAAGGTTTGAATACAGCCGCGTATAAAGAAATGGCTGGCCGCGCGATAGTGCGCGGCCAGCCGAGTTTAGGCCGGTGCATAGGGGGAACAGGTCGCCCGGCCGGAACCGGCCCTATCGGGCCGGGATGTCATCGCGCGGAGGGAGGCGCGGAAATCAACTGCCGCCTAGATCGACCTTTCGGCTCGTCCGCGCTTTGATATGGATCAACGATCGCGCCCGCGCGGCGAGGGAAGATGCGTTATGTACATCACCGATCTCCTTCCCCACTACGATGTGGCCGTGCCGCGCTACACGAGCTACCCCACAGCGCCCCACTTCTCGCCCGGCATCGGCACCGATGCCTACGCCGCTTGGCTGCGGGACCTGCCGGACGCGCCGGTGTCGCTGTATCTGCACGTGCCGTTCTGCGCCGAGCTGTGCTTGTTCTGCGGTTGCCACACCTCCGCCACCCATTCCACGGCGCCGCTCGAAGCCTATGCCGACACGCTGCTGCTGGAGATCGACCTGCTTGCCGTGGCGATAGGCCGCCGGCTGCCGGTCGCCCACATTCACTGGGGCGGTGGCACCCCCACCGCGATGCCTGGCCCCCGAATGCGCGAAATCATGGCCGCCTTGCGCAACCGCTTCGACGTGCTGGTGGACGCCGAGATCGCCGTCGAGATCGACCCAAGGACCTGCGATGACGCGGTGCTCGACACGCTGGCGGCGATCGGCTGCACCCGGGCGAGCCTCGGGGTGCAGGATTTCGACGCGAAGGTGCAGCAGGCGGTCAACCGCCACCAATCCGCCGCCGTCACCCAGGCCTGCGCCGATGGGCTGCGGGTGCGCGGCATCAACGCCATCAACCTGGACCTGATCTATGGTCTGCCCTACCAGACCGTCGCCTCCGTCACCGCCACCGTCGAGCAGGCGCTGGCGATGCGGCCGGAACGCATCGCGGTGTTCGGCTACGCCCATGTGCCCTGGATGAAGAAGCATCAGCTGCTGCTGCCCGAGCGTGAAATGGCCGATATCTTCGGACGCTGGGAGCAGCAGGCGGCGATCGAGCGCTGCCTGGTCGCGCACGGCTATGTCGCAATCGGTCTCGACCACTACGCCTTGCCGGAGGACGCCCTCGCTTGCGCCGCCGCGGACGGCACGATGCGGCGCAATTTCCAGGGCTACACCACCGATGTTGCGCCGGTGCTGCTCGGCCTCGGCGCCTCCTCGATCGGCGCGCTGCCACAGGGCTACGTGCAGAACATCCCCGCGATCCCCGCCTACCGCGACCAGGTGCGCGCCGGCCTGCTGCCGATCGCCCGGGGCATCGCGCTCTCGGAGGAGGACCGCCTGCGCCGCGACGTCATCGAGGCGCTGATGTGCCACGGCCGCGTCGACCTCGACGCCACCGCCGCCCGCCACGGCCGCACCGCGGCAGGGTTGCTGGGCGCGGCCCCCGCGCTCGACATCATGGCGCAAGACGGGATCGTGGAATGGGACGGTCGCAACCTGCTTGTGCCCGACGCGATGCGCCCCTTCGTGCGCAATGTCGCCGCCGCCTTCGACACCTATTTCACCCCCGGTGCGAAGCGGCACGCGCGGGCGGTGTGAGCGGGTGGTTCCTCTTTTGACAACGAACCACAAAACTTCCCTCTGTTTTGCTCGCCACCCTCCCCGGCGAGGGCAAAACCTAGGGGACGAAAGTTCCGGCTTCATCTTCCAAAAGGAAGCGCTTGCTTGCTTTGTTCCGATCTGATTTCACGGCAACCGATTGTATTTTATGGTCGCATGCCCTGTTACGGCGAAATCGACGCCATGTAGGCCAGCGTCCGCAGATCGGGGTCCACCCATTGCCGCCGGGCGGAGACGCTCAGCAGCAGGTCTCGCGAATAGAAGCGGAACGCGATGTTCTTGTCGCCGAACGGGCTCATCGGCATGGCGTTGACCGCCGTGGCGACGCTGTGTCCGCGTGGCTGGGTCGCGAGATAGCGGTGGACCAGCAGCAGGAAGAACTGCGTCAACGTCTCATGATAGCCGCGGTCATCGGTGTTGGGCACGCGGTTGGCGTCATTGAGGGCGCGGATGCGGGCGGGGATGTCGCGTCGGGCGGCCTGGATGCCGTCGCGGTTGATGGTTCCGGCGGCGACGGCGAGATGAGTGAAGTGGCTCCACTCCGCCTTGGTGATGATGCAGGCCTCGAACTCCGCCACCAGCGCCATGAGGTCCGCGTCATCGGCAAAAATCCGCCGCGGCAGCGTGTCGGCAGTGACGATCATACTCATAGGGGCATGCTCATAGGGGCATGCTCATGCGAGCACCCAGTCCCGGAACAGCGCGAGGTCGATGTTGCCGCCGCACAGCACGACGCCGACGCGTTTGTCGGCCCAGCGCGCCTTCTGCTGCAACAGGCCGGCGAGCGGGGCGGCGCCGGCGCCCTCGGCGAGATTATGGGTATCGGTCCAGTAGGCACGGATCGCGGCGGCGATTTCGCCATCGTCGAGCGTCACGATGCCGGAGGCGCCGGCGCGGATAATCGCCAGCGCCGCGGGGTCGGGCACCCGGGTCGCCATGCCGTCGGCCAGGGTCTCGGCGCGCTGGGTTTCGACCACATGGCCGGCCGCGAAGGACAGCGCATAGGAAGGGGCGCCCTTGGACTGCACGCCGATGATCTCGGTCGCGAGGCCCAACAGGTCGCGCGCCATGATCGCCCCGCATATGCCGGAACCAAGCCCGACCGGCACGTAGAGTGCATCGAGCGGGGGGGCGGCGCGGAACAGTTCGAGCGCCCAAGTGGCCACACCCTTGACCAGGTCGGGCGCGAAAGACGGGGCGAATTCCAGCCCGTCACGCTCCGCGAGCACCTTGGCGTGGAGGCGCGCGGCGTCGAAATCCTCGCCATGCTCGATCAGCTTGGCACCCTGCGCCTGCATCGCCGCGTTCTTCTCGGCGCTGTTGCCGCGCGGCACCACGATGGTGACGGGAATGCCCACCCGCGCACCGGCATAAGCCAGCGACTGGCCGTGATTGCCGCGGGTGGCCGAGATAACGCCGAGCACTTCAGGGCGCTCGCGCTTGAGGCGGTCGAAATAGACCAGGCCGCCGCGCACCTTGAAGGCGCCGGTCGGCGTGTGGTTCTCGTGCTTGACCCAGACTTCACAGCCGGCGCGGGCGGCAAGCAGCGGCCAAGGATAGGCCGCCGTACCGGGGAAGGCGGCGTGGACGAGGGCGGCGGCGGCTTCGAGCTCTGCGAGGGTGAACATGGCGCAGGATCGCGCGGCGGCGCGCAAAAGAGAAGGCACAAAAAGAAAAGGGCCGCCGGCGTGTGCCGGCGGCCCTTTCCGTCACCCTTTCGGGCTCAGGCGAGCTTGAGGTTGGTGGCAGCGGCCTTGCCGCGCTCCATCACAACGTCGTAGCTGACCTTCTGGCCATCATTGAGGCCGCGCAGACCGGCCGCCTGCACGGCAGTGATGTGCACGAACACGTCCTTGCCGCCGTCCTGCGGCATGATGAAGCCGAAGCCTTTCGTGGTGTTGAACCACTTCACAGTTCCGATAGCCATTGTAGATCGCTCCTGGGATATTGGGGCCGCAGCGCCGGTGCGCGGCGGATAAGCATTGGTTCAGCCGTGCGCCCTATCCCGAACAGCAAAAACGACTCCCGCAGACCGCCCGTGACGGTCCATGGAAGTCGCTCGAGTTCGCCGGGTATTGAGCAGCGCGGTGTGACGTCAGGCAAGCTTGAGGTTGGTGGCCGCGGCCTTGCCGCGTTCCATGACGACCTCGAAGCTCACTTTCTGTCCCTCGTCGAGGCCGCGAAGGCCCGCCGCCTGAACCGCGGTGATGTGGACGAAGACGTCCTTGCCGCCGTCCTGCGGCATGATGAACCCGAAACCTTTAGTGGTGTTGAACCATTTAACCGTACCAATAGCCATCTCTGCGTCACTTTCTCCGTATCTGACGCCGCGCAACGGCGCGCGGCTCATCAGACAACCGGGCCTTAGGAGTGTCTTGAAGGCACCTGGCCCCGGATGTTATCCCGGGAAACCGACGGAGAGCGCAGCAAGCCTAGCCGAAATTCCGATTGCAGCGGACAGTTGGCGCAGAAGTGTTGCATCGAGTCAATCACGGTTCGTTCATCGAGTTAATCTTCGCTCCACTTTACGGACACGAAAAAGGGCGGACCTCGCGGCCCGCCCTCGTTTCGTCGTGAGTGGATGAACGCCTGGACTTAGAAGGCCATGTCGCCCATGCCGCCCATGCCGCCGCCCGGAGGACCGCCGGCGGGGGCCTTCTTCTCCGGCTTGTCGGCAATCATCGCCTCGGTGGTGATGAGCAGGCCGGCGACCGAAGCCGCATCCTGCAGCGCCGTGCGGACAACCTTGGTCGGGTCGATGATACCGGCCTTGACCATGTCCTTGAACTCGCCGCTCTGCGCGTCGAAGCCCCAGTTGTAGTCGCTGTTCTCGAGCACCTTGCCGGAGATCACCGCGCCGTCTTCACCGGCGTTCTCGGCGATCTGACGGATCGGCGACTGGAGCGCCTTGCGGACGATTTCGACGCCGTGCTTCTGGTCTTCGTTGTCGACCTTCAGCTTGGCGAGGATGAGGCTGGCCCGCGCCAGGGCGACACCGCCGCCCGGAACAATGCCTTCCTCGACGGCCGCGCGCGTGGCGTGCAGCGCGTCGTCAACGCGGTCCTTGCGCTCCTTCACCTCGACCTCGGTGGAACCACCGACGCGGATGACGGCGACGCCGCCGGCGAGCTTCGCGAGACGCTCCTGGAGCTTCTCACGATCGTAGTCCGAGGTGGTTTCCTCGACCTGAGCGCGGATCTGCGCGCAACGGCCCTGGATGTCACCCTTCTTGCCGGCGCCTTCGACGATCGTGGTGTTTTCCTTCTCGATCACGATCTTCTTGGCCTTGCCCAGCATGGCCAGCGTCACGGTCTCGAGCTTGATGCCGAGGTCTTCGCTGATCACCTGGCCGCCGGTGAGGATCGCGATGTCTTCCAGCATCGCCTTGCGGCGATCGCCGAAGCCCGGCGCCTTGACGGCCGCGACCTTGAGGCCGCCGCGCAGCTTGTTCACCACCAGGGTGGCAAGGGCTTCGCCCTCGACGTCCTCGGCGA
>JAPLOH010000039.1:0-5010 GCA_026400845.1 Alphaproteobacteria bacterium
CAATGCGATTGTCCATCACGGATTGGCACTTCCAAGGCATCTCGGCGCTCCGCACCACTCAGCCTAAAAGTGTCAACCATGTCTCCGTACACCTGTAAGCTAGGTCTCCGGTCTGTACACCCCCTCGACCCCTGCCAGGGGCCGAGCCCCTGGACCTCATGCATTTGAAGGAAAGGTGTTGAATGAGAGAGGGGGCCAACTCAGTGGTTGCCATCACGGAGTAGGCCCCCTCTCTCATTCAACACCCTCTTAAACGGATGCGGGTCTGGGGGCGCAGCCCCCAGCGGGGTCCAGGGGCAGCGCCCCTGGCCTTCCTGCCCGATGAGTCCCGGTCACTGAGCCTTGGTGTTAAACCGTCTGCGCGGCTTCGAGTTCCTCTTCGGCGGCGAGCCAGTCGGACTCGGCGGCGTGTTCGAGGCGTTTGATTGCGGCGAGTTTGGCTTGGGCGGCGACCACTTCGCCCTTGCGCGCGGCGGCGTAGATCCCGGGGTTGGCAAGCTGGCGTTCGATCGTGGTGCGTTCGGCCGCGAGGCGGACGACGCGGGCTTCGGCGTCCTTTACCCTCTTGCGCAGCGGTGCGACGGCGGCGCGGGCGTCGGCGCGGGCGCGGCGGTCGTTGGTGCGGTTGCCGGCGTCGGCTTTGGGGGTCGGGCGGGCGCGTTCGGTGAGCAGCGCGCGGTAGTCGTCGAGATCGCCGTCGTACGGCTTCACCGTGCCGTCGCCGACGATCCACAGTTGATCGGCGACGAGATCGACGAGATGCGGGTCATGGGTGATGAGCAGCACGGCGCCGGAGAAATCCGCGAGCGCGCGGACCAGCGCCTCTCGGGCATCGATGTCGAGATGGTTGGTCGGTTCGTCGAGGATCAGCAGCTGCGGCGCGTCGCGCGTGGCGAGTGCGAGCAGCAGCCGGGCCTTTTCGCCGCCCGAGAGCGACTGTACTTCGGTGCCGGCACGATCGGCATCGAGGCCGAAGCGGGCGAGCTGGCCGCGCACCTGGGAGGGCGTGGCGCGGGGGAGCGCGCGGGCCATGTGATCGACCGGGGTTTCCCCCAGCACCAGCTCGTCGGTCTGATGCTGCGCGAAATAGCCGACGCGCAGTTTCGGCCCGCGCCGGACATCGCCGCGCAGGGGTTCCAGCCGCCCGGCGAGCAGCTTGGCGAGCGTCGACTTGCCGTTGCCGTTGGCGCCGAGGAGGGCGATGCGGTCATCCATGTCGATCCGCAGATTGAGGTTCGACAGCACCGGCTGCCCGCCATAGCCGACCGAGACGCGGTCGATCGAAAGGATCGGCGGCGAAAGCTGGGCGGGCTCGGGGAAGGCGAAGCGGGTGACGTGATCCTCCAGCACCGCCTCGATCACCGGCAGCCGCTCGATCGCCTTGATGCGCGCCTGGGCCTGGCGCGCCTTGGTCGCCTTGGCGCGGAAGCGGTCGACGAAGGACTGCATATGCGCTTTCTGCGCCGCGATTTTCGTCGCCATGGCGGTCTGCTGGGCGGCGCGCTCGGTCTTGATGCGGACGAACTCGTCATAGCCGCCGGGAGTGAGCGTGATCTTGCCGCGGTCGAGATGGGCGATGCTGTCCACGCAGCGGTCGAGCAGGCCGCGGTCATGTGAAACCACCAGCGCGGAGCCGGGGAATTTCGCCAGCCAGGTTTCGAGCCACATGGTGGCCTCGAGATCGAGGTGATTGGTCGGCTCGTCGAGCAGCAGCATGTCGGGCGCCGAGAACAGCACGGTGGCCAGCGCCACGCGCATGCGCCAGCCGCCGGAATAGGAGCTCACCGGGCGCGCCTGGGCGGCGGCATCGAAGCCGAGCCCGGCGAGGATGACCGCGGCGCGGGCGGGGGCGGAATCGGCCGAAATCGTCACCAGCCGGTCATGCACCTCGGCGAGGCGATGGGGGTCGGCGTCCGGGTCGTCGGCCTCGGCCAGCAAAGCGAGGCGTTCCTGGTCACCCTCCAGCACGGTCTCCAGCAGCGACTGCTCGCCGTCGGGCGCCTCCTGCTTCACCTGGCCGAGCCGGGCGCGGGCGGCGAGGCGGATGGTGCCACCGTCGATGCCGATTTCGCCCGCGATCGCCTTCAGCAGGGTGGATTTGCCGGCGCCGTTGCGCCCGACCAGGCCGATGCGCCGGCCGGGGTCGACGGTCAGGTCGGCATTGTCGAGCAGCAACCGTCCGGCGATGCGGATCGAGACGCCGGAGATGGTGAGGAGGCTCATGGCGGGGGTTTACCCCCGTGCTGCCCTGCCGGGGAAGGGGTTGTCGACATCGGAGCCCTGCTCTAAAGCCCCGCGCAACGTCAACCGCTGACAATACGAGGCCCCAATGGCAATCGAGCGCACCTTCTCCATCCTCAAGCCCGACGCGACGCGGCGCAACCTGACCGGCAAGATCAATGCCAAGTTCGAGGACGCCGGCCTCAGCATCGTCGCCCAGCGCCGCATCCAGATGACCACTGCCCAGGCCGAGAGCTTCTATGGCGTGCACCGCGAGCGTGGCTTCTTCCGCGACCTCGTGACCTTCATGACCTCGGGCCCCGTCGTCGTGCAGGTGCTGGAAGGCGAGAACGCCGTGCTCGCCAACCGCGAGATCATGGGCGCCACCAACCCGGCCAACGCCGCCGCCGGCACCATCCGCAAGGAATTCGCCGAGAGCATCGAGGCCAATTCGGTGCACGGCTCCGACAGCGCCGAGAACGCCGCGATCGAGATCGCCTATTTCTTCGCGGGCTGCGACATCCCCGGCTGATCCGCCTGCCCCCTCCCGCGCTGGCGGGAGGGGCTCACCCCCTGCCCGGGAGCCCTTGCCTTGCCCCTTAAAATCCTCGGGTCCGGCTTCGGCCGCACCGGCACCAAATCCCTCAAGCTCGCGCTGGAGCAGCTCGGCTTCGCGCCCTGCCACCACATGCTGGAAATCCGCTCGACCCCCGGGCAGCTCGATTTCTGGTACGATATCGCGATGGGCAAGCCGGTCGACTGGCACGCCGTATTCGCCGATTTCGAGTCGGCCTGCGATTGGCCGTCCTGCAACTACTGGCGCGAAATGGCCGACGCCTTCCCCGAGGCCAAGGTGATCCACACCCGCCGCCCGCCCGAGCAGTGGTGGGGCAGCTTCTCCAAAACGATCATGGACAGCCTGACCAACCGGACGCCGACCGAGGACCCGGAGGCGCTCAGAATGCGCAAGATGGTCGATACCATCATCAACCAGAACGTGTTTGGCGGGCAGATCGACAACAAGGAGGTGGCGCTGGCCGCCTTCGCCCAGCGCGAGCGCGACGTGGTGGCCGCCATCGCGCCGGAGCGCCTGCTGATCCTGGAGCCGACCGACGGGTGGGACAAGCTGTGTCCCTTCCTTGGCGTGCCGGTCCCCGAGACGCCCTATCCTTTCACCAACACGACCGAGGAATTCCGCGCCGCCGTGCGCCGGTAGGCCATTCCCCGCGCGGATGGACAGGCCCGGCGGGCGTGTCTACCGTTGTCGGCCGAATCGTGGGGCTGGTACCGAGATGCTGATTGCCATATTCAGTCTTGCGTCTGGTGTCAGCGCGTTCCTGCTGTTCTGGGTGCAGCCGCTGATCACCAAGATGCTGCTGCCCATGCTCGGCGGCGCGCCGGCGGTCTGGAACACCGCGATGATGTTCTTCCAGATCACCCTGCTGATCGGGTACCTCTACGCCCACCTGCTCAACCGGCTCGCGCCGTGGCAACAGGCCGCAACGCATGGCGTGCTGCTGCTCGCCGCCGGCAGCCTGCTGCCGTTCGGGATCGACGGCGGCATCAGCCCGCCCGCCGAGGGCGCGCCGATCACCTGGCTGCTCGCCACGCTGGCGCGCCTGGTCGGGCTGCCGTTCCTGGCGCTGTCGGCCTCGGCGCCGCTGATCCAGGCCTGGTACGGCCGCACCGCGTATCGCGGCGCCGGTGATCCCTATTTCCTCTATGCCGCCAGCAATGCCGGCAGCCTGGTTTCGTTGCTGGCGTTTCCGCTGCTGCTGGAGCGCATGCTGCCGCTGCCGGCGCAATCGCGGGTCTGGGCCTATGGGTTCGCGATCCTGATCCCCCTGTTCGGCGCCTGCTACCTCGCGACCCGCAGCGGCCGCGGCGCCGATGCACCAATGGAGCCGGCCCCGCCAAGTGTGGCGATCACCGGGGCCGACCGGCTGCTGTGGGTGACGCTGGCGATGGTTCCCTCCAGTCTGCTGCTCGGCGTGACCACCTATATCTCGACCGACCTCGCCGCCGTGCCGCTGCTGTGGGTGGTGCCGCTGGCGCTGTATCTGCTGACCTTCATCATCGCCTTCGGGCGGCTGGCCGGCAGCGCCTGGATCATACCGGCGCAGGGGGTGGGGATCGTCGCGGTGACCGTCATGCTGCTGACCAGCCGGGTGCTGCAAGTGCCGACCCCGGCCTGGGTCAGCGTGCCCGCGCATATTCTCGGCTTTTTCGCAATCGCGCTCGGCTGCCACACCCAGCTTGCCCAGCGCCGCCCGCCGGCCACCCGGCTCACCGAGTTCTATTTGTGGATGTCCGTAGGTGGCGCGCTCGGGGGGATTTTCAACGCGCTGCTGGCCCCGGTGTTGTTCTCCTCGACCTATGAATATGATCTCTGCCTCGCCTTGGCCTGCGCGCTGCGGCTCGTGACCTCCCGGCGCTGGCGCGAGCGGCCCTTCATCGAGGTCTGCTACGCGATCGCCCTCCTCGGCTGTGCGACCCTGGCGATCGTCCAGGTCCGCAGCCACAACTGGTTGTCATTCCTCGGCGACACCACCCCTCGGGTGCTGATCGTTCTGCTTCTCGCGGCGGGTCTCTTGTGGTTCAGCCGCCATGCCCTGCGCTTCGCCCTCTCGGTCGCCGCGTTTCTCGGCGCCGCGCTGCTGGTGCAGAACAGCATCGGCATCGCCCATCAGCAGCGCAGCTTCTTCGGCGTTTTGCAGGTGCGAAACATCGAAAACGGCAAATGGTTCGGGCTGATGCACGGCGACACGCTGCATGGCGTGGAAGCGTCCG
>JAPLOH010000039.1:5032-18293 GCA_026400845.1 Alphaproteobacteria bacterium
CCCGGCGCGCTGGACCGAGACCTCGACCTACTACGTCGCCACTGGCCCGGCCGGACAGTTTCTGTCCGCGATCCCCTCGCCGCGGCGGGTTGCGGCGATCGGGCTGGGGACCGGTGGACTCGCCTGTTTCAGCCGGCCGGGCGAGGCCTGGAGCTTCTTCGAGATCGACCCCGCCGTGGTCGAGGTGGCCAATGATGCGCGCTACTTCCATTACCTCGCGCAATGCGGCGCCAAGATGCCGATCGCCATCGGCGACGGCCGGCTGCTGCTCGCCGCCCAGCCGGACGGCGCCTATGAGTTGATCATCCTGGACGCCTTCAGCTCCGATTCCATCCCCGTCCATCTGCTGACCCGCGAGGCGCTCGCCCTTTACATGCGAAAACTGGCACCGCATGGGCGGCTGCTGGTGCATATCAGCAACCGCTACCTCGACCTCGAACCGGTGCTCGCCGCCGGCCTCGCCGAGGTCGGTGCGGCGGCGCTGGCGCAGTTCTTCCAGCCGAGCGCCGAGGAGATGGCACGCTGGGCCACGGCATCGAACTGGGTGGCGGTTGCCGCGGCCCCGGCGGACCTCGATTTCCTGCGCGCCGACGCCCGCTGGCGCCCGCTGCGCACGCAGGCCGGGTTCATTCCCTGGGCCGACGACTACTCGAACATCCTCGGCGTTTTGCGGTGGTAGAGACGATGGTGGGCCGGTTAGAATTCCCGCTGGAGCATCTTTTTTTAGCGAGTCGTGTTCAGTTGATGAAATTCTGGATCAGGAGTTGAATTTTGAGCGGATCAGATCGATTTGACCACTCCGCTCCCTTGCCGGTCCTGCGTTCGCATTGCTACCATTCCGCGAAAGTATGGTGAACGGGGCCGGGCATGTCGACAATCACAACAAATCAGACTGTCGGACTCTACCTCACGTCCCCAGCCTTCACCAATCCGGTGGCCATCAACGCCGGAGTGTCCATCACGGGACTGGCGAATTCCTATGGTGTCTATGCACCAAGCGGCAGCTGGACCATAACCAACGCCGGTACTGTGGCGCCGGGTGGTGCCTTTAACGGCACTCCCTTCTCTGGCGGCGGCATCTACCTCTCCGCTGGCACCGTCACCAACCTGGCGAGCGGCCTGATCTCAGCGCAAACTGCGCTGCCGTCGGGACGCAATGCGGTCTATATCGGAGGCGCCGGGGGTAGCGTGTCCAATGCCGGGCACATCAATGGCGGGGTGGACCTGATCGGTGCTGGCGTGGTCACCAATCTGGCCGGCGGCACGATTACCTCGCGGGGCGACACCGAGGCGGCCTTTGGCGTGCGCTTCGGCGGCGGCGGAACGCTGGTCAACGCCGGCCTCGTCGATGCCCAGTATTTCGGCCTGGCCGGGGCGACAGCCGGCGCAACGGTGATCAACCAGGCCGGCGGGACCATCACCGCGCAATATGTCGGGGTGGAGTTCGGGTTGGCCGGGAGTTCCGGCACGGGCGTACGGTCCGTCACCAACCAGGCCGGCGGACAGATTTTCGCCCATACTGGGGTCGTCATCACGTCGCAGACGGGAACAGTGGTCAACGCCGGCACCATCCGTGGCCTGCTCGACGGGACGGTCACGTATAACAACGCTCTCCAGCATTTCGGTGACGGCATCACCCTGGCTGCCGGCGGCACGGTGACCAACCTTGCGGGAGGCACCATCTCCGGCGCCCGCTACGGCATCGACATCCAGGGCGGTACCGCCACGGTTTCGGCCGCCGGCGTCATTTCCGGGGCGACCACTGCCGTCCGCCTGGCCGCGGGGCAAGCCGACCGCCTCGTCGTCAATCCAGGCGTGGTATTCAACGGAATCGTCGACGGTGGCAACGCCTCCAACTCTGCGGCGGTCAGCACCCTGGAATTCGCCGCCGGCGGCAGCGGTACCCTCTCCGGAATTGGCACCCAGGTGGTCAATTTCGGCCTCTTGCAGTTCGACGCAGGGGCGAGGTGGGCGATTTCCGGCACCGCTCCGGCGCTCGCCGGCCCGATCTCCGGCTTTGCCGTGGGCGACACCATCACGCTGACAGGTCTCGCCACCGCCGACTGGGGGTATAACACGGGTATGCTGACGCTGGTCGGTGCCCCCGCACCGACCACAATCGGGCTGTCCGGCAGCTTCACCTCCGACATGCTCCGGGTGAAGGTCTCCAGCGGCAACACGGTGATCTCGCTGCGGCCGGCCGGGGTGACGGTGCAGGGCGCCGCTGGCGATGCCGTGGAAGTGGAGTTCGAGGACGACGACGAGGTGGAGCACGCCTTTGCTGCGTTCGCCTCGGTCAATGACGCGATTGCCGCCGGCAGCACCATTCCGTTCAACGCGGCCGGCGGCACGCCGCCGTCGGTTCCCGGCGGCAAGTCCGGCGCGCTGCTGACCCATTCCGGCGGTTCGTTCGTCGTCCCGCTGGGCTACACCACGTTCGCCAGCGACTCGCCCACACCGGTGACCGTCAGCGGCGGCGCGCTGAATGGCCAGGCGGTGATCTCCGGCTCCGGCGGGCTCGCCTACAACGCGGGTGCCGGCAGCGGTACCGTGTTCGCCGCCGGCGGCAACAACCTCATCAGCGTCTACCCCGGCGCGGGCAACCACTCCATCGAAGCGGGGCCAGGCAACGACACCATCGTCATCCTCGGTGGCGACGACACGGTGAATGCCGGCGGCGGCACCAACCAGATTCTCACCGGCAGGGGCCATGACGTCGTCAACTCCACCGGCGATGACCTGATCGCCGCCGGTGATATCGGGTCCGCCACCATCAATGCCGCAGCCAACAACCCGGTGGCGTTCTTCGGGCCTGGCAGCACGGTGTTCAATGGCGGTACCGGGAAGGCGACTGTGGTCAGCACCGTCGGCCACGCCACCATCAACGGGCATGGTGGCACCCAGATATGGCTTGGCTCCGGCGACGACGTGGTCAATTCCACCGGCGCGGACACCATCATCGGCGGTAGCGGGATGGCATCGGTGCTGGCCTCCGCCGGTGACAGCTTCGTCTTCGCCGGCACCGGATCGATCGATATCACCGGCGGCAGCGGCGCGACGACAGTGCTGGGCTCGGCCATCGGCACGGCGACGCTGCACGGCGGATCGGGCAGCCTGATCGCGCTGGCGAGCAACGCGATGGTTTACTCCGGCGGCAGCGGTGCCGGCACTATCGCGGCCTTCGGTGGATCGGTCACCGTGAATGGCGGCGCGGGCAGTGGCGTCTATCTTGGTGGCCCAGCCGGACACAACGAGATCCACGGCGGCGCCGGTCAGTCGATCATCCTCGGCGGCGGCGATGGCGACGTACTGACCGCCGGCACCGGCGCGGGCGATGTGATCCAGGCTGGCAGCGGCGCCGAGACCATCAACGCCGCCGGGACGCCGGGCGCACATAAGCTCTACGCTGGCACAGGGAGCGACGTGATCCTGACCGGCAGCGGCAATACCAACGTGCTGATGAGCACGGGTGCTGCCACCATCATCGCCGGATCGGGGCTGGACCTGTTCGCCTTCACCGCCGGCAACCATCCGAACGTGACGATCCAGAACTTCTCGGCCGCGAGCGACTACCTCTCGTTCATCGGCTTCCCCGGCACTGAAAAGGCCGATGCACTAGCCGGTGCGATCACTTCCGGCGGATCGGAGACGCTGATCCTGTCGGATGGGACGCACATCACCCTGCAGGGTTTCACCGGGCTGCAGGCCGCCAACTTCCTGTAGGGCCGAGCGCGTCGCAAATTGCGACGCAAATTTCGGGCACAACGATTGCGAGCATGGGGAATATCCACGGAGGGTTTCCCCATGTCCCGCTTCATCGTCACCGGCGGCGCCGGCTTCATCGGCTCGCATCTCGTCGACGCCCTGCTGGCGGCCGGCCACAGCGTGACCGTCATCGATGACCTCTCGACCGGTCATCGCCACAATCTCGATCCTCGCGCCCGCCTGATCGTCGGCGATGTCGCCGATGCCGGGTTGATGCGCGAGGTGATCGCGGGGGCCGATGGCTGCTTCCATCTCGCCGCGATCGCCTCGGTCGCCCGCGGCAATGAGGACTGGCTGGGCACCCACCGCACCAACCTCACCGGCGCGATCAGCGTGTTCGATGCCGCGCGCGCGGCTGGCGGCGTGCCGGTGGTCTATGCCTCCTCCGCGGCGATCTACGGGCGACAGGCGGAGGCAGCGCTGCACGAGGCGCTGCTCCCGGCGCCGCTCTCGGCCTACGGCGCGGACAAGCTCGGCTGCGAGTTGCACGGCGCGGTCGCCTGGGGCGTGCATGGCGTGCCGACCTGCGGCTTCCGCTTCTTCAACGTCTACGGGCCGCGGCAGGACCCGAAATCGCCCTATAGCGGCGTGATCTCGATTTTCGCCGACCGCATCGCCGCCGGACGCCGCATCACCATCGACGGCACCGGCGCGCAGACGCGGGACTTCATCTTCGTCGCCGACATCGTCCGCCACCTCATCGCCGGAATGGCGTTGCTGGCCGATGCGCCCGGCGCCCATGTGCTGAACGCCTGCACTGGGCGGGCGACCTCGGTGCTGCTGCTGGCGGAATCGATCGCCAAGGTCGCCGGGCGTCAGCTCGATCTCGCCTTCGGCCCACCGCGCCCTGGCGATATCAGCAGCTCCCTCGGCAATCCGCAAAAGGCGATCGCCTGCCTCGGCCTCGCCGCCAAAACTCCGCTGGTGCATGGCCTGATCGCCACCCTGTCGGCCCCAGCCGCGCGCGCGGCGTAGAGACCCCCGGCGGGGGTTCCACCCCTTCCGCCGGGCTTGCGAATAGGGTTTGGGATCGCGTATCGATGGTGCCGGCACTTGTTGCTCCATTACCCCTACGCAGGAGGAAACCACGATGCGTAAGCGTTCCTTGTTCGGCGCGCTGGTCGCGGCCGCCCTGATGGCCGCCGCCCCGGCGCCGGCCCAGCAACTCACCGTTTGGCATGACCTCGGCGACAACGGCCAGAAATGGTTCGCCGCCATGGCGGAGGATTTCGCCAAGAGCCACCCCGGCGTCACGCTGCGCGCCACCAACTACCCGACCGACCAGTGGTTCGGCCGCGTGACCGCCGCGCTCAACACCGATACCGCGCCCGATCTCATCTTCAACAACTACGAGCGCGTCATCCGCATCGTCCAGCAGACCGGCAAGGTGATGGACATGCGCCCGGTGCTGGCCGGGGTTGCCGACAAGGGCTTCATCTCCGAGGGCGATCTGCGGGTGGCGAGCTTTGACGGCAAGCTCATCATCATCCCGATCCAGCCGACCCAGATGGCGCTCGGCGCCCGCAAATCCTGGCTGGAGCGGGTGGGCGAGCCGTTTCCCACCACCTGGGACGACGTCAAGCGCGTGGCGATGAAGTTCCGCGACGGCCACCCCGACGGCGACCCCAACGGCAAGACCTTCGCCTTCGCGCTCGAGGCCGCCAAGCCGCGCGACCTGATCCACATGCTGGATCTCTTCACCTTCGGCGCCGGGCTGCGCCACACCCTGCTCGACCCGGCGGGGAACATCACCATCGACGAGCCACGCCACGCGCTGGTGCTGGAGGAATTCCTCAAGACCTACACGAGCTATAAGTTCGTGGCGCCCGACACCATCAACCACTCCTTCGCCGAAATGTACCAGTTCATCGAGGGTGGCCGCGGCGGGTTCTTCCGCGTCGGTGACTGGAACGTCAACAAATGGGACAGCCAGGCCATCAACGGGGATTTCGTGGTCGGGCCCTGGCCCAAATTCTTCGCCGATACGCCGAACGGCGCGGTGATCGGCGGCATGCGCGGCGTCGCGGTGCCGGAGAATTCCCCGCACAAGGACCTCGCGATCGCCTTCGCGCGCTACATGCTGACCGCACCGGCGCAGCAGGCCTCGCTCAACATCATGGGCGCGGCCATCCGCAAGGACCTGGACATTTCGGCGCTCTCCCCCCGCCGCCAGGCCTTCGCCAAACCGGCATGGACGCTCTACGCCTACGATTTCCCGGAATCCGTGCAGACCTGGTACCCCGAGCTGGAGGCCGCCTTCCATCAGAAACTGATGGCGGCGATCAGCAGCCCGCCGGCGGATTGGAAGGCCTTCATCGGCAAAACCGCTGGCGAGATGCGCGAACTCGCCAAGCAACTCGCTGCCAAAAAGGGCTGAGCCCCGGGTGATCCTGCCGGCGGCGCGGCAGTGGTGTCGGCGCGAGGCAGTGTTCTACGCCTTCGCGCTGCCCTTCGCCGTGCTGACGGTGGTGTTCGGCATCTGGCCGATCCTGCTCGGGATCTCCGTCTCCTTCACCGCCTCGGCCACGGCGCTGAAGGCGGCGCCGACCTGGGTGGGGCTCGCCAATTACGCGGCGATCCTGGCTGATCCCGGCTTTCTCGCCTCGCTGTGGCGGACGCTGCTCTATGCGGGCTGCGCGGTGATCGCCAACGTCGGCTTCGCGCTGGCCTATGCCCTGCTGCTGAATTCGCGGCTGATTACCTGGGGCCGCGGGGCCTTCAAGCTGCTGCTGTTCCTGCCCGTAGTGACGCCTGATGTGCCGGGCTACGTCGTGTGGCGCTGGCTGTATGACCAGAGCTTCGGCGCCATCAACGCCGCGCTCGCTTTGGCCGGCCTGCCCGCGTTTGGCGGCATCGCCTCGCCGAATACGGCCATGCTGGCGATCCTGCTGGCCGAGCTGTGGCACCATGCCGGGTTCTATCTGGTGATCTTCCTCGCCAATCTCGCAATTTGCGACCGGGCGCTCGAGGAGGCGGCGGATATCGACGGCGCGGCGCCCTGGCAGAAAACGCTCTACGTGATCATCCCGCAGCTGCGCCCGGCGCTCGTCATCAACACCGTCTATGCGCTGATCCAGTTCCTCAAAACCTTCACCGTGGTGGTGGTGACGACCAAAGGCGGGCCGAACGGGGCGACGGATTTCCTGAGCTACCACGCCTACCAGTATTTCGATCAGGCCCGCTACGGCGAGGCGACCGCGATGGCGAGCGTGCTGTTCGTCATCGTGCTGGTCGTGGCAGTCAGCGTCTATGCACTCGGCGAGCGGGGGCGGACATGAAGCGGGTGCTCGCCTATGCGGTGTGCCTGCTGACCTCGGCGATTTTCGCCTTCCCCTATCTGTGGATGCTGGCCGGCAGTTTCCGCACCACCTCGGCCATGCTCACCGCGCCGTTGCGGCTGTGGCCGGAGCGGTTCGATCTCACCGGCTTCCGCTCCATCGCCGAGATCGGCGATCTCTCGCTGTTGCGCGCAGGGCTGAATTCGCTGTTCATCACCGGCGCCTCGACCGCCATCGCCGTCGCCGTAACCGCACTCGGCGCCTATGCCATAACCCGCCGCCCCCGCGCGCTCGCCTTCCGCGTGCTGCGCTACGGGTTTCTCACCACGATGATGTATCCGTACATGCTGCTGGTGATCCCGGTCTATATTGTGGTGTTCAAGCTCGGCCTGCTCGGCAGCTACGCCGGCATCATCCTGTTCCTCGCCCTCGGGCCGATCCAGTTCTTCCTGTTCGAGCAGTTCTTCCGCGGCCTGCCCGGCGAGGTGATCGAGGCGGCGACGATCGACGGGGCGTCGGAACTCACCATCCTGCTCCGCATCGTGCTGCCGATGGCCGCCCCCATCGTGGCGACGGTGGCGATCATCACCTTCCTGCTGAACTGGGCGCAGTGGTTCCCGGTGCTGGTGATCTCAAGCTCATCGGATACCTGGACACTGCCGGTGGCGCTGCTCAACCTCAACGGCGAGCTCGGCACCAATTTCCAGGGCATCATGGCCCTCTCCGTCGTCACCACAATCCCCGTCGCCGCGCTGTTCCTCATCGCCCAGCGGCGGGTGATCGCCGGGATGACCGAGGGCGCGGTGAAGGGGTGATCGCCGGCGGCCACCAGCAGTAACCGCGGCTCTGGCAGCCCCAAGGCCCCACTGGGTGGCCCAGCGGCGCGACATGCGCATATGCTGCCAGCGGGGAGAAGCGCGAATGGAGCGACGACTGACGACGATCCCGGTGACACTGGCAATCCGGCCAGCACAGCGGTGTTGTGGAAAGTCCCTGCACACCCGCCCCGGCGCCCCCCGACCCGGACCATCCGTGACCTGGCCGCATCGGACGCCACCGAGGGAGCACCCATGATCGCAACACAAGACGAAGCCAATCCCGCCGACGCCATCGCTATGCTGCGCCAGCGACTCGATGCTGCCCTGGCCCGCGAGGCCGCGCTGGCCGAGGTGCTCACAACCATCGCTGCCTCGCCCGACGATCCACAGCCGGTCTTCGAGATGATTGCCCGCCATGCCCGAGCGCTTTGTGGTGCCGATCAGGCCGGAGTGACGGAATTCGACGGCACGCTCATCCACATGCGAGCGGCTGAAGGCTACGCCCCGATCGGCTACTTTCCCCGGCCGCCAGATGACGACAACCTGCACGGGCGGCTCGTGCTCCACGGCGCGGCAATCCATATCCGCGACTTCAACGACACCACCGAGCGCAGCTATGCGCCGATCTCGCAGCTACTCGGCAGCCGTTCGCTCCTCGCCGTGCCCCTGCGCCGCGACGGCCGGGTGATCGGCGGCATCGTCGTTCGCCGCAATGCGCCGGGCGGGTTCGACGACACGCAGGTCGCGATGCTCGAGTCCTTCGCCGCGCAGGCGGTGATCGCGATGGAAAACGCGCGGCTGCTCACCGAGACGCGGGAGGCGCTGGAGCGGCAGACGGCGACGGCCGACATCCTCAAGGTCATCAATACCGCCCAGGGCGATCTTGCGCCGGTGTTCGATGCGATCCTTGAGAAGGCCCATCTGCTCTGCGGAGCCACCATCGGCTCGCTGATGCGCTACGACGGCGCCCTGTTCCATGCCGCTGCCACGCACGGCTTGCCGCCCTCGGCGGAAGCGGTGTTGCAGCACCCGATGCTGCCGACGTCCCGTCATCGCGAACTGATGGATGGCGGCCGCTTCGTCCACGTCACCGACCTGGCGGGCGACCCCGGTGCCGGTTCGGGCGTTACCCAGGCGCTCCTCGCGGACACCGGCGTGCGCACGCTCCTGCTGGTACCGCTGCGCCACGACAACGCCTTCCTCGGCTTCATCAGCGCCTTCCGCGACGGCGTGCGGCCGTTCGCCGAGCGCGAGATCGCGCTGTTGGAATCCTTCGCAGCCCAGGCCGCAATCGCGATGGAGAACGCGCGGCTGCTGACGGAGCAGCGTGAGGCACTGGAGCGGCAGACGGCGACGGCGGAGGTGTTGGGGGTGATCAACGCCAACCCGGGCAATCTCGCGCCGGTGTTCGAGACCATCCTGGCCAAGGCCCATGCGCTGTGTGGCGCGGACAGCGGAGCGCTCGGCCTGTTCGACGGTGCGAATTTCCGCAAGGTCGCCCGCCACGGCTATAGCGTTGAGGCGGACGACGCGCTGAGCCGGCCTTATCCTGCGATGGTCGAGCACGCGCCGCTGCTGCGTGGCGAGACCATCCACGTGCCCGACGTGCTGGCCCATTCCTGGGAGCGGCCGGCGGCGCGGCAATTCATGGAGCGGAGCGGCCTGCGGACGTGGCTCGAAGTGCCGCTGTTCAAGGACGGGACGCTGCTGGGGACCGTCAGCGGCTGGCGGCGGGCGCCGCGGGCCTTCCAGGCCAACGAGGTCGCCCTGCTGGAGAGCTTCGCGGCGCAGGCGGTGATCGCGATGGAGAATGCGCGGCTGTTGGGCGAGCAGCAGGAGGCGCTGGAGCGACAGACGGCAACGGCGGAGGTCCTGGGGGTGATCAACGCCAATCCGGGCAACCTGGCACCGGTGTTCAACGCCATCCTGGAAAAGGCGCATCACTTGTGCGATGCCGGCCTGGGCAGCCTGCAAGTCCTCGATGGCGGGCAATTGCGCGCGGTTGCGGTGCGCGGCATGAGCGACGCGCTGGCCGATTACCTGAAGGCCGGCTTCGCAGCGCCAGAGGGCTTGCTGCACGGGGACGGGCAGGCGATGCAGGTCGCCGACCTTGCGGCATTCTCGGCGCAGAATTCCAGCAACCCGGCGGCTGCGCGCCTGTGGGGCGAGCTGACCGGCCTTCGTGCCCTGCTGGTGCCGCTGCACAAGGACGGGGTGGTGCTGGGCCGCATCGTCGCGGCGCGCGGGAATGCCGGCCCGTTCACCGACCGGCAGATCGCCCTGCTGGAGAACTTCGCCGCCCAGGCGGTGATCGCTATGGAGAACGCGCGGCTGCTGGAGGAGTTGCGGGCGCGCGACGAGGACAACCGGAGGCTGATTGCGCGGCAGTCGGCCAGCATCGATATCCTCAAGGCGATCTCCGCCTCGCCCGACGATCCGCGGCCGGTGTTCGACGCGATCATCAGCCACGCGCTGGCGCTGTGCGACAGCGCGCAGGGCAGCGTCGCCGAGTTCGACGGCACGCTGATCGACATCCGCTCGATGCTGGGCATGGCGGGCGAGACGGCGACGATCCTGCGGGGCTGGCCGCGCCGGCCGGACCGGGAGACGATGCACGGGCGGGTGGTGCTGGCCGGCGACACGGTACATGTCCGCGACGTGGCGGCGGACGCGACGATGTCCGCGCGAAACCGGGAACTGGCGGACCGGTTCGGCTACCGGTCGATGCTCGGCGTTCCGTTGCTGCGCGACGGGCGGGTGATCGGCAGCATTTCGATGACCCGCACGGCGGCTGGAGGCTTCGCCGACGACGACATCGCCCTGGTGGAATCGTTCGCCGAGCAGGCGGTGATCGCCATCGCCGGGGCGCAGGCGCTCCACGCGCTCGGCGCGCGCACCGCGGATTTGCAGGAGTCGCTCGACTATCAGACGGCGACCAGCGACGTGCTGAAGGTGATCAGCCGCTCCACCTTCGACCTCCAGCCCGTGCTCGACACCCTGGTTGCCACCGCCGCCCGGCTCTCCGTCGCCGAGACGTCCGCGATCTTTATTCGCGACGGCGAGATGTGGCGCCAACTGGCCCAGTTCGGCCTGTCGCCCGAATATGTCGAGTTCATCCGAGGATTGGGCGCCCACCCGATGCCCCCCGACAATCCGACGGCGGTCGCGCGCGCTGTCAACGAGGCGCGTGTGGTGCATATCGAGGATGCCGCCGCCATTCCTGGCTATGGGGCGGCCAACCTCAGCCGCCAGCGCACAACCCTCGGCGTGCCCATGCTGCGCGGCGGCGAGGTCGTCGGCGTCATCGTGCTGGCGCGCACCCGGGTCGAAGCATTCACCCAGCGCCAGATCGACCTCATCACCACCTTCGCCGACCAGGCCGTCATCGCGATCGAGAACACCCGCTTGATCACCGAGACCCGGGAGGCGCTGGAACGCCAGACGGCGACGGCGGAGGTGTTGGCGGTCATAAATGCGAACCCTGGCAATCTCGCCCCGGTCTTCGAAGCAGTACTAGAACGGGCGCTAGGGCTATGCGGCGCGGCGTTCGGGATTCTGCGTACCTATGACGGCGAACGCGTCCGGGCCATTGCGACACGGGGCGTTCCCGCCGCGCTTGCCGAGTTCAGCAATCGATTCGCGTTCATTCCCGCCGGTCTGATGAAACGTGTCCTGGAGACCGGGCGGTCGGAGCAGGACATCGACGTTCGAGACGACGAGGGCTACAGGACCGGATCGATCCCGGCGATGGTCGCAATGGCCGATCTCGGCGGAGCGCGCACGGTTCTTCAGATTCCGCTGATCAAGGATCAGGGATCGATTGGCCTCATTACTTTCTATCGCCAGGAAGTGCGGCCGTTCACCGACAAGCAGATCGCCTTACTGGAAAACTTCGCCGCTCAGGCGGTGATCGCCATGGAGAATGCCCGGCTGATCACCGAGACGCAGGAGGCGCTGGAGCGCCAGACGGCGACGGCTGAGGTGTTGCAGGTGATCAACGCCAATCCGGGCAACCTCGCGCCGGTGTTCGACGTCATCCTGGCAAAAGCGCACTCCCTTTGCGGCGCCGACCGGGGTTGCCTGTTCCTGAACGATGGTACGAATACCGTTGGCGTGGCGGTGAATGGCTATGGCGAAGACGTCGCCACCATCCTGAGACAGCCAAACCCGATCGCGGAGAACAGCTCCGCACAGGTGCTCTTGGCGGGTGCCCGCTACGTTCACACGGACGATATTCGTGCCCGCACGCAGCCGCCAACCTCAGCGATCTCCATCGCGGTGCAATACCACTCCGATGTGCGGACCAACCTTATCATTCCACTGCGCAAGGATGGCGCGCTGCTGGGCTTGATCAGCGCAAACCGCAGCGAGGTTCGCCCATACAGGGAAACGGAAATCGCCCTCCTCGAATCCTTCGCCGCCCAGGCCGTCATTGCCATAGAAAACGCCCGCCTGCTCAACGAGGTGCGCCAGCGCCAGAACGAACTGCGCGTCACCTTCGAGAACATGGGCGACGGTGTCGCCATGTTCGACGAAACCCATACCCTCGTCGCCTGGAACCGCAAGTTCCAGGACATCCTCGACCTGCCCGACGGTGCCCTCGCCCAGGGCCTCCCCTTCGCCGACTTCGTTCGCCATCAATCCGATCGGGGCGAATATGGCGGGGATGCCGAGGCGCAGGTGGCGCGGATCACCGCCGGCATCGGCCAGGCCCGCGTCACCGAACGCACCCGGCCCAACGGGCGCGTGCTGGAAATCCGCACCAACCCGGTGGCGGGCGGCGGGTTTGTGGTGATCTATGCCGACATCACCGAGCGCAAGCGGGCCGAAGCAGCGATCGCCGCGGCGCGGGATGCCGCGGAGCAGGCGGCGCGGACGATCGAGGCGGCGTATCGCGATCTCAAGATTGCGCAGGCCAACCTGATCCAGGCGGAGAAGATGGCCTCGCTGGGGCAACTCACCGCCGGCATCGCTCACGAAATCAAGAACCCGCTCAACTTCGTCAACAACTTCTCCGATCTCTCGGTGGAACTGCTGGCCGAGCTGACGGAGGCGATCGCGCCCACCCTGGCCGGCCTCGACGCCGACACCCGCGCCGACGTGGAGGACATCACCGCCACCCTCACCTCCAACCTGCAAAAAATCACCCAGCACGGCAAACGCGCCGACGGGATCGTGCGGGCGATGCTGGAACACTCGCGCGGCAGTTCGGGCGAGCGGCGCGCGGTCGATCTCAACGCCGAGGTGGAGGAGGCGCTGAACCTCGCCTTCCACGGCGCCCGGGCGCAGAACCAGAGCTTCAACATCACGCTGGAACGCGACTACGCGCAGGGGATGGCGCCGATCACGCTGACGCCGCAGGACATCACGCGGGTGTTCCTCAACCTGTTCAACAACGGC
>JAPLOH010000237.1 GCA_026400845.1 Alphaproteobacteria bacterium
GACCTGCTGATCGCCGCCGGCGAAACCGGCCGCGCCATCAACGTGAAAAAAGGCCAGTTCCTCGCCCCCTGGGACATGGTCAACGTCGCCGCCAAAATCGCCGCCACCGGCAACCAACGCATCCTGCTCTGCGATCGCGGCACCAGCTTCGGCTACAACACCCTGGTCTCCGACCTGCGCGGCCTGCCGATCATGGCCCGCACCGGTTACCCCGTGGTGTTCGACGCGACACACTCCGTGCAGCAGCCGGGCGGCCAGGGCGCCTCCTCCGGCGGCCAGCGCGAATTCGCTCCCGTCCTTGCCCGCGCCGCCCTCGCGGTGGGGGTCGCATCAGTGTTCATCGAATGCCACGAGGACCCGGAGCGGGCGCCGTCCGACGGGCCGAACATGATCCCGCTGACGGAGATGCTGGCACTGCTGGCGCGGCTGAAGGCATTCGACGAATTGGCGAAGGCGGGGTAGCGACCGCGCGCATGGGCGTCGCTCGGTGATGTCACTGGTCCCGCCAGGGTGGGAAGTGCTACCCACCGGCCGCATTCTCCGGAGCCCTTCGCCATGAGCGCCATCATCGATATCATCGCCCGCGAAATACTCGACAGCCGCGGCAATCCGACAGTCGAGGTCGAGCTGTTGCTCGAATCTGGCGCCACCGGCCGCGCCGCCGTCCCCTCCGGCGCCTCCACCGGCGCACACGAGGCGGTTGAGCTGCGCGACGGCGACAAATCCCGCTACGGCGGCAAGGGCGTGCTGAAGGCGGTGGCCAATGCCCAGGGCGAGATCCTGGAAGCCATCGGCGGCATGGATGCCTCCGAGCAGGTGGCGATCGACGATGCGATGATCGAGCTCGACGGCACGCCGAATAAATCGCGACTTGGCGCGAATGCCATCCTCGGCGTCAGCCTGGCCGCGGCCAAGGCAGCGGCCAATGAGCTGGAAATCCCGCTCTACCGCCATGTCGGCGGCGTCTACGCCCGCACCTTGCCGGTGCCGATGATGAACATCATCAATGGCGGCCAGCACGCCGACAACCCCATCGACATCCAGGAATTCATGATCCAGCCAGTCGGCGCCGGCACCATTGCCGAGGCCGTGCGGATGGGCTCGGAGATTTTCCACGCTCTGCGCAAGCAGCTGAAGGATGCGGGCCACAATACCAATGTCGGCGACGAGGGCGGTTTCGCCCCCAATATCGGCTCGGCCGACGCGGCACTCGCCTTCATCAGCAAGGCCTGCGAGGCCGCCGGCTACCGGCCGGGCGAGGATGTCACCTTCGCGCTCGATTGCGCGGCCACCGAGTTCTTCAAGGGCGGCATCTACGACATGGAAGGCGAGGGCAAGAAGCTCGACCCCGCAGGGATGGTCGCCTATCTCGCCGATCTCTGCGCCCGCTACCCCATTGCCTCGATCGAGGACGGCTGCTCCGAGGATGACTGGGACGGCTGGAAGCTGCTGACCGACACGCTCGGCGGCAAGGTGAACCTGGTGGGCGACGACCTCTTCGTCACCAACCCCACCCGCCTGCTACGCGGCATCGAGACCGGCACCGCCAACGCCATCCTGGTGAAGGTCAACCAGATCGGCACGCTCTCCGAAACGCTGGAGGCCGTCGAGATGGCCCATCGCGCCGGCTATCGCGCGGTGATGAGCCACCGGTCCGGCGAAACCGAGGATGCCACCATCGCCGATCTCGCGGTGGCCACCAATTGCGGCCAGATCAAAACCGGCAGCCTCGCGCGCTCCGACCGCACGGCGAAGTACAACCAGCTCATCCGCATTGAGCAGCAGCTCGGAACCTCCGCCCGCTACGCCGGGCGGTCCATCCTGAAGCGTTAAGCGTAGAGGAACCCTACGCGATCCTCCTCGAGGATCGCGCAGGTGAGCCAGCCGCCGAACACCGCCCCGGTGTCGATGCCGATGCGATTGGGCCGGATCACCGGCGCCTCGCGCGGCGTATGTCCGTGCACCACCACCACACCGAGATCCGCCTCCGAATAGAGGAAGGACTGGCGGATGCTCAGCATGTCCTGCTTCGCCTGCTCGGCGAGCGGCACGCCCGGGCGGATGCCAGCATGCACGAAGAAATAGCCGCCGACCTGATGGGACAGCGCGAGCTCCCGCATGAAGCGCACATGGTCGTCCGGCACATGCGCCGCCCACTCGGCGCGCGGGGCATCGGCATCGCCGCCCCAGCTCGCCAGCGCCTCACGGCCGCCGGAAATCATCCAATCCGTCATTGCCGCGCCCTGACCCGAGAGCGCGTCGAGCATGGTCTGCTCGTGATTGCCGATCAGGTTGACCGTCGGCACGCCCCGAATCGGGTCGCCCGCCATCAGCCGAATCACCACGCCCCGGCTGTCCGGCCCACGATCCACATAGTCGCCGAGATGCACGAGCAGCGGCGCCTTGCAGGGGCGGGCCCGGAGATCGTCGGCGATTTGGCGATGAATATCGGCTAGCTTGTCGTCGCAGCCATGCACGTCACCGATCGCATAGACACGTTGCCCCGCCGGCAGACTGCCAGGCGACTTTAGAAACTCCACCATCTCGACCGATCTTCCCGTCACGCTCGTTCTTGCGCAGGATAGGGCGCAGCAACGCGTGGGACAAACCATGGCCAGGAACGTTCTTTTCATTTGTGTCGACCAGTGGCGCGGCGACAGCCTCGGTTTTCTCGGCCATGCCGCCTCGCTCACCCCGAATATTGACGCTTTGGCTGCGGATGGCGTGAGTTTCACCGCCCATTACGGCCAGGCCGCCCCATGTGGGCCGGCGCGGGCGAGCATGCTCACCGGGCAATACGTGATGAACCACCGCGTCACCGCAAACGGGGTGCCGCTCGATTCGCGCCACCCGAACCTCGCCACCGAGGTGCGCAAGATCGGCATGGAACCCCAGTTGATCGGCTACACCACCACCATCCCGGACCCCGTGAAGCACCCCGCGGCCGATCCTCGCTTCTCCGAAATCGGTGACGTGATGGAGGGGTTCCAGATCTTCGCCCATTTCGACGAGGTGGACTACCGCAACTATTTCGGCTGGGTCGCCGGGCGTGGCTATCAGCTCGCGGCCAATCCCTTCGAGGTCTGGCATCCCCAATCCGGCCCCTGCGGCCCCACCGCCGAGCCCTGCCAAATTCCGGCCGAGCATTCGGATACCGCCTGGACCGGCGAGCATGGCCTCGCCTTCCTGCGGGGAGCGGCGGTTTCGCGCAAGGATCGGCCCTGGCTGCTGCATCTCGGCTTCCTGCGCCCGCACCCCCCCTTCATCGCCTGCGCCCCCTATCACGCCATGGTGCCGAACGATGCGATCCCGGCCCCCGTGCGGGCGGTGAGCGGGGAGGAAGAGGGCGCTCAACATCCGGTGCTCGCCCATTGGCTGGCGATGCAGAAGCAGTCCTCCTACTACGAGGGCGCCACCGGTCCGGTCTCCGCCATGTCCGACCAGGACGTGCTGCTCACCCGCCGCGCCTATTACGGGCTGATCGCCGAGATCGACGACTGGGTCGGCCGCATCGTCGCCGAACTCAAGGCGATCGGGCAGTACGACGACACGCTGATCATCTTCACCTCCGACCATGGCGAGCAACTCGGCGATCACCGCCTGCTCGGCAAGATCGGCTGGTTCGACCAGAGCTACCATCTGCCCCTTATCATCCGTGACCCCGATGGCGTCCGCGGCCGACGGGTGGATGAATTCAGCGAGTCGGTGGACCTGATGCCGACCATCCTCGATTGGCTCGGCATGGCCACCCCCGCGAGCTGCAATGGCGTCTCGCTGCTGCCCTGGCTGCGCGGCGAGACCCCCGAAGTCTGGCGGCAAGAAGTGCAGTTCGAATACGACCTCCGCGGCGGCTGGCCGGAGCCGACCAGCCTGCCGGACGGCACTCCGCCCGAGGCCGGCCCGATGGCGGCGCTGCGCACCAAGGAGTGGAAATACGTCAACCTTCCCGGCTTCGCCCCGGTGCTGTACGACCTCCGCGCCGACCCCGGCGAAACCCGTAACGTCGCCCCCGATCCGGCCTACCGGCCGCTCCTCCTGGAGGCGACGCGGCGGATGCTCGACTTCCGCATGACGCACGCCGATGTCGGCCACACCAACCTCGTCGCTACCCCCAAAGGCCTCGTGCCCCGCAAGATCCCCGGCCGGGGCGGCGCGTGAAAACCTCTGTCATCGTCATCGGCGCCGGCCCGGTGGGGCTTACGGCGGCCATGGATCTCGCTTGGCGCGGCATCGACGTCGTGGTGGTCGAACTCCGCCACCGCGGCGAGCCGCCCAACGTGAAATGCAACCACGTCGCCGCCCGCTCCATGGAGATCTTCCGCCGCCTCGGCGTCGCCCAGGCGCTGCGGTCCACCGGGCTGCCTGAGGACTACGCCAACGACATTTCCTACCGCACCACCACGCTCGGCACCGAGCTCACCCGCATCCACATTCCCTGCCGGCGCGATCGCTATACCGACACCTCCGGCCCCGACGGCTGGTGGCCCACCCCGGAGCCGCCCCACCGGATCAACCAGATCTTCCTCGAGCCCGTGCTGTTCGCCCATGCCGAGCGTATGGCGGGCATCACCATCCTCAACCGCACCAGCCTCGAGGGCTTCTCTCAGGATGCCCAGGGAGTAACGGCCACCATCCGCAACCTCGATGACGGCTCCACCCGCACCATCGAGGCCGACTATCTCATCGGCTGCGACGGCGCCCGCAGCCCGGTGCGCCACGCCATCGGCGCTAGTTTTCAGGGCGATCCGGTGGTCCAGCGCGTCCAGTCCACCTATATCCGCGCGCCCCAGCTCCTCGGCCTCATCCCGGACCGGCCGGCCTGGGTGATGTTCTCTCTCAACCCCCGCCGCTCCGGCAATGTGATGGCGATCGACGGGCGGGAGACCTGGCTGATCCACAACTACCTCCGCGAGGAGGAGGCGGATTTCGACAGCGTCGACCGCGACTGGTCGATCCGCACCATCATCGGCGCCCCCGCGGATTTCCACTACGACATCATCACCAAGGAGGACTGGTTCGGCCGCCGCCTCGTGGCCGACAAATTCCGTGATCGCCGCGCCTTCATCGCCGGCGATGCCGCCCATATCTGGGTGCCCTATGCCGGCTACGGCATGAACGCGGGCATTGCCGATGCCACCAACCTCACCTGGCAAATCGCCGGGGTGCTGAAAGGCTGGGCCGACCCGGCGATCCTCGATGCCTACCAGGCCGAGCGTCACCCGATCACCGAGCAGGTCTCGATCTACGCGATGAACCATTCCGCCGCGATGGCCAAGACGCGCCGGGAAGTACCGGCTGATATCGAGACGCCCGGCCCGGAGGGTGATGCCGTTCGCGCCCGGGTCGGCCAGGCGTCCTACGATCTCAACGTGATGCAATACTGCTGTGCCGGGCTAAATTTCGGCTCCTACTACGATGCGTCGCCGATCATCGCGGGCGACGGCGAGGCTCCGCCGCCGTATTCGATGGGCAGCTTCACGCCCTCCACCGTGCCGGGCTGCCGCACCCCGCATATGTGGCTGCGCGACGGAAGCTCGCTCTATGACGCGATGGGGCCGGACTACACGCTGCTGCGCTTTGACCGTTCCGCCGATCCGGCGCCGCTGCTGAACGCTGCCGCCGCGCAGGGGCTGCCGCTTGCGCTGCTCGACGTCGATGCGGCTGCGCAGGCGCCGTATCGGCATAGGATGCTGATCTCCCGCCCGGATCAGCACGTCGCCTGGCGCGGCGATACGCCACCAGCCGCGCCGGAGCGGCTGATTGCGCGAATACGCGGAATAAATCCGAAAACGGAATAAATTGCGCGCGCGGCTGCTCACGCGTCGAGATGCCTCCAGACCCGGTTGCGGCGGACCACGCCGCCACTTCCAGCCCGTGCGGACGGCAAGTGGCGCAGCAAACGCCCACACCGCCCGCAGCGTGGGCAGCCACACACGAACCCGATGGCGCCGAACCGCCGGTAGGGCAGGGGCCATGGCCTCGGCCCGCACCGGACGTGGCCGGCCATGCGGGCGATGCCGCGCGGTCGCCACACGCGGCTTCACATTGGAGGCGGGCGCATTGGCGTCGGGCGCATTGGTCACCGCCCGCGCCAGCACTGCGCACAACTCCTCCACCATCCCATCGAACAGCCGCGCGAAGGCCAGCATCGCCGGGATGCGCCAGGGGCGTAGCAGCGCGCCGCTGCGCAACAGCAGCATCAACGTGGCCAGCAGCCCGCCGAGCCCGGACCGCAGCTCCGCGATAACGCGCAGTTGCGTCTCGGTGTCCGGAGATGTTTGCCGCGGGATCAGGTACATAGGGCCCCATCATGCCACGCCGCCACAACCGCCGATTGGCGGGGCGTGGGCAGGCCGGGAAAGGGGTTGCATATGTTCATAAGGTGTTCTATAGATCAAATCATGAACATAAGCAAGCGAAAAACACCGGCATGTCAGTTGAAAGCGACTCGCCTCCGCAGTCACACTGCCGCCATGGTTTCACGTCGCGCCCTGCTCGCCGCCGCTCTGCCGGCTTCCGTCCTCTTGCCCCATTCCTTGCTGGCCGCCACGCCGCAGGAGAAGGCCAGTTTCGACAGCTTCGTGGCCGGGGTGAAGGCCGAAGCGGCCAAGTCCGGCATCAAGCCCGCCACGCTGGAGCGCGCCTTCAAGGGCGTGCTGCCGAACCAGCGGGTGATCGAACTCGATCGCAAACAACCCGAATTCACCCTCACCTGGGACCAGTACCGCACCCGGGTGATCTCGGACGCCCGCATCACCAAGGGGCGGGCGATGTATGCCCAGCATCGCGACCTGCTCGCCCGCATTACCGCCCGCTACGGCGTGGCACCGGCGCCGATCATGGGAATTTGGGGGCTGGAATCGGACTATGGCGCATCGACCGGCGGTTTCCACGTCATCGAGGCGTTGGCGACGCTGGCATGGGAGGGGCGCCGCGCCGCATTTTTCCGCTCCGAGCTGATGGATGCGCTGAAGATCATCCAGGCCGGCGACATCACGCCGGAGCGCATGACCGGCTCCTACGCCGGCGCCATGGGCCAGCCGCAGTTCATGCCTGATTCCTACCTGAAATTCGCCCAGGACTTCTCGGGCAACGGCACGCGTGACATCTGGACCGACCACGGCGACATTTTTGCCTCCATCGCCAACTACCTCGCCAAATCCGGCTGGAGCGACAAGCTGCCCTGGGGTGTCGCGGCAAAGCTGCCGGCCGGTTTCGATGCCGCCCAGGCCGGACGGGACAATCGCCGCAAGGTCGAGGATTGGGCACGGCTCGGGGTGCAACCCGCCCGCGCGCTGGCACCGGACGCCATGGCTGCCGTGATCCTGCCGGGTGGGGCAGGGGGGGAAGCATATCTCGCCTGCCATCCGAATTTCCTGGCGATCCGGCGCTATAATCCGAGTGATTTCTACAGCATCACCGTTGGGCTGATCGGTGAACGGGTGACGGCGTGAAGCAGAGCGCAGCGAACGGAGGAAAAGTTTTTGCTTCTTTTTTCAAAAAGAAGCGCTTGCTTCCTCTTCTTCTGCTCGGCGCCTGCTCCCTGATCACCCAGCCGAAGCCCGCTCCGCAGTACGTGGTTGGCGAACCATACCAAGCCGACGGCGTATGGCGCTATCCGCGCGAGGATTTCGCGCTCAACGATACCGGCCTCGCCACCGTCTATGACCGGCGCGGCCTGACCGCCGCCGGGGAGGTGTTCGACGCCTCGGCGCTGACCGCCGCCCACCCGACGCTGCAATTGCCGGCGCTCGCCCGCATCACCAACCTCGAGAACGGGCGTCAAATCCTGGTCCGCATCAACGACCGTGGACCGGAGGCGGCGACGCGCAGCCTCGGCCTCAGCCGCCGCGCGGCGGAACTGCTCGACGCGCCGGGCACCACCGGGCTGCGCGTCCGCATCCAGGTGCAGGAGCCCGAAAGCCGACGCATGGCCGGTGAAACGCGCCAGGAGCCGGCGGCAATTGCGGTCGCGGCCGCACCGTCTTCGAAAATCCAGGCCGAAAGCCTGGCCCCGCCGACCGGCGCCGCACAATCCGCCCGCGTGCAATTGGCGGTCGCCCGCCCGGCGCCACAGTCGAGCAATGCCGGGCCGGAGCCTGCCGCCGTGCCGCTGCGCCTCACGGAGGAGTATTGGCAAACCACGCCCCGACCGGGCCAGCTCGCCATCGAATGCGGGTCTTTCAGCCGGCCGGAATACGCCAACGTGCAGCGCAATCGGCTGGCTGGCTTCGGCGCCCGTGTCACCACCGACTACTACGCGCCGCGCGATCGTGCCTTCATCGTCCGCCTCGGCCCGTTTGCCGATATCGCCACCGCCGAAGCGGCGCTGCGGCGTGCGCTGCCGATGGTGCCCGATGCGCGGATCGTGGTGGAGTGATGGACCGCCGGCGCGGGCTGCGCTAGGTCAGGGCAAAGGAGACCTTACGTGTTGAACCGCCNGTTGAACCGCCGCATATTCCTGCTCTCGGGTGCCGCGCTCAATGCCGTCGCACCCGCCCTAGCCCAACCCGTCAAGAAGCCTGCCACCCCGCATCCGGCGCCCGCCCGCCCGCGCAAACCTGCCGAGCCGCAGCCGACAGGCACGCCGGCGCAGACCCCGCTCGGCCCGCTCGACACCGCGGCCAAATACGCGGTCGCGATCGATTTCAATACCGGCGCCCTGCTGCTCGACAAGGACGCCGACGTCATCATGACGCCGTCCTCGATGACCAAGCTGATGACCGCCTATATCGTCTACTCGATGCTGCGGGCCGGGCGGCTCAAGCTCGACCAGGAATTGCCGGTCAGCGAGCGGGCCTGGAAGATGGGTGGTTCCAAGATGTTCGTGGCGCTGGGAACCCAGGTCAAGATCGAGGACCTCATTCGCGGCATGATCATCCAGTCCGGCAATGATGCCTGCATCGTGCTGGCGGAGGGGATCGCGGGCTCGGAGGAGCAGTTCTCCGAACTGATGAACCAGAAGGCGCGCGAGATTGGCCTCGAGCACAGCACCTTCCGCAACAGCACCGGCTGGCCGCATCCGGAACACCGCATGAGCGTGCGCGACATCGCCGTGCTCGCCCGCCGGCTGATCCAGGATTTCCCGGAGTACTACAAGTACGACGCGGAGAAGAGCTTCAAATACAACAATATCGAGCAGGAAAACCGCAACACCCTGGTGCAGAAGGGCGTCGCCGACGGGCTCAAGACTGGCCATACCGATGATGGCGGCTACGGCATGGTGGTGAGCGCCCAGCGCCAGGGGCGGCGCACCATCGTGGTGATCAACGGGCTCAATTCCATGCGCCAGCGCGCCGAGGAGGCGGAGCGGCTGCTGGAATGGACGTTCCGCGAATTCGAGAACGTCGCGCTGTTCACCGCCGGCGATACCGTCGAGCAGGCGCCGGTGTGGCTCGGGGCGCAGCCCAGCGTGCCGCTGATCGGCGGGCGGGACGTGGTGGTGACGATGCCGCGCGGCTGGCGCAGCAAGGCGCGCATCGTGCTGGAATACACCAAACCGGTGCCGGCCCCGATCACGCGCGGCATGACACTCGGCCGTCTGACGGTCAGCGGGCCGGGGGTGCCGGATATCGCGGTGCCGCTGCTCGCAGGGGCCGATGTTCCGCGCATGGGCCTGCCGGGCCGTGCCATGGCGGTGCTCGGGCGCATGGTCGGCGGCGGCTGAGCGCGGCGTGGCCCGCATCGGCCGGTTCATCACGCTCGAGGGCGGCGAGGGCGGTGGCAAGTCGACCCAGGCCAGCCGCCTCGCCGAGGCGCTCGCCGCGCGCGGCCTGCCGGCGCTGCTGACGCGCGAACCCGGCGGTTCGCCGGGGGCAGAAGTGCTGCGAAATCTGCTGCTTGGCGGTGATATTTCATGGTCTCCCGCAGCCGAGGTGCTGCTCCATTTCGCCCATCGCGCCGAGCATGTCGACAAGACCATTCGCCCGGCGCTGGCGGCCGGGATGTGGGTGATCTGCGACCGGTTCTACGATAGCACCGCAGTCTACCAGGGCGACGGCCAGGGCGCGGACCCGGCGCAAATTGCCGCCCTCATCGCGCTGCTCGATTTCCCACCGGACCTCACGCTGATACTGGATGTACCGGTCGAGACCACGATCGCCCGGCTCACATCGCGGGGCGGCAAGGCCGATCGCTACGAGCGCCTGGGGCCGGCGTTCTTCACGCGGGTGCGTGACGGCTTCCTCGCCATCGCCGAAGCCGAGCCGCAGCGCTGCGCCGTTATCGACGGCCGGCCGACGCCTGACGAGGTGACGGCGGCGCTGTTGGCGGCAATTTCAGCGCGTCTGCTGGTACCGGCGGCATGACTTCGCCCGCGCCACGCGCCAATTCGCTGTTGCGCGGCCATGCGGCGGCCGAGGCGCAGGTGGCCGAGGCCATGCGGGCGGGGCGGCTGCACCATGCCTGGCTGATCACCGGCCCGCCGGGGGTGGGCAAGGCCACCTTCGCCTACCGCTTCGCTCGCCGCCTGCTCGCTGGCCCTCCCGCGGGAGACTCTCTGGCGATGGACGCGCGCGACCCGCTGTTCCGCCGCGTCGCCGTTGGCAGCCACGCCGACCTGCTCAGCGTCGAGCGGGAGATGAACCTCAAGACCAAGCGGATGCGCACCGAGATCGTGGTGGAGAATACCCGCGATATCCCGGCCTTCATGCACCTCACCGCGGCGGAGGGAGGCTGGCGGGTCGTGGTGGTGGATGGGGCGGAGGACCTCAACCGCTCGGCAGCGAACTCGCTGTTGAAGGTGCTGGAGGAGCCGCCGAATCGGGCCGTGCTGCTGTTGACCTGCGCCGCACCTGGCCGCCTGCTGCCGACCATCCGCAGCCGCTGCCGCCGCCTGCACCTGGCGCCCCTCAATGACACCGACATGGCGGAGCTGCTGAGGACCTATCTGCCGGACGCCGAGGACGACATGCGCGACCGGCTGATCGGCCTGTCCGACGGCTCGATCGGCCATGCATTGGAACTCGCGGAGGGCGGCGGCGTCGCCATCGCGGAGATCGCGCGCGAGGTACTCGCCGCGGTGCCCGATCTTCCGGTGCTGCGTGCACACGCGATTGCCGACAAGATCGGGCGCGACGATGCGGCCTTCTCGACCCTGATGGACCTGCTGCGCGCCGGCATTGCCGCGGCGGTGCGCGACACCGCACGGGGAACGGCGGTTCCCGACCAGGCACGGATGCTGGCGACACGGCCCCTTGATGCCTGGGTCGACGTGTGGCACGCCCTCACTCGGCTGCAGGATGAGACCGAGGGCGCTTACCTGGACAAGCGCCAGGCACTCGTCGCCGGCTTCGCGCTGCTGGCCGGCAAGTCGCCAAGCCCTTAGTGAAAAATTCCATGAAACCAAAATACTACATCACGACCCCGATCTACTACGTCAACGACGTGCCGCATATCGGCCACGCCTATACTACGCTGGCATGCGATGTGCTGGCGCGCTGGAAGCGGCTGGATGGGTACGACGTCTTCTTCCTCACCGGCACCGACGAACACGGCCAGAAGGTGGAAAAGGCGGCGGAAAACGCGGGTGTGGACCCGCAATCCTTCACTGACCGGGTGAGCGTCGCCTTCCGCGAGATGGCGGTGACGATGGGCATCTCCAACGACGACTTCATCCGCACCACCGAGGAACGCCACAAGGTCTCCTCGGCCGAGCTGTGGCGGCGGCTGATGGAGTCCGGCGACATCTATCTCGGCGGCTACGAGGGCTGGTACGCCGTCCGCGACGAGGCATTCTACGACGAGGACGAACTCCGCACCCTGCCTGACGGCAGCAAGATCGCCCCCTCCGGCGCCCCGGTGGAATGGGTCGTGGAGCCGAGCTACTTCTTCCGCCTCTCCGCCTGGCAGGAGCGGCTGCTGGCGTTCTACGAAGCGAATCCCGGCTACATCGCCCCGGAAACCCGCCGCAACGAGGTGCTGAGCTTCGTGAAGGGCGGCCTGCGGGACCTTTCGATCAGCCGCACCAGCTTCACCTGGGGCATTCCGGTGCCGGGTGACGCCAAGCACATCATGTATGTGTGGCTCGACGCGCTGCAAAACTATGTGAGCGCCACCGGCTTCCCGGACCCCGCCGCGCCGCGCGCCGCCTTCTGGCCAGCCGATCTGCACATGGTCGGCAAGGACATCCTGCGCTTCCACGCCGTCTACTGGCCGGCTTTCCTGATGTCCGCCGGGCTGCCGACGGCGAAGCGCGTCTTCGCCCATGGCTGGTGGACGATCGAGGGCGAGAAGATGTCGAAGTCCCTCGGCAACGTCATCGCCCCCGCCGATCTGGTTGGGAAGTATGGGCTCGACGCCACGCGCTATTTCCTGCTGCGTGAAGTGCCGTTTGGGAATGACGGCAATTTCAGCCGCAAGGCGCTGATTTCGCGGATGAATGTCGAACTGGCGAACGACCTCGGCAACCTCGCCCAACGCTCGCTCAGCCTGATCGCACGCAACTGCGAGGGCAAGCTCCCGGCCCCCGGACCGGAGACGGAGGAGGACGCCTCGCTGCTCGCCGCCGCCGCCGCCCTGCCGGCCCAACTCCGCGCCCGGCTCGACGTTCAGGGCTTCGGCGATGCGCTGGAGGACGTCTGGAAGGTCATCCGGTCGGGGAATGGCTACATCGATCGCCAGGCTCCCTGGGCACTGAAAAAGACCGACATGGAGCGCATGGGCCACGTCCTGCGGGTGCTGGCCGACGTCCTGCGCTCCGTCGCCACCGTGCTCCAGCCGGTGATGCCGACCAGCATGGCCAAGATGCTGGACCAACTCGGCGTGCCGGAGACCGCCCGCGACCTTGCCGCCCTCGCCACCCCTCTGGCCGACGGCACCCCACTCCCCGCGCCGCAAGGCGTGTTCCCCCGCTACGTCGAGGAAGCAGGCTAGACCGCTGATGTTGATCGATTCCCACTGCCACCTCGACTATTTCCAGGGCGAGGACCGGACCGCTGTGCTCGCCCGCGCCGCCGAATCCGGCGTCGGCGAGATGGTGACCATCGGCACCCGTCTCGAACGCTCCGACGAGATGCGCGCCATCGCCGATGCCTACCCAAACGTGTGGTGCACCGTCGGCGTGCATCCGCACAACGCCGGCACCATCCCGGTGCCGAGCCCGGAGGCGATCGCCGCCGAGACCGCGCATCCCAAGGTGATCGGCATCGGCGAGAGCGGGCTCGACTATTTCTACGACAAGGCGCCACGCGACCTGCAACAGGCGAGCTTCCGCGCCCATATCCGCGCCGCCCGCCTCACCGGCCTGCCGCTGGCGATCCACGCGCGCGACGCCGATGACGATATCGCGATGATTTTGCGCGAGGAAAGCGCGGCAGGGCGGTTCGACTTCCTGCTCCACTGCTTCTCCTCCACCCGTGCCTTGGCCGAGGCGGCGCTGGAACTGGGCGGTTATCTCAGCTTCTCCGGCATCCTGACCTTCCCGAAATCGCAGGAAATCCGCGATATCGCGCGTGATACGCCGGCGGAGCGGCTGCTGGTTGAGACGGACTCGCCCTACCTTGCCCCGGTGCCGTTCCGCGGCAAGCGCAACGAGCCCGGGCATGTCGCCCACACCGCGCGCGTGCTGGGCGAAATCCATGGGCTCGGCCCGGCCGGGATCGCCGACCTCACCACCGCGAATTTCCGCCGGCTGTTCAAGAAAGCGGCCTGATGCGCGTCACCCTGCTCGGCACCGGCGGCTCGGCCGGGGTGCCCATGCTTGGCGGCGCCGATGGGCGAGGGGATTGGGGCGCCTGCGACCCCGCGGAGCCCCGCAACATCCGTACCCGGTCCAGCATCGCCATCCGCGCGGCGGGGGCGGCGGACGTGCTGCTGGTCGACACCCCGCCCGATATGCGCCAGCAACTGCTCGCCGCCGGGATCGCGCGGGTGGCGGCGGTGCTTTATACCCATGCCCACGCCGACCATATCTCGGGCCTCGACGATGTACGCATCCTCAACCGCGTCACCGGCAAGCCGATTGCGGCCTACGGCACCGATAGCGTGCTCGATGAGTTGGAAAAGCGGTTCGGCTATGCCTTCCGCCCCTGGAAGCCGCCGCATTTCTTCCGCCCGGTGCTCCTGCCGCATCGCGTTGCGCCAGAGGACACCGTGGAGACCGCGGGGCTGAACGTGCGATTGTTCGATCAGGACCACGGGATGACCCGCTCGCTCGGGCTGCGGGTCGGCGGCTTTGGTTACTCCACCGATGCAGTGGCGCTGGATGATCGCGCTTTCGAGGTGCTGGCGGGGGTGGATACCTGGGTGGTCGGCTGTTTTCAGCGCCGGGAGCACCATACCCACGCCTGGATCGGCCGGGTGCGGGAGTGGGTAACCCGGCTGCGGCCGCGGCGGACCGTGCTGACCCATATGGGGAACGACATGGATTGGGCATGGCTCTGCGCCAATCTACCGGCGGGCATCGAGCCCGGTTTCGACGGCATGGTGCTCGACATCCCCACCTGATCCCTGCGAGAACCGTGGCAGGAGGGCCCCTACCATGGACGATTTCGCCACCACCGCCACCATGATCCACCCGCTCGATCCTTTGGGCATCGCCGAACTGGCCGTGGTGCGGGACCGCATCGCGGCGCATCCAGGGTTCAACGACAAGCTCCGCTATTCGGGCACCGAGCTGCGCGAGCCGCCGAAGCCCGCCGTTCTGGCCTGGCGCCCCGGCGAGGCGGTTGTGCGCGCCGCGCGGTCGGTTCTGCTCGATACCGGCAATGGCGACGTGTTCGAGGTGATCACCGACCTCAACCGCGGCGCCGTCGCCTCCTGGGAGAAGCTGCCGCTCGATCAGGCGCCGTATGGGCAGCCCGGCATCATCCTCGACGAGTTCTTCCGCATCGACCAGATCGTGAAGTCCGATCCCGCCTGGATCGCCGCGGTGAAGCGGCGTGGCATCACGGATGCCGATTTGCCGCTGGTGCAGGTGGATCCGTTCTCGGCGGGGAATTTCCTTTATCCGGAGGAGCAGGGCAGGCGGCTGGTGCGCGCGGTGTCGTACTGGCGCGGCGATATCAAGGACAACGGCTACGCCCACCCGATCGAGGGCGTGGTGGCGGTGGTGGACCTCATCGCCAACCGCATCCTGACTTTGGTGGATGACCCGGTGGCAATCCCCATCCCTCGCCGCAAGCGCAACTACGGCCGCGACGACCTGCCGCCGCCGCGCACCGACCTGAAGCCCCTCAACATCACCCAGCCGGAAGGCCCGAGCTTCGCCACCGATGGCTGGGAGGTGCGCTGGCAGGATTGGCGCTTCCGCGTCGGCTTCACCCCGCGCGAGGGGCTGGTGCTGCATCAGCTGAGCATTCAGGACCGCCCGGTGATCTACCGCGCCAGCATCACCGAGATGGTGGTGCCCTACGCCGACCCGACCACCAACCACTACTGGAAGAACGCCTTCGACGCCGGCGAGTACGGCCTCGGCAAACTCGCCAATCAGCTCGAATTAGGCTGCGATTGCAAAGGCTTGATCCGCTATTTTGATATCCCGGCACAGGATGATCACGGCACCCCGGAACTCATGAAGAACGCTGTCTGCATGCATGAGGAAGACTACGGAATCCTCTGGAAACACTATGAATTCCGCAATGGCATCCGCGAAGCCCGCCGCTCCCGCCGCCTGGTGATCAGCTTCTTCGCCACTGTCGGAAACTACGATTACGGGTTCTTCTGGTACCTCTATCAGGACGGCACGATCCAGCTTGAAGGCAAGCTCACCGGCATCATCCAGACCGCCGCGGTGGCGCCTGGCGCGGCCTATCCCTGGGGCGGCATGGTCGCCGAACAGCTCGGCGGGCCGACCCACCAGCATTTCTTCAACGCCCGCCTGCACATGATGGTCGATGGCGAGCGCAATACGGTCACCGAGCACGAGTTCCAGCCGCGGCCCTGGGGCACCGACAATCCCCACGGCAACGTGTTCGACGTCACCAGCCGCACGCTGTCCCGCGAGTTGGACGCGGCACGCGAGGCGGATGGGCGGACCGGGCGCTACTGGAAGATCAGCAATCCCAACGCCACCAACAGCGTCGGAAAGCCGCCGGCCTATAAGCTCGCGGTGATGCCGAGCCCGCTGATGCTGGCGCAGGAAGGCAGCGCGGTGCGCAAGCGGGCGGGCTTCGCGACCAAGCACGTCTGGGTGACGAAGTACGACCCCAAGGAGCGCTTCGCCGCCGGTGAGTTTCCCAACCAGCACCAAGGCGGCGACGGGCTGCCGGCCTATGTCGCGCAGAACCGGCCGATCGAGAACGAGGACATCGTGCTGTGGCACACGTTCGGCCACACCCATGTCTGCAAGCCCGAGGATTTCCCGATCATGCCCGTCGAGTATGCCGGCTTCATGCTGAAACCCAACGGCTTCTTCGCGGAAAACCCTGCGATGAACCTGCCGGACGATGCCGGGCACGATGTGCAGGACGGCGATGCGAGCTGCTGTTGCAGCTAGGATGTCCTCGCCTGTTATTTCCATAATATACCTTCTGCGACAATCGGATAAGCCACGGTGCGGGGCCCTCCCTCACTGTGGCTAAGGTTTTCGACGCGATCGTGCTGGGCGCCGGCGCGGCCGGGTTGATGTGCGCGATGACCGCCGGCGCGCGCGGCCGGCGCGTGCTGGTGCTCGACCATGCCGAGGAAGCCGGCAAGAAGATCCTGATTTCCGGCGGCGGACGGTGCAACTTCACCAATCTGGAAATCCGGCCTGAGCGTTTCCTCTCAGCCAACCCGCACTTCGCCCGCTCCGCCCTCGCCCGCTACACCGCCAGCGACTTTCTGGCCCTGGTCGCCAAGCACGGCATCGCCTGGCACGAAAAGACGCTCGGCCAGTTGTTCTGCGACGGATCGGCGCGCGAAATCGTCGCCATGCTGCTGGCAGAATGCGCCGCCGCCGCCGTGGATATCAGGCTACGGCACCGGATCACCGAGGTTACGCGTTCGGCCGATGGATTTAGCATCGCGACCGATCATGGTTTGTTTCAGGCGAATGCGCTGGTGATCGCGACCGGCGGGCTGTCGATCCCGAAAATGGGTGCGACCGGCCTAGCCTACGACATTACCGCCCAATTCGGCCTCAAGCTCACGGAACGCCGGCCCGGCCTGGTGCCGCTGACCTTCGGGGGCGCGGAGTTGGAGATGATGCGCGGCCTCGCGGGTGTCGCGTTCCCGGTTGTCGCCTCCGGCGACCGCCAGCGCTTCGCCGAGGCGGCATTGTTCACCCATCGCGGCCTCTCCGGCCCGGCGATCCTGCAGATTTCGTCCTATTGGCGCGAAGGCCGACCGATCGCGCTCGATCTCCTGCCGGGGCGTCAGCCGGACAGCGAGCTGCGCGAGGCAAAGCGGGCACGGCCAAACGCCGAGTTGCGCAGCATTCTCGCGGATATGCTGCCCCAGCGCCTCGCGCGGGTGCTGGCCGAGCGCTTTGGGGATGGTGCCATCGGGCAGATGCCGGACCGGAAACTGCTTGAAATCGCACAATTCCTGGGAGCCTGGCAGCTGCTGCCCGCCGGCAGCGAAGGCTATGCCAAGGCCGAGGTGACGCTCGGCGGCGTCGATACCGCCGGGTTGTCGCAAAAAACGCTGGAGGCCAAGAATGTTCCTGGCCTGTTCGTGATCGGCGAGGCCGTGGACGTGACCGGTTGGCTTGGCGGCTATAATTTCCAATGGGCCTGGGCCAGCGGATGGTGTGCCGGGCAGGCGGCGTGATCAGGCTTTGCGAAACACCACGGTGAGGTTGTTCGCCGGCATCGCATAGGTGTCGGGCGGCAAGAAACCGGCCTGCGCCGCCTCGTCGCTGACCGCTTCGAGGTCGCGCACCCCCCATGCGGGATTCCGCGCCTGCAGAGAAACATCGAACGCGGCGTTGCTTTCGGCCGTATGGCTGCCGCAGCGGCGAAATGGCCCGTAGAGCACCAGCACCCCACCTGCCGCGAGGGCGTTGGAGGCGCCGCGCATCAACCCCCGCGTCGCCTGCCAGGGGGCGATATGGATCATGTTGATGCACAGCACCGCCACGCATTGCCCGATGCCCCAGGCATCCGCCGCCGCGTCGAGCGCAATCGCTGGACGGACATTGTCGAGCCCGGCAACCCAGGCATCGATACTGCACCGGCGCTCGGCGTCGGGTTCGGTCGGCTGGAAATCGAGGTGCGGCAGCGCGCCGGCGAAGTGCGCGACGTGCTCGCCAGTGCCGCTGGCGATTTCGAGCACCCTCCCCTCGCCCGGCAGCACTTGGCGCAGCACATCGAGGATAGGATCGCGGTTGCGCGCGGTTGCGGGCGCGAACATGCGCGGTTCGAGTGACATGGCGCCCTTCGTCAGCAGGCAAACCGGACCGATAATTCGATCCGTTTCAATGACCTACGACCAATCGCCTATACATGCAATCAGCCGAGCGGCTGCCACAGCGCCGGCACCAGCTGATAGGCCCCTGCCCCGTCGCGCAGGATATGGCCGGTCGCCGGGAAGGGCGCGTGGTAGAACGCCACCTGCATCTTCTCGCTCGCTGCCAGGTCGAGCATCCGATGCCGGCTCTGGCGCGCCACTTCGCCGTCCATGTCCACGATCGCCTGCCAATCCGGCTTGCGGACGAACACGGCGGTGTTGTTGGTGAGGTCCGACATCATGAGGAAGCGGGCATTGCCCGATTGGACGGCGAAAACGGTATGGCCCGGAGTGTGGCCTGGTGCTGCGACCGCGGTGATGCCGGAGACGATCTCCTTGCCCCAGTCGAAGCGCTTCACGTCCTTGGCCATGGGGGCAAACACCCGGCGCACGTTCTGGAAGGCCGGCTTCATGCCCTCGGGGGCCTGGGCCATCTTGCCGTCATCCATCCAGAAATCCCATTCGGGGGCGCTGACCATGATTTCGGCATTGGGGAATACCGCCTTGCCGTCCTTGAGGCGGGTGCCATTGATGTGGTCGCCATGGAAATGGCTGATCAGCACGGCGTCGACCTTGTCCGGGTCGAAGCCGGCGGCGCGGAAATTAGCCATCCAGCTTCCCGTGGTCGGTGCGCCGAGGTCGCCGTTGCCGCTGTCGAGCAGGATGAGCTTGCTGCCGGTGTTCACCACCACCGAGGTGAATGGGATGGTGATCTTGTCCTGCGCCATGAAGGCGTCGCCGAGCACCTTGCGAACCTCCTCGATCGGCGCGTTCTTGATGAACCCGTCGAGCGGCCGCTGGGCGAGGCCGTCATTGATGGCGGTGACCTCGAAATCCCCGATCTTCGAGCGGAAGAAGGACGGCGCCTGTCGTCCGGCGAGCGGCTGGGCCGCGTGACCGGCCAACGGCAAGGCAGCAGCCAATCCGGTGCCAATGGCGATACGGCGCGTGAGTCGCATGGTTAGTCCCCCTATGCACATGCTTTGCTTGATGACGCCCAGCGTGGCACATCCATTCCCCTGAATTCCACTGGAAAGAGGTTGGCGATGAGCGATGCCGAGGCCGAGTTGCGCCGCCTGCTCGATATCATGGCCGCCTTGCGCAGCCGCGACGGCGGTTGCCCGTGGGACATCGCGCAGAGCTTCGACACCATAGCCCCCTACACGATCGAGGAAGCCTACGAGGTGGCCGACGCGATCGCCCGGCGCGACTTCGCGGCCCTGCCGGACGAGCTTGGCGATCTGCTGTTCCAGGTCGTCTATCACGCGCAAATGGCCGCCGAGGAAGGCCGCTTCGGCTTCGCCGACGTCGCACGCGCGATTTCCGACAAGATGATCCGCCGCCACCCCCATGTCTTCGGCGAGGCCGCGGCGCGCGATGCGGGGGCCCAGACGGCGGCATGGGAGGTGCAGAAACAGGCCGAACGCACCGCCCGCGCCGAGACCGGGACGCTCGCCGGGATCGCCACCGGCCTGCCCGCCCTCACCCGGGCGTTCAAGATCACCAATCGCGCGGCCCGGGTGGGCTTCGACTGGAGCAGCGCCGAGCAGGTGCTGGAGAAGCTCGATGAGGAGGTCGCCGAGCTGCGTGCGGAACTGCCGGGCGCCGACCGTGCTCGGTTGGAGGACGAAGTCGGCGACCTTTTGTTCGTGCTCGCCAACCTCGCCCGCAAGCTCGATCTCGACCCCGAAGCCTGTTTGCGCCACGCCAACGCCAAGTTTACCCGCCGCTTCGGGGCGGTGGAGGCGGCACTGGCGGCGCGGGGGATGTCGCCGGCCGATGCCGGGCTCGACGCGATGGAGGCTGAGTGGGGGGCGGTGAAGCAGCGGGAACGCGAGGCCTGAGGCGATGCCCAAGGACAATCAATTCGCGAAGGTTCACGCGATGCGCTGCGGTACTGAGGTCAGCAGAGCATAGGGGCCGGATTCAGCCATCAGCGTATCCTCCAACCTTCGTTCACGAAGCCCGGTCTGCGTTTGATAAATTAATTTTATCGGCTATTGATGATATTTTATTTGACATTCATCCTCAAACCCCCTATATCTCCCTCTCCACAACGTAAGGGCCCCTCCCCCATGTCCGCCCCCCTCCCTTCCACCTCACTCGCGCTCGTGCAGGCCCTCGTGGCCTTGCTGCGGGTGGTGCTTGGGCTGATGGGGAGGCATGTCGCGGATTTGCCGGAGGGGCATCCCGAGCGGATCGGCTTCGCGCGCTTCGCCCGGCAGATTGATGCGCTGGAGGCGCGGCTGCTGGCGGATGTCGCACGGGCGGGGGCCGGGGCTCCGCCTGATGAGCGGATCACGCCCCGCGGCGATGCCGTGCGCCAAGCGGTGACTCCCGCCCCCGCTCTCCCTGCCCCCAAGCAGCGCACGGTCGCGGTGCGGCGGCTGGCAGCGCGGGCGCCGCCCGGTTGTAGCGAGCGCGATGCGGGGTGGGAAACCGGCTCGCATCCGCACGCCCATTTAGTTGTTAATTCGAAATATATTTCATCCCTCACAGGCCGGCGGCGCCACCATGCGCGCCATGCTGTGCGCGTCCACCAGCACGCCGTCGCGCAGGGCGTAGCCGCGGTGGGTGCCTTCGACCGTGAAGCCGAAGCGGCGGTAGAGCGCCAGCGCGGCGGCGTTGTCGGTATAGACGGTCAGTTCCAGCCGCCGCAGGCCGAGCCAGCGATCGGCCACCGTCACGGCTTCCGCCATCAGCCGCGTGCCGATGCCGCGGCGCGTCCATGCGTCATGCACGCCCATGCCGATATCGCCGACATGGGCGCGCCGCCCGCCTTGCCGGTGCAGGCCGATCTGGCCGACCACCTGGCCAGCGACGCAGGCCACCAAGGAATGCCCGTCGAACGGCGCTTCCAGCCGGGCGCGGATCATCTCGGGGGTGACAAAGGGCGGCCGCAGGGTGCCGTGGCGGAAGCCTGGGAGGCATTGCATGGCGGCGATGGCTTCGGCGTCGCCAGGGCGGGCGGCGCGGATGTCGATCTCGGGCGGGGTCTCGGTCATGACGTCGTCCTTTCAGGGGCAGGA
>JAPLOH010000139.1 GCA_026400845.1 Alphaproteobacteria bacterium
AGCCGAAGCTGGCTCATTGTTCGATGTCTCTCTACTCTTGCCCATGGCGTTGCTCTCCTTTGTGGATTCGACACCCCGAGCCTAATGGCTCAGGGAGGGCAACGCCGCCCGAAAAGTTTCAACAGACCCCGGGACATCCCCAGCGTCAGCGGCATGACATCATTGCCCGGAAGCACCTGGGGCACGATGGTCGTCGGTGTCGAGGTAACCTCCGACGGTATTTTACCGCTCGGAATTTCCTTATCGATACCCTGTTCGTCTCCGCAAGTACGTTAGCCGTCAATCTGGACGGTTTGCAACGGTTGGATGGCGCTGCATGGTCCCGCGCTGCATAGACCGCTGACTGATGGTTGTGTGCACTACCGCCGCCGTCATCGGTTGGCCCGACGCAGGATCATGTTGGCCAGCACGTCCGCGCCCGCGGTGGCGTGCTCCGGAGCGCACCACTCGCGTTCGCTGTGCGACCAGCCGTCGCGACAAGGGACAAAGACCAAGGCGGTCGGGCAGGCGTAATGCATGCTGAGGGCGTCGTGGCCGGTCCAAGTCGGCAGCCGCAGCGAAGGGTAACCGAGATCGGCGGCGGCCTGTTCAGTCAGGGCGACCATGTCGGCCGGGAACTCGAAACCGTCGCGCGGTATGGAACGGGTCATCTCAGCGGTAAGGCCGAGGTTCGCCGCAATGCGGCAGGCCGCGGCCGCGATCGCATCCAGGGCCGCGTCGCGCCCGGCGAGTTCCGCGTGCACGATCAGGAAGCCGACCTCGGCGCGGTGCGGTACGATCACTCGGTTGTTGGGCCATACGTCGAGCGTGGCGGCGCCGACGCGGCCGTGCGGCTCCAGTGCTTCGCCGATGCTCTCGATCTCGACGACGCAGCGGGCGGCGCCGGCGAGTGCGTTGCAGCGGCGCGCCATGGCAGTGGTGTGAGCGTGGCTGTTGGCACCCGTGAAGGTGACGAGGGCGGCGCCGAAGTGCTGCGCGTGGGTGACCGCGCCGATGGTGATGCCGGCCTGTTCCAGCGCCGGGCCCTGCTCGATATGGAGTTCGAGGTAGCTATCGACGGGCCGGCCGCCGACCGGGGCCGGGCCGCGATAACCAATGCGGGACAGTTCCTCGCCGAGGACAACGCCGCCGCGGTCGCGGCTTTGCAGGGCGGTATCGAGGGCAAGGCGGTCGGCGAATGCGGCGGAGCCGAGGAGGCCAGGGGCGAAGCGGGCGCCCTCCTCGTTGGTCCAGTTCACCACCTCGATGGCGCGGCGGGTGCGAATGCCGGCGCGCTCGATGGTGCGCACGGCTTCAAGCGCGGCGAGGACGCCAAGGGGGCCGTCGAACTTGCCGCCGGGCATCTGGGTGTCGAGATGGCTGCCGGCGAGCACTGGTGGCAGGTCGGGGTCGGTGCCCTCACGACGGGCGAACATGTTGCCGACCCCGTCGACGATGACGGAGAGGCCGGCATCCCTAGCCCAAAGGGCGAACAGGTTGCGCGCGTCGCGGTCGCCGTCGGTGGCCGTGGGGCGAAAGGAGCCGCCGGCCGGCGTCGCGGCGATGGCGCCGAGCGTCATGAGGTCGTTCCAGAGGCGGGCACCGTCGGTGCGGAGGAGGGGCAGGACGTTCGGGGATGGAGTGCTCATGGGCAGGCACCTCGTTCGCATGGCCGCATCCGGCGCCAGTCGATTGAACAGTGACGGGGTTGCTGATTGGCTGCAAGCCTCGCGGAGTGGGGTCGGTCTAAGAATATCGCCAGTCTCCCGACGATCAGGCTTCCTTCCATTCTCAAGGCGGCCTGCCGGCCATCCAACGACCATGGCCGGGGATAGCTTCGTGGGGGGCACGGCGCGTCGGGGATTCGATTGGCATCAACACCAAAATATTACATCGAATCAGTGAGTTTGTTCCACGCCAATCAACCATCGCGCATGACTGGAGCGCGATGTTCAGATCAATCCCTCCTTTTGTATTGATTTTACATTTATATTAATGATCGGCCGGTCAGCCGCATGTGTGGTACTCATCGCGGCGTTGCGATGTTCGGATTGCGCCTTCCGACCGGCAGTGTGGCGGCTCTCAAAGCCTTGCGGTCCATCTGGCGTCGGGGTTTCAGAAAATTACCCCCTTTGAGGTACTGCTATCCGCCGCCTAGTCCGCCCATCCTACGCAAGGCAGACGCCAGCGTTGCATGTCATTTCAATATCGACATCAATGTGGCATATCGGATCACGCAGAGGAAATCCCTGCGAGATAGGATCTCGGAAGTCACATCCTTCAAACGTCCCGTCCAGTTTCCATCCGAAGCAACCGTGGCGCTACGCCTTCGGCAACTGCACCACGAACCTGGCCCCGATCACTCGCCCATCGGGCCCGCGGCGGTTCTCGGCGATGATACGGCCCTTGAGGGCATCGACGATTTGCCGGCTGATCGACAGGCCGAGGCCGGAGTGCTGGCCGAAGCGTTCCTCTTTCGGGCGCTCGGAATAGAAGCGCTCGAAGACGTGCTCCAGCCGGTCCTCCGGGATGCCCGGCCCTTCGTCCTCGATCGCGAGTTCGATCACGGTGCCGGTGTCGCGCGCCTTCAGCGCGATGCTGCCGTTGGGCGGCGAGAAGGAGATGGCATTGCCGATCAAATTGCGCAGCACCTGCACCAGGCGACCCTCGACGCCCTGCACCTCTAGCCGGTCGTCGGACGTTTCCAGATGCATGTGCGGGCCGTTGTCACCGCGGGTCTGTTCGTTGATGTCGGCGAGGGTCTCAAGGATCGGGCGGATGTCGACGCGCTCGACCGCGACGCGGGAAAGCTCGGCGTCGATGCGCGAGGCGTCGGAGATGTCGCTGATGAGGCGGTCGAGGCGGCCGACGTCCTCGGCGATGATGGCCAGCAGGCGGCGCTGCTTTTCGGGGTCCTCGATGCGGCGCAGCGTCTCGATGGCGCTGCGGATGGAGGAGAGTGGGTTCTTGATCTCGTGCGCAACATCGGCCGCGAAGCGCTCGATGGCGTCCATCCGGGCCCACAAGGCGCGGGCGGATTGCGAGAGCGCTTGGGCCAGCACGCCGATTTCGTCCTGCCGCGCCAACAGCCCCGCCGGCATGGCGCCGCCGCGGCCGGAGCCTTCACGCATGCCGGCCGCGGAGCCGGCGAGGCGCAGGATGGGTCGCGCGATGGTGAGCGAGAGATACCAGGACAGCGCCACTGTGATCGCGAGCGCCAGGGTGAACAGGCCGAGAATGGAGAGCCGCACGGCGAGCAGGCTGTCATCCACCTCGCGCGCCTCGCGGGTCAGCAGCACGATGCCGACGGAAATGCGGTTGCGCAGCACCGGCTCGGCCACGGTGACCAGCAGGCGGTTGTCCAGGGTGCGGCGGATGTAGGGCGGCATCACCCGCTTGTCGTCGGCACCGGTGAGGCGAAGCTCCTCCTTCACGTCGGGCTGCCAGTCGGCTCCGGCGGCTTGCGGGCCGATATCGAGCAACGGGGTGCCGCCGACATGGGGCAGCATCGCCAGCAGCCGGTCATAGATCGCGCCGATGGTGCCGAGTACCGCACCGCGCTCGATGGGCGGCGGCAGCGGCTCGGTGACGACCGCCCCGCCGGTTGCCTCGCGGACCCGGCTGTCGGCGATCAGCAGCCCGTCGGGCGCGTAGACACGGGCCTGGGCGGCTGGTGTCGGCTCGGTCAGACGCCGCAGCAGCGGCCGCGCCTGGTCGGGTGCCAGGCCGGCCGGGCTGGTGCCGTCATCGCGCACCGCCGCCTCGCCGAGGGCGGCGGCGAAAATGCGGGCCTGCTCGCGCAGGGTGGTGACTTCGGCGCGCAGCAGGCCGTTCTGGTACTGGTCGAGATAGAGCAGGGCGGCGAGCAGCAAGGCGAGAGGCAACAGGTTCACCAGCAGGATGCGCCGCAGCATCGGCGACACCCAGCGCGGCTTCATCGCCACGCCCTCTGCCGTCCGCTCGATCAGGATGCCGGCACGGGGCATGGGCGGTCAGGCGTCTTTGTAGCGGTAGCCGATGCCATAGAGCGTCTCGATGGCGTTGAAATCGTCGGCAATGGCGCGGAACTTCTTGCGCACCCGCTTGATATGGCTGTCGATGGTGCGGTCATCGACGTAGACATTGTCGCCATACGCGGCGTCGATGAGCTGATCGCGCGATTTCACCATGCCGGGCCGCGTGGCGAGCGCCTTGACGAGGAGGAACTCGGTGACGGTGAGCTGAATGTCGACCGTCTTCCACATGCACTGGTGCTTGGTTTCGTCGAGCACCAGCTCGCCCCGCACCATCACCCCGGTCGGGTTGGCGCCGGAGCCTTCGGCGCGGCTGGTCTCGTTGCGGCGCAGCAAAGCGCGGATGCGCTCCAGCAGCAGGCGTTGGCTGAACGGCTTGGTGATGTAGTCATCGGCGCCGAGCCGCAGCCCCATCACCTCGTCGACCTCCTCGTCCTTGGAGGTGAGGAAGATCACCGGCAGGGTGGAGCGGGTGCGCAGGCGTTGCAGCAGCTCCATGCCGTCCATCCGCGGCATCTTGACGTCGAGCACCGCGAGATCGACCGGGCGGGCGGTGATGCCCTGGAGCGCACTTTCACCATCGGTATAGGTGCGCACGATGAAGCCCTCCTGCTCCAGCGTCATCGACACGCTGGTAAGGATGTTGCGATCGTCATCCACGAGGGCGATTGTCTGTTTCATCTGGGCTCTCCATACGCCGATTGAGCAGTTCGTCCGGTGAGCAGTTCGCCGGCGCGAACGGAATATGGCACGCAATTGTGGCGCTTCACGGTTGAGGAGTGAACGAATTATGGCAGAGCCCGAAAAAGTGAACCCCACCCCGCAACCCACGCCGGAGTGGCAGGCCATCACGCTGCTCCGCGCCGCCCGCGCCGGCACGTTGGCCACCGCGCGGGATGGCCAGCCCTTCGCCTCCCTGGTGACGCCGGCGACCGCGCCGGACCGCACGGTGCTGATGCTGCTGTCGGACCTCGCGGAGCACACCCGCCATCTCAAAGCCGATCCACGGTGTGCCCTGATGGTCAGCGGGCCGGCCGCGACGGCCAACCCACAAACCGCGCCGCGCGTCACCATCACCGGGTCAGCGGTTCCTGTCGAGGACGCGGCCCTCAAGGCGCGGTGGCTCGCGCTGCACCCCTATGCCGCGCTTTATGCCGATTTCGCCGATTTCTCGCTGTGGCGGATCGCGCCGAACGCGGCCAATCTGGTTGGCGGCTTCGCGCGCGCACACCGGCTGCGCGCCGCCGCATTCGAAGCACCCGCCGCAGCGGTGGCCGCCATCGCCGCCGCCGCTGCGGACATCATGGAGCACTGCAACACTGATCACCCTGCCGCACTGGCCGCCATCGCGCGCAAGCCAGGCGACTGGCGCATGGTCGGCGTCGATATCGACGGCTGCGATCTTGCCCAGGGCGAGGAGGTTCGCCGCGTCCACTGGCCCACCCCGGTCGTCGATGCCGAAAACGTGAGGCGGGAACTGGTGCGTCTCGCACGTGCAGCACGGAGCGAAACGCATCCCTGACATTTTTACGCCATGATGGACCGCTAGCGGCTCCGCCGACTAAGACGACGCCCCGGCCAACACCCGCCCATGACCCACCGCGAGGAACCGACCCGATGACGAACTCAGCCGCGGCACTGCGCGGAACCGGTGTGCGCGCGGACCGCACGGTCCACGCCAATCTCACCGCGGCGGCGCTGACCGCCCACGCCATTCGCCGCAATGAAGGTGAATTGTCGGCCGATGGTGCCCTGATGGTCCGCACCGGGGTGCATACCGGCCGCTCCGCCCAGGACAAGTTCGTGGTCGACGAGCCCGGCATCACCGCCGAGGTGTGGTGGGGCAAGGTCAACAAGAAGCTGGCCCCCGAGAAATTCGCCGTCCTCACCGGCCGCGTGCAGGCCTATCTCCAGGGCCAGGAGCTCTACACCCAGGACCTCTACGCCGGCGCTGACCCAGCGCACCGCATCCGCGTGCGCCTGGTCACCACCCAGGCCTGGTCGGCACAGTTCGCCCGCAACATGTTCATCCGGCCCGACGAGGCGGAGCTCGCGGGCTTCGAGCCGGACTACGTGATCCTGCACGCGCCGCACTTCCATGCCGACCCCGCGATCGACGGGGTGCGCAGCAACACGGTGGTCGCGCTGTCGTTCGAGCAGCGCCGGATCGTGATCGCCGGCAGCGAATATGCCGGCGAGATCAAGAAATCGATCTTCACCGTGATGAACTGGCTGCTGCCGCCAAAGGGCGTGCTGCCGATGCATTGCAGCGCCAATGTCGGCCCCGACGGCGACGTCGCGCTGTTTTTCGGCCTGTCGGGTACCGGCAAGACCACGCTGTCCTCCGAGCCCTCGCGTCCGCTGATCGGCGATGACGAGCACGGCTGGGGTGACACCGGCGTGTTCAACTTCGAGGGCGGCTGCTACGCCAAGGTGATCAACCTCAGCGCCGAGGCCGAGCCCGAGATCTGGGCCGCCTCGCACCGCTTCGGCACCGTGCTGGAAAACGTCGTAGCCGACCGCCACGGCCGGCTCGATCTCAACGATGGCAGCCTCACCGAGAACACGCGGAGCTGCTACCCGGTTGATTTCATACCGAACTGCGTGCGCGAGGGGCGCGGCGGGCAGCCGCGCAACGTGGTGATGCTGGCGGCCGACGCGTTCGGCGTGATGCCGCCGATCGCCAAGCTCTCGCCGGCCCAGGCGATGTACCACTTCCTCTCCGGCTACACCGCCATCGTCGCCGGCACCGAGAAGGGCGCCGGCAGTGAGCCGCAGGCGACCTTCAGCGCCTGCTTCGGCGCCCCCTTCCTGCCGCGTCGCCCGGAGGTCTACGGCCAGATGCTCTCCGCCCTGATCGCCGAGCACCAGGCGGATTGCTGGCTGATCAATACCGGCTGGTCCGGCGGCCCGTACGGCGTCGGCAATCGTATGCCGATCCGCCACACTCGCGCGCTGCTGCGTGCGGCGCTTGACGGCTCGCTGGCCAAGGTCGCCTTCCGGGCCGACCCGTTCTTCGGCCTGATGATCCCCGAGGCGGTGCCCGGCATTCCCGCCGAGGTGCTCGACCCGCGGCTGGGCTGGGCCGACAAGGCGGCCTACGACGCCACCGCAAGCGGCCTGGTCGCCCGCTTCGCCGCCAATTTCCGGGAGTTCGAGGAGCAGGTCGGCGCGGATGTGAGGGCCGTGATGCTGCGGGGCTGAATGGGCGGGGGGGCGAGTTGTCCACAACATCTGGCGCCCCGACTCGGCGCGGCCGGTTGTTCACCCCCATCCCCTGTGATACCCCAGGGGTCTCGCAGTCATTCGAGTGAAACGGACCCGCCGTGTTCAAACGTCGCAAGCCTGACGAGCCTCAGGTTCCCGAACCCCCGCCGTTGCCGAGTGCGGCCCCGGCCCAGGGCGCCGACACCGGGCTTGGTGTGCCCCCGTATCGTCCCGCCCCTCCCAAGGAGTCCCAGACCATGAGCCGTCCGCCCTTTTCCGGCTCACCCGCCGCCCCGCCGCCCGGCAGCGCCCCCGCCGCCCAGCGCCCCGGCAGCGCGTCGGCCCGGGCGCCGGCCGAAAAGCGGACACTCACCATCGGCCGCGGCATCAGCGTGCAGGGCGTCGTTCAGGACGCCGAGCGGCTGGTGATCGAGGGCACCGTGGAGTCCACCATCCTGCACGCAATGGAGCTGATGGTCGCCCAGGGCGGCGTGTTTCGCGGCGAGGTCGAAGTCGAGGATGCCGAGGTCGGCGGCACCATCGATGGCACGCTGACGGCGCGCGGCAGCCTGATCGTGCGCGCCACCGGCAAGGTGCTTGGCACCGCCCGTTGCCGCCGCCTCCAGGTCGAGGATGGCGGGCAGATCACCGGTCGGATCGAGATGATCACCGAGGCGCCGCGCCCCGCCGAGCCCGGCCGCGGCCCCGAAACCGCCGACTGACGCCATGCGACGCCGGCCGCGTCTGGCGGCGCCGCTGCTCGTCCTGGCGGCGCTCGCCGGCTGCACTCCACCTCCTGCTTCCGTGCCGGAGGTGGCGGTAGCGCCCTTGCGGCCAGCGCGGAACGCGCCCGAGCGCGCCGTGCAATTGCTCGGCAAGCTTCCAGGTGACGTCACCGCCATTCTTGGCCAACCCGTGCTGCGCCATCCCGAGTCCGGCGGCGAGGTATGGCTCTACGCCCATGCCAACGGATGCAGCCTCGATATCATGATGTTCCCCGCCGGCCCCGCCGCCAAAGTGGCGCACGCCACCACCCGCTCGCCCGTCACGCTCGGCGAGAAGGACTGCCTGCGCGCCATCGCCGACGCCTCGCCGTAGAGGGTGGTTGCAGAGGAGGCGCGATTCGTATCACCCTCCCGCCATGCCAAGCACCATACGCTCATCCGTCTGCCCGCATGACTGCCCCTCCACCTGCGCCCTGGAGGTCGAGGTCATCGACGGCGCGCGCATCGGTGCCGTGCGCGGCGCCGCCGCCAACAGCTACACCGATGGCGTGATCTGCGCGAAGGTCGCGCGCTACGCCGATCGCATCCACCATCCCGACCGCCTGCTGCATCCGCTGCTGCGCACCGGGCCGAAGGGAAGCAACCAGTTCCGGCGCATCGGCTGGGACGAGGCGCTCGACATGATCGCCGCTCGCTTCATCGCACTCGCCGCCGAGCATGGCCCGGCGACGATCTGGCCATATTACTACGCCGGCACCATGGGGCTGGTGCAGCGCGACGGCATCAACCGCCTGCGCCACGTGATGAAATACTCTGGCCAGCACAACACAATCTGCACCGCCACCTGCGAGGCGGGCTGGATGGCCGGCGTCGGCCGCTATACCGGGCCCGATCCGCGCGAAATGGCCGAGGCCGACCTCATCGTCGTATGGGGCGGCAACCCGGTGCACACCCAGGTCAATGTGATGACCCATATCGCCAAGGCCCGGAAGGGGCGCGGCGCCAAGCTGGTGGTGATCGACCCCTACCGCACCGGCACCGCGCAGCAGGCGGACATGCACCTCGCCCTTCGCCCGGGCACCGATGGCGCGCTGGCCTGCGCGATGATGCATATCGCATTCCGCGACGGCCATGCCGATCGCGCCTATATGGCCAAATACGCCGACTGCCCCGACGCGCTCGAAGCCCATCTGGCGACCAAGACGCCGGAATGGGCGGCCGGCATCACCGGGCTCAGCGTTGCCGAGATCGAGGCGTTCGCCCGGCTCTACTGCACCACCGAGCGCGCCTATATCCGCACCGGCTATGGCTTCACCCGCATGCGCAACGGCGCCGCCAACCTCCATGCCGTCACCTGCCTGCCGACGGTGACCGGCAAATGGCTGCACAAAGGCGGCGGCGCATTGTGGAACAACCGCGCCATCTACCACTGGGACAAGACGCTGATCGAAGGGCTCGACGCGGTCGATCCCAGGGTGCGCGTGCTCGACCAGAGCCGCATCGGCGCGGTGCTGACCGGCGATCGCGCGGAACTCGGCGACGGGCCGCCGATCCATGCCTTGTTGATCCAGAGCACCAACCCCGTCACCGTCGCGCCCGACAGCAACAAGGTGATCCGCGGCTTCAAGCGCGAGGACCTCTTCACCGTCGTGCATGAGCAGTTCATGACCGAGACGGCGCAGCTCGCCGACATCGTGCTGCCGGCGACCATGTTCATGGAACATGACGACCTGTACCAGGCCGGCGGGCACAGCCATATCCAGATCGGCCCCAAGCTGATCGAGCCGCCCGGCGAGTGCCGCTCCAACCACGAGGTGCTGCAAGGGCTCGCCCGCCGTCTCGGCGCCGAGCACCCTGCCTTCGCGATGACATCGATCGAAATCGTCGATGCCACGCTGCGCGCCTCGGGCTGGCCGGGGGCAGAGGAGGTGGTGGCACGGCGTTGGATCGATGCGCAGCCCGATTTCGCCGCCTCGCATTTCATCGACGGCTTCGGCCATGCCGACGGCAAGTTCCACTTCGCACCCGATTGGTCGCGGATCGGCCCGCGCCACGCCGGGATGCCGAAACTGCCGGATCATATGGAGGTGATCGACGAGGCGGGCCCGGACCGTCCGTTCCGCCTGGTCGCCGCACCAGCGCGGCAGTTCCTCAACTCCACCTTCACCGAGGTTCCGGCCGGCCGCAAGCGCGAAGGGCGGCCAAGCGTGCTGATCCACCCCGCCGCCGCCGCCCGCCTCGGCATCATCGAGGGCGGGCGGGTGCGGCTCGGCAATGCCCGTGGCGAAATCATCGTGCACGCGAAATTGTTCGAGGGGTTGCAGCCAGGGGTTGTGATCATCGAAAGCATCTGGCCGCACGCCGACTTCGAGGGCGGCATCGGCATCAACGCACTGACCTCCGACGACCCCGCGCCCCCACTCGGTGGTGCGGTTTTTCACGATACGGCGGTCTGGGTGCGGTCCGCCGCCGCCGAACTCGCCGAAGCCGCGGAGTAATCCCATGTCCGACGCCGCCGAACGTCATCGCCGCCAGGTCGAGTCATGGAACGGCCCGATGGGCCAGCAATGGGCACAGAACGAGGCGCGCACCGAGCGTGGCCTGATGCCGCTCACCGAGGCGCTGCTGGCCGCGGCGGCGGCGCAAGCGGGGGAGCGGGTGCTCGATATCGGCTGCGGCTGCGGCGGCTACACGCTGGCCCTCGGCCGCGCCGTCGGCGCCACGGGCCACGTCACCGGCGCCGATGTCTCGACCGCGGTGCTCGAAGTGGCCGAGGCGACCAAGGCCGCCAATACCGACTACGTGCTGGCCGATGCCTCCACCCATGATTTCACAGGAACGGCAGCCGACCTGCTGACCTCGCGCTTCGGCGTGATGTTCTTCGGCGATCCCGATGCCGCCTTCGCCAACCTGCACGGCGCGCTGAAACCCTCCGGCCGGCTCGCTTTCGCCTGCTGGCGCTCGGTCGCGGACAACCCGTGGGCGCGCATCCCGCAGCAGGCTATTTTCTCGGTAATCGACCGCCCGCCGCCGCCGCACCCGGAGGAGCCCGGGCCGTTCGCCTTCGGCGATCCGGCGCGCATTCGCCGCATCCTCACCGCCGGCGGCTTCCAGTCTCCGGAGATCCGCCCCTTCGACTTCGAGATGCTGTTCCCCGCCGACCCCGCGGCGGCGGCGGCGGCGATCTCCACTGGCCCGATCGGCGGTCGCCTGCTGCGCGACAAGCCCGAGGAGAGCCGCGCCGAAGCAATTGCCGCCATCGCCCGGGCGGTCACGCCCCTGGTCTCCAATGGCTTCACCCGGCTGGGCGCGGCGGTATGGATCGTCCTCGCCAGGGCGTGATCCACCGGGCCGCAGTTTCTTGTTGCAGCCCGGCCGGGCGCTGGGGTTTGTAGCGCCATGTCCTCCACGCGCCTGACCGCGTTCGACCGGCTGCTGTCGTTCGACCGCAAGGACCGGATCGCCGGCGCGCTCGTCGCGCTGGGCGACGCGGGGACGTGGGTGCAGACGCGGCCGGCCTGGCAGCGCCACGCCGTCGCAGTGGCGCTGGTCGGGCTGTCCGGTGGGCTCTACCGCCTTAGCGGCCCTTTCGCCGCGACGCATCCGCTGCTCGGGCTGATGCCGGCGGTGATGGTGGCCGCACTGCTACTCGGCTCGGCCGCCTATAGTACCGCCATCCTCGCCTTCATCGCCGCCCGTTTTGCCCTCTCGCCCGAACCGCTCACCAGCACTGGCACGACCACGGCGATGGGTGCGGCCCTGGCGTTGATCCTCGCCGGCATTGCGGTGGTACATGCGCTGCTGCGCGAACTGCGCGCGCGGCCTGGCCCGGCGACGGTGGCGGCCCTGCGCGAGGGCGCCGCCGAACGACGCGAGCGCGACGCCCAGGCCCGCCGGCTGGCCGATGCGGTGGAGAATGCCTCCTTCGGCATCGTCATCGCCGACCCGGTGACCGACCGCATCCGCTTCGTCAACCCGGCCTATGCCGCGCTGCGCGGCTATTCGTCGCGCGCGTTGATCGGCAAGCCGGCGATCCAGGCCTATGCACTCAGCGAGCTGGCGCGCATCCCGGCGATGATGGATGCCTCCGATCGCAACGGTCATGTCGAGTTCGACACCTGGTATCGCCAGCCCGACGGCAGTTTCCTGCCGGTGCGCAACGGCATCACCTCGGTGTTGAACGAGAAGGGCGTACTGCGCTACCGGCTGATCTACGCTGCCGACGCGACGCCCAAGCAGCGCGCCGAGGAGGCCAGCCGGGAGAGCGAGGCCCGCTTCCGCGCCACTTTCGAGCAGGCCGCGGTCGGCATCGCGCATCTCGACCCGGGCGGGCGTATCCTGCGGGTGAACGACCGGTTCTGCGCCATTTCCGGCTACACGCGCGAGGAGCTGCTGCGCCGCCGCGCGCAGGACCTGGTGGTGCCGGACGACCTATTGCGCGGGCGGGCGAGCCTGGACGCGCTGCTTGAGGGCCGCATCCCGCATTTCAGCGTCGATCGCCGCCAGCTTCGCCCCAATGGCACGCGTGCCTGGGTGCGGGCGACCACCTCGATGGTGCGCGGCGAGGGCGGCCAGCACCACATGATGCTGGTACTCGCCGATATCGGGGACCTCAAGACCGCCGAGGAAGCGCTCCAGCACGCCCAGAAAATGGAGGCGATCGGCACGCTGGCCAGCGGTATCGCGCATGATTTCAACAACGTGCTGGCGGTGGTCGGCGGCAATCTCGAGATCATGATGTCGCTGCACGAGGAGGACAGCGAGCAAAAGGCGCTGGCCGGCTCGGCGATCGACGCGGTGATGCGCGCCGCCGATCTCACCCGCCGCCTGCTCGCCTTCTCGCGCCGCCAACCGATCGACCCACGGGCGCTCGACCTCAATGCCCTGCTGCGCAACGTCGGCGACTTGCTGCGGCGCTCACTGCGGGCGGATATCACCCTCGATGTCAATCTCGCTCCCGGCGTCTGGCGCGTACTGGCGGACCCTGGCCAGGCCGAGGCGGCGGTGACCAATCTCGTCGGCAATGCCCGCGATGCCATGCCCACCGGCGGGCTGATCCGCATCGCCACCCTCAACCGTATCATCGAGGCAGAGGAGGCCGAGCGCAGCCCCGACGTGCCCGCCGGTGAATATGTGATGATCGAGGTCGCCGACACCGGCACCGGCATCGCGCCCGACGTGCTGCCCCGCGTGTTCGAGCCGTTCTTCACCACCAAGGCGGCCGGCGCCGGCACCGGGCTCGGCCTCGCCATGGCGTTCGGTTTCGCCCGCCAGTCCGACGGCTTCGTGCGAGTGACCAGCGCGCTCGGCGAGGGAACCACGTTCCAACTGCTGCTGCCCCGCGCACTCGGCGGCGACGCCCACGCCGCAACCGTGGAGATGACGTTCACGCCGGCCCGCGGCAGCGAGACGGTGCTGGTGGTCGAGGACAACGCCGAACTGCGCGCCATCGTGGTGCGCCATCTCACCGAACTCGGCTACCGGGTGCTGGAGGCCGAGGCGGCGGCGCCGGCGATCGGGCTGCTGGAGCGCGCCCCGGTCGACCTGTTGATGACCGACATGATGCTGCCCGGCGGCATCAACGGGCTGGAACTGGCCCGCCAGGCGCGCGAACTGGTGCCGGGCCTGCCGATCCTGCTCGCCTCCTCGCACGCCGATGCGATGCAGGAGGAGGACGGCGGCGCCCCTTTCCCGACGCTCGCCAAACCCTTCCGCGCCTCCGAACTTGCCCGTGCGGTGCGCGCGGCGCTGGGTTGATCCTGCCGCCCTTGCCGCCGCGCATCGCGCCCCCAAATCAGCCCCATGCAACGACTGATCGACGGCTACCGCATCTTCCGCGCCTCCACCTGGCCCCAGCGCCGGGCACTCCATGAACAGCTTGCCGGACTCGGACAGAAGCCGCGTGCGCTGGTGATCGCCTGCTCGGACAGCCGGGTGGACCCGGCGGCGATTTTCGACGCCGGGCCGGGCGAACTTTTCGTGGTCCGCAACGTCGCCAATCTGGTGCCGCCCTTCGCGCCCGATGACGGCAACCACGGCACCTCAGCCGCGCTCGAATTCGCCGTGCGCGGGCTCGAAGTGCCGGACATTATTGTGATGGGCCACGCCATGTGCGGCGGCGTCCACGCGTTGCTGAACGGCACGCCCAACCCGTCCTGGCATTTCCTCGGCGGCTGGATCGGCCTCGCGGCCGGCGTGCGCGACCGCGTGCTGGCATGCACCCCGGCCGACCAGGCACAGCAGGTCTGCGAATACGAGTGCGTGAAGCAGTCGCTCGCCAACCTGATGACCTTCCCCTGGGTGCGCGACGCTGTGCGCGCCGGCACCCTCACCCTGCACGGCACCTATTTCGACATCCGCAGCGGCGTGCTCGAAGCGGTCGGGCCGGACGGGGTGTTCACACCGGTGTAAAACCAGCGCCCGTAGCAAGCACAGCGGCATATCGCCTCAAGCGTTGGGCCAATGAGGCGGTCAGCGATTACAGAGTTCCATCTACGTTGGATGACCAGTTGCGGTAGCAACGCGGCTCGCGCCGCGCACCCCACGCAGACCCGAGCTTTCGTTGTAGACGTAGCCCCGCTTTGGTGGAGTCATTCCGACTTTCACCGGAGGTTAACCAAATTCCCCAACCCCGCCCCCCTACTCCGGTGGGTTTCGTGGTCAGAAAATTGACCTGGTTCGCGCCGCCACGCGATCGCCCAATCGCTTGGTCCTCGCCGGCATTCCTTGGGCGCCCGCGCTGTAGCGATACAGGACAGCCTCGACGAATACTCGGTTATCCTTCGCGACACCCACGGACCCATGTCGCCCAGGCAGAAGGTCTCGGAACGGTCCCATTGGTCGTCGCGAAGGGCGTAGCGGCGCATCCATCGCCTCCAGTGTGCCTGACACCACCGAATCGGAGCTTGCGCCGCGCCGGAATCTCCAATTTGACGACACGCCCTAGTCTTCGGGCGTCATCCTAGTGCCCTCGCAAAATCTGCGAGAGGAACAGCTTCAGCCGATCCGTTTGCGGGGTCTCGAACATTTCGTGCGGGGTGCCGCTTTCGACGATTTCGCCACGGTCCATGAAGACCACGCGGTCGGCGACCTGGCGGGCGAAGCCCATTTCATGGGTGACGCAGACCATCGTCATGCCGGAATTGGCGAGTTCGATCATGACGTCGAGCACTTCCTTGATCATCTCGGGATCGAGGGCGGAGGTCGGTTCGTCGAACAACATGATTTTCGGACGCATGCACAGGGCACGGGCGATGGCGACGCGCTGCTGCTGGCCGCCGGAAAGCTGGCCGGGGTATTTCTTGGCCTGCTCGGGAATTTTCACCCGGGTGAGAAACTCCATCGCCAGCGCCTCGGCTTCGTCCTTCGGCATTTTGCGCACCCAGATCGGGGCAAGCGAGCAGTTCTCCAGGATGGTGAGGTGGGGGAACAGATTGAAGGACTGGAACACCATGCCGACCTCGCGGCGGATGGTATCGAGGGCACGCAGGTCATCGGTAAGCTCGGTGCCGTCGACGACGATGCGGCCTTCCTGGTGGGATTCCAGGCGGTTGATACAGCGGATCAGGGTCGACTTGCCGGAGCCCGAGGGGCCACAGACGACCACGCGCTCGCCATGGGCGACGTTGAGGGTGACATCCCGCAGCACGTGCAGGGCGCCGAACCATTTGTTCACCTTGTCGAGGCTGATGGCGGGCGGGCGATCGGTGGCGACGGCTTGGCTCATGACGGGTTTCCTTCAGCGCCGGACGGAACGGCCGAATTCGGCCTCGAGTCCGCGGCTGTAGCGGGACATGGAGTAGCAGAAAATGAAGTAGATGACGGCCAGCACGAGATAAACCTCGGTGCTGTAACCCTGCCACGCCGGCTCGGCGAGCGCGACCTTGGCCGCCGTCAGCAGGTCGAAGATGCCGATGATCAGCACCAGCGAGGTATCCTTGAAGGAGCCGATGAAGTTGTTGACCATCGGCGGGATGACCATGCGCAGCGCCTGGGGCAGGATGATCAGGCGCATCTTCTGCCAATATGTGAGGCCGAGCGCATCGGCCGCCTCGTACTGGCCCTTGGGCAGCGCCTGCAATCCGCCGCGGATGACCTCGGCGAGATAGGCGGCGCCGAACAGGATGATGCCGAGCTGGGCGCGCAGCAGCTTGTCCGGGTTAAGGCCCACCGGCATGAACAGCGGGAACATCACGCTGGCCATGAACAGCACCGAGATCAGCGGCACGCCGCGAACCAGCTCGATATAGACGATGCAGAGATAGCGCACCGCCGGCAGGGTGGTAGCACGGCGGCCGAGGGCGACGAAAACCGCGAGTGGAAACGCCAGCGCCAGCCCGAATGTCGCCAGGATCAGCGTCATCGGCAAGCCGCCCCAGGTGTCATGCGGCACAAAGTTCATGCCCAGCACGCCGCCCCACATCAGCACGCCGATGACGAACAGCGTTCCAATCCAGATCAGCGCCAGTTCCTTGCGCCAGAACCGGCGCATGGCAGAGACCACGAACAGCGCGATGAACAGCGCGATGCAAACGCCGGCGCGCCATTGCTCGTCAAAGGGGTAACGGCCGAACAGGATAAAGCGCCACTTGTCCCCGATCACCGCCCAGCAGGCGCCGACGCCCTTGATGTTGCGGCAATCGGTGGGGTCGATCACCCCTTGGGCGGAAATCGGCACCGACCAGACGGCGTTGATGAAGGCCCAGTCGACGAAGCCGATCCCCGCGCGGGCCAGGATGTAGATCAGCGCCAGGGTGACGGCGGTGGATAGCCAGGAGTTGAACAGGTTCGCCCGCATCCAGGCCAGCGGGCCGGCGACCAGCAGCGGCGGTTGCGTGCGATGCGCGCTCGAGGCGCCGAGTGTGGTGCTGCTCATCGGATCACCGCTCCACCAGCGCAATGCGCGCGTTGTACCAGTTCATGAACAGGCTGATCGACAAGCTGATGGTGAGGTAGACCAGCATGATCATCGCGATACCCTCCACCGCCTGCCCGGTCTGGTTGAGGATGGTGTTGATGATGGAGACGACATCCTGGTAGCCGATGGCAACCGCCAGCGAACTGTTCTTGGCCAGGCTGAGGTAGGTGCTGGTCATTGGCGGGATGATCACTCGCAGCGCCTGGGGCAGCACGATCAGCCGCATCACCCAGCTTTGCCGCAGCCCAAGCGCGCCGGCGGCCTCCCACTGTCCGGTGGCAACGGACAGGATACCAGAGCGCACGATCTCGGCGGTATAGGAAGCCGTGTAGAGCACGAGGCCGACGGTGAGGGCGCCGTATTCCGGGCTGACGGTCAGCCCGCCGACGAAGTTGAAGCCGCGCAAAACCGGCATTTCCAACGTGAAGGGTGCGCCGAGGGCGGCCCAGACCAGCACGGGAAACGCGATCATCAGCGCCAGCCCGGCCGGCCAGACCCGCGGGCGAATGCCGGTCGCCTCCTGGCGGCGCGTGGCCATGCGCGCCCAGGAGATGGTGCCGATCCAGCCAAGCACGAAAGCGGCGAGCGCCCAGCTATGCGCGTCCTGCCATTGCAGCAGAGGCACCTTGATCCCGCGGTTGGAGAGGAAGACGCCTTCCACCGGGTGCAGCGACTGGCGCGGCGCGGGAAGGCCCTGGGCGACCGCGTACCAGAAGAACAATTGCAGCAGCAGCGGAATGTCGCGGATCGTCTCGACATAGACGGCCGCCAGACGCGAGACCAACCAGTTCTTCGACAGCCGGGCGATACCGATCAGCGTGCCGAGGATGGTGGACAGCACGATGCCGACCACCGAGACCTTCATCGTGTTGAGCACGCCGATCCAGATCGCCCGTCCGTAGGAGTGGATCGCCGGGTCGTACTCGATGGAATGCTCGCCGATCGGGATGCCGGCGACCCGATCGAGGAAACCGAATCCGGTGGCGATGCGCCGCACCTGCAGGTTGTTCATGGTGTTGGCGACGAGGTACCAGATCAGCGCGGCAATGCCGCCGACAATGACCACCTGCCACACCACCGCGCGCAGCCGCGGATCGGACCAGCTCAGCTCGATCCCGCGCGACGGTGGCCGGCGGGCGGGGTTCATGCGTGGATCGGTGGTTGCACCGGACATGGGCAGGCTGGTTCCCCTCGTTATCAGCGGCCGTTCCGGCGCGCATGCATGCGCGGCGATGCTGCCATGCAACACCGACCGCTGTCGACTCCGTGTGGCTGATTAATTCACCGTCCGCAAGTCGAACATCGGGTCGGCTGCCTGCGCGGGCGTCACCGAGGCGCCGGCGGCGAGGAAACGGCGTGCCGCCATGTGATCGGGAGCGCGGTTGAGCGACTCGACGGCCAGCAGGCGGTCGTCGCGGTAGCAGAACACCGAGAAGGCTCCGGAGGCGGGATCACCCCGCAGAACCGTCCGGTCATGCCCGCCCGAAAGCCCGGCGATCTGGAGTTTGAGCGCCCCCTGGTCGGACCAGAACCACGGCAGTTTCGCGTAAGCTGCCGGCTTGCCGAGCAGCCGGTCAGCCAGGCAACGCGCCTGGTCGGAGGCGTTCTGCACCGATTCGAGGCGGATCGGCCCGGGCTGCCCCGCCATTGGAAACGCGGCACAATCGCCGATCGCGGAAATCATGGGGTCGTCCGTGGCGAGCATGGCGTCGACCACGATGCCGTTGCCGACGGCGAGGTCGGCTTGCTCTGCAATCTGCACGTTCGGCACCACGCCAATGGCAACCAGGACAAGATCGGCCGGCACGATTTCGCCAGTGGAGAGCTCCACGCCTTCCGCGCGTCCGCTGCCGGTGATGGCGCGCACGCCGGTCTCGGTCAGCAGCCGGGTGCCCCAACCGCGATGCGCTCCGGCAAGATGGGCGGACATGTCAACCGAGACGCCGCGCATCAGCGGCCGCGGCGCCGCCTCGATCACGGTCACCGCGATGCCGCGTTCGGCGGCGACGGCGGCAAATTCGAGTCCGATGAACCCGGCGCCGATCACCACCACGCGCCTGAGCCCGCCGAGGATCGCCTTCAGCGCCCGCGCCTCGGCGAGGCTGCGCAGGCCTACGACGCCCGGCAGTTCCGCCCCCGGCACCGGCAGGGCCCGGTTGGCGGCGCCAGTGGCCAGGACCAGATGGTCGTAGCCGTGCCGGGCGCCCAAAGCGGTGATCACGCTTCGCCCTGTGCGATCGATCGCCACGGCGGGATCGTTCTCCACCAACCCAACACTCTGCGCGGCATAGAAGCTCGCCGGCCGCAAAGCGAGCGCGGGCTCGTCCATGTGGCCGGCAAGGTACGCCTTCGACAGCGGCGGCCGCTGATAGGGCAGCCCAGCCGCGTCGGCGATCAGGGTGATCGGTCCCTCGAAGCGGCCCTGCCGCAACGATGCCGCCAACTGGATCGCCGCATGCCCGGCACCGATCACCACGACGGAACTCATGCGGGCAGGTCTCTCCGGCCAATGCAAGGGTTTGGGAAGGAAGGACTTCTTTTTGAAAAAAGAAGCAAAAACTTTTTATCACTTCGCTGCGGAGTCTCCCGGGAGGCTCCGCAGCATAGGTGGGAAAGTTTTTTGGTTCTTTTTTTCAAAAAAGAACCGCTTCCTTAATCAATTGCGAATTCTCACCGGCAACGAGGTGTACCCCTTGAGCGGTTGCCGACGCAGCGATGCACGCCGAAGCCGAAGGAGAGGTGCTGGCGCGGCCGCGCGCGATCGACGATCAGCGCGTTGGGGTTCTCGATGACCTCCTCGTCGCGATTGCCCGAGACGTACCACATGATCACCTTGTCGCCGGCCTTGATGTGCTTGCCGCCGATCTCGATGTCCGCCACCGCGGTGCGTCGCATATGCGCCAGCGGGGTCTGCCAGCGGATGATCTCGGGGATCGCACTGTCCAGCAGCGCGGGGTTGGCGCGCAGTTTCTGGTATTCCTGAGGGAATTTGCTGAACGCGTAGAGACTGCCGGTCAGCGAGTTGCGGGTGGTGTCGTTGCCGCCGACGATGAGCAGGATCAGGTTCCCGAGGAACTCCTGCGGCGTCATGTTGCGGGTCGACTCGCCATGGGCCAGCATCGAGATCAGGTCCGTGGTGGGCGGCGCGTTAACGCGCTGGTTCCACAGCCCCATGAAGTAGCCGGCGCATTCGCGCAATTCGGCCTGACGCTGTTCCTCGGTCTCGACCAAGCCGCCCGGGCCGGCGATGGTGGTCGCCACATCCGACCAGCGGGTGAGCTTGCGGCGGTCATGGAACGGGAAGTCGAACAGCGTGGCCAGCATCTGTGTGGTCAGCTCGATGGAAACCCGGTCCACCCAGTCGAACGTCTCGCCGCGGGGCAGCCCATCAAGAATGGTCTCGGCCCGCTCGCGAATGGTCTGCTCGAGAATGGCGAGGTTGCCGGGGGCCACGATGGGGCTCACCACCTTGCGCTGGGCGTCATGGACCGGCGGGTCCATGGCGATGAACATCGGCAGCGGGAAGTCGGCGCGCTGGTCACGGATGGAAATGCCGCCGAGGGTGGACAGCGAGGAGAACACCTTGTGGTTGGTGTCGACCGCCATGATGTCCTTATACTTGGTGATCGACCAGTACGGTCCGAACTCGCTGTCGCGCGTGAAGTGGATCGGGTCCTCCTTGCGCAGCCGCTCGAAATACGCCCAGTGCGCGTCGTCCTTGAAGAGCTGCGGATCGGCGGGGGCAAGGTCGGCCAGCGGAGTGGACCAGGCGCGCTCCTCGGCCGCCCGTACCGCGTCCATCGAGATATGGTTCATGATAATCCTCCGTCGGGCGCCTGGGCCCGGTTGATGTCGGGGGTCAATGGCCCAGTTCTAGCGTGAACGGGGCAGTGTCGCGGTGATTTCAGTGCTGGCCATCCGGCGTGTGCACCACGATCCCGTCCAGCGCGTCGCTCATGGTGATCTGGCAGCACAGGCGGGAATTATCCTTCGTGGCAGCGGCAAAGGAGAGCATGGTCTCCTCGGTCTCCGTACGGCCGCCGACTTTGTCCCACCATGCGGCCTCGACATAGACATGGCAGGTCGCGCAGGCGCATTCGCCGCCACAGTCGCCGTCAATGCCCGGGACATTATTGTCCACCGCGGCGCGCATGAGCGAATCGCCGTTCGCCGCCTCGACGGTGTGGGCGGTTCCGTTGTGTTCGATGAACGTGACCTTCGGCATGCTTGGACAACTCCCTGGACGATTTCCGGCACGCGGGCGCTGCACCCGAACCGTTGTTCGGTGCGTCTCTTAGAGCATGATCGCCGGAAGTGGAATCACAACCGCCGTGAATCGTGCAGCAACGCGGGAATTCAGCCCAGTTATTTCGACGTGGGGCGGCCACGCTTGGGCAGCCACCACTTCACCGGCTCCGGTTCGCGCTCGATACGCGGGCGGCCAGGTTTGCGCTTGGGCACGGCTTCGGCCGCAGGGCGCGCCTCGCTCTTGGGCGGACGGCCGCGCCGGCGCGGCGCTGGCTCGGCAGCGGGGGGCGCCGGGGCGGTGGCGGCGTCGGGTTCGGTCGGTTGACCGACGGACTGCGCCGCACGTTCGGCGCGGGCGCGGCCGGACACCTCGGTGGCGAGGCGGAATTTCAGCGCGTCAAGCTCGCTTGCCATGGCGGCGTGAGTGGCATCCGAGCGCTTGGCCGTCTCGATCGCCTCGTCGCGCGCCATCGAGAGGTGGCCAAGCTTGGTGCGCAGATCCTGGATCGTGGCCTGTGCCTCGCGCAGCGCGCGTTCGGCCGCCTCGTGGGCGTTGCGCTCAAGCCGCAGCGCCGTTTGCGCCGCCTCGAGTTGCTCGTTGGCCGGCCCGCCCGATCCGCGGCGCTGAACCGGCGCGTCGGCGGAGCGGGTGCCGGTGACGACCATGACCGGCACCTCGCCGTCGCGCACGAAGCGGCGCTTTGGGCCATCCTGGCTGCCGCGGCCCGTGGGGGTCGAGGAAAAAGAGGCCTGCGGCGCCCGTTGTTCGCGCGGCGTCTTGCTGCCGATGCGCTCGAGCGCGCGACGCATCCGGGCCTCGGTCTGGTCGCCTTGCGGCGCAGCCGGCGTATCCGATGGAACTTGATCGTCTGTCACAATAGGTCTGGCCCAATTCATCTCGGCCATTTACGGCCGGTTTACGATGACTAAGGACAAATGGGTCGATCTGCGCGTTGCATTGAGCGAGTCGACGGCATTGTCGGTCACGATGAAACAACTGTTCCGCCG
>JAPLOH010000127.1 GCA_026400845.1 Alphaproteobacteria bacterium
CGCCTGCATGCGGGCGTCGAGCGTGGTGCGCACCGCGGCATCCGCCCCCGGCGGCAGAACGGCCTCAGCCCGGTCCGCCGCCCAGTCGGCGAACCAGCCGGCCGTGGCGGGCCGCGGGGGGAAGCTGATCTGCCCTGCCGCGACGCCGGCAAGTTCGGCCGTGATCGCCCCGGTATCAGCCATCGCCGCCAGCACCTCGCGCCCCCGCGCGGCGGCGGCATGGGGGTCGACGCGCGGGGAGAAGCGGCTCGGCGCGCGCGGCAGCCCGGCGATCACGGCCGCCTGCCACCAATTCACCTGGCGCGCGGAGACGCCGAAATAGAGCCGCGCGGCGGCATCCACCCCCCAGGCGCCGGAGCCGAGATAGACCCGGTTGAGCCAGATCTCGAGGATCTCCTGCTTGCTGAAATGCTGCTCCAGCCACAGGGTGAGCAGCACCTCCTGTACCTTGCGGCGGAAGGTACGGGCGTTGGTGAGGAACAGGTTCTTGGCAACTTGCTGGGTTATGGTCGAGCCGCCCTGCACCAGCCGCCCGGCGCGGATGTTCACCACCACGGCGCGGGTGATGCCGATGAGGTCGATGCCGAAATGCCAGTAGAACCGCCGATCCTCCACCGCCACCGCGGCGGCCGGAAGGTAGGCCGGCATGTCGGTGAGGCGCAGCGGATCGCCGACCACGTCGCCATAGGTGGCGAAAATCCGCCCTTCGCGATCCTCCAGCGTCAATGACGGCCGCCGCGCGGCATCGAGCGCCGCCTCCGGGCGCGGCAAATCCCAGGCGAACCACAGCACGAAGCCCCCCAGCGCAATGCCGCCCCAGACGGCGAGCAGCACCAGCCATTTCAGCCAGCGGAACCGCCGACGCGGCGGCGGCGCGTCCTCGTACGCGTCGGGCTCGTCCCAGTCCTGCGCATAGTCCTGCGCATCGTCCTGCGCATCGGCCTCCGCGGGGCGGGGCGGGACGGGCGCGGGCACATGCCGGCGGCGCTGGTCGGGCGCGATCTGCGGGGCGCGATACATGTGACTTGTCTAGCGGATGCGCCCGTCATGGGCATAGCCGGGGGATTGGTGAGGAAGGGCATGGCCAGTCCGGTTGACGATCTCGGCATCGGGTGAGCGGAGAACGCGGCGCAGTCCGTCGCGGAAGTTCGGCCCCTGATAGCCACCGTCGGCGTAGGGCGTGCACAGGAACAGATACAGCCCGAACAGGGTGGACATCGCCAGAACGCCGCTGTCACGACCTTGCATGTCGGCCGGGTGGGCGAGCGCGTAGAGCAGACAACATTGTGTGTCTACAAGGATGTGGCGCTTCTTGCCCTTGATCGTCGTGCCGCCATCATAGCCCGATCGGGTCGATCGAGGCTCCCCATTTTCGGAACTCTTGACGCTGTGGCTGTCGATGATGGCGGCCGTCGGGCTGGGTTCGTGGTCCGCTTGTTACCGCCGCGCTTCGCGGCCGGGATCGGCGGCTTGACCAAGCCCCACTCATCGACCGTCAAGTCGCTCGGATCGCCCCGCCTGCTCCCGTCATAGCGCCCACGGTTCTCGGTCGTCCACATCGTAGGGCTCCTGCGACTCGGCTCCGAAAGGAGAGAATCACAGGTGATTCCAGAAATTTAGGCTGGCTCCAGACGGACACACAATGGGTCTACACGTGCTCCGTAACCCATTGATCGGATGGTGGGCGCGACAGGGATTGAACCTGTGACCCCCGCCATGTCAAGGCGATGCTCTCCCGCTGAGCTACGCGCCCATCCGATGGAGGGCTTCTAGCCCGCGCCTTCCCGGGCTGCAACCCCCCTGCCGGTGGGCAGTCCTATCCGGGTTGCCGGGACGCTGCGGAGGCCGCTTAATGGGGCGATGGATTTTTCCACCGGCAGTACCGATCAGGCATCGCCGCCGCCCGTCCGGATCATCCGGCCGGAGCGGCAGAGCGCGCCCGTGGTGTTCGCCTCGCCGCACTCCGGCCGCGCCTATTCCGCGGCATTCATCGCGACCTCGCGGCTCGACCCGCTGCGCCTGCGCCGCAGCGAGGACGGGTTCGTCGACGAACTCTTCGCCGCGGCTCCCGAACTCGGCATGCCGCTGATCGCCGCCACCTTCCCGCGCGCCTATTGTGACGCCAACCGCGAGCCTTGGGAGCTTGATCCCACGATGTTCGAGGATGAGCTGCCGCCCTGGGTCAATACCATGAGCCCACGCGTCGCGGCTGGGCTGGGCACCATCGCGCGCCTGGTCGCCTCCGGGGAGGGCATCTACAAGCGCCGGCTGCGCTTCGCCGAGGCGGAGGCGCGGGTGCGGAACTGCTGGCACCCATTCCATGCCGCGCTTCGTGCGGCCATCGCCGCGACGCTGGATGCGCACGGCGCCTGCGTGCTGGTGGATTGCCATTCGATGCCGAGCAACGCGATGCCGCCGCGAGGGCAGGCCGACATCGTGCTCGGCGATGGCCACGGCACCACCTGCGGCCCACGGCTGCAGCGTGCAATACAGCAGATGCTGCTCGAC
>JAPLOH010000072.1 GCA_026400845.1 Alphaproteobacteria bacterium
CCCCCCCTGCCCCTTGCAGGCTCGCCCGGAGGTCGCGAGCCCCCGCCAGGGGTGATGGGCGTGCAGGGTCGCCACGCCATCGAGCGCGGGGGCCGCGAGATTGCTCACCAGCCCAGCCTGCAATGTGGCGCCAGCCGCGAGGTGAAAGGCAATATCGCCGCCATTATTGACGAAGGCCCGCTCCAAATTCCGCGTGGCCATCGCCGCCAGCACGTGATCCGCCACCGCCCCAGCGACGGCGGCCATCGGGGTGATGAACCCCGCTGCAAAGGGTCCGACCGTCGCGTGCATCGCCCGCGCGATGGCGCCCTGCGGCGCCGGCGACGGCAGAGCGGCGCGCAGCAGCTCAAGCTCCTCCACGAGCCCCGGCAGCACGCCGGCAAAAGCCGCCGCCGCTGCCCGATACGCTCCCAGTATTTCCTCCGGCGCGCCCCAAGCGCGGCACAGGCAATCGATCGGGCCGTGGTTGAGGTGCAGGCGGCCGTCGGCGAGCAGTGCGGCTTGTGCCCCACCGCCCTCCCCCCGGCCCCCTCCCGCAAACGCGGGAGGGGGGGAAGGGACAGCACCGGTCATACCTCCCCCTCCCGCGTTTGCGGGAGGGGGCCGGGGGGAGGGTATATCCGCGCCAGCGCCTCAGCGAGAATGACCGCGAAAACACCCTCGCGATTAGCCATCACCTCGTTGTTCCAAAAACGCAAAACCTTGATCTCCCGAGAGGTGAGATACGCATCCCGCTCGCCGTCTTTCCCAGGCTCAGCATGGGTCGCGCCGTCGATCTCGACCGCGAGTCTCGCTTCGCGACAGTAGAAATCCACGATATACGGCCCAATCGGCTCCTGCTGCCGGAACTTCAACCCGCCCAGCCCCTTCTCCCGCAGCCCCCTCCAAACTGCCGCCTCCATCGGCGTAGATCGACGGCGGAGAGCCTTCGCGAGGGGAACCAGCCCACTCACGGCACCGGAAACACCACCCCTGCCGGCAGCAGCACGCTGCGGGCCTGCGTCTCCGCCAGCACCTCCTCCACCCCGCGAATCCGCTCCCCGAACCCGCCCAACGCCAAATAATCCGACCGCGGCAACGTGAACTCGATCGGCGCCACCAATGCCGGCGTCGGCACCGAGCCGAAGGAATTGGCGGGCATTGCCGTCACATCCGCCATGTAGGTGATCCCACCACCGGGCCACACATAGACCGGCGCCCCGCCACTGGTCACCTTGGCGAGGCGGCGCTGGATGGAGCGGGTGAGCAGCACCGGGTTCTCCGTCACCCCCGCGCGCAGACTGCCTCCAGCGCCGGCCATGAACAGCACGCTGCACAAGGCCGGCTCGCAGTTCTCGGCGATGCGGGCGATGGCGGCGACGATGGCGGGCGGCATGTCGGCCGGCTGCGGCCGTAGCGCCTCGTCCAGAATGAACCAGCCGGAATGCTCGCCGGTCGTGCTCACCATCAGCAGCCGCAACCCCGGCCAGGCGGATTTAGGGTCGATCCGCTCGATGATGGAGAGCGGCTCCTCGATATCCGTGCCGCCCCAACCGAGCCCGGGATTGGCCACCTGGAAATACCGCCCCGGCGTCGAGCGCCGCCCGCGCACCCGGATGCCCGATGGCCGCATGCCGAGGAACCGCCCCGCCTGGTGCTCGCTCAACACGCCGGTGATGTGGTCATCCACCACGATCACCTCATCGGCATGGCCCACCCACTGGCCGGCGAAAATCCCGATGGTGGCCGAGCCGCAGCCCACGCGCATGCGCTGCTCCTTCGTGCCATCCACGATCGGCGCCGCGCCGGGCTGCACCACCACGCTGGCGCCGCCATCGATGGTGAGTTCCACCGCCGCGCCATTGGCCAGCGCCAGCATGGTCTCGCAGGTGACCACGCCCTCCTTCTTGGAGCCGCCGGTGAGGTGATGCACGCCGCCGAGACTGAGCATCTGGCTGCCGTATTCCGCGGTGGTGACATGCCCAATCTGCTCATCTTTGGCCCGCACCGAAGCGGTCTCCGGGCCGAGATGGCGGTCCGTATCGATCTTCACCTTGAGGCCGCAATAGGAGAACACCCCCTCGGACACCACGGTCACCATATCGACGCCCTCGATGGTGCTGCCGACGATGAAGGGGGCGGGTTTGTAGTCCGGGTAGGTGGTGCCGGCGCCGATGGCGGTGACGAAGATATCGCGCGGTTCGAAGGTGTTGCCGCTCCAGTCCGCGCCCGCCGCCCGCACCAGCTCGGGGCGCCTGGCAATCACCGTCAGCGGGTCCATCCGCGTCAGGCGCCCGGCGATATTGCCGTAGCGATCACAGGCGCCGGTTTTCTCCGGGCGGATGCGGCACAGCACCGGGCAGGCATCGCAGGTGACGATACCGTCCGGCGCGACGGCGGTGGCCTCGATAAGCGCCTGGTCCTCGGGGCCGGCCGGGCCGGCATGGGTCGTGGTCATCGCAGCGCCTCCAGCACCCGGGATGGCGTGGCCGGAATTTGGGTGAGCCTGGCGCCGGTGGCATCCGCGATGGCGTTGAGAATCGCTGGCGCTGTGGCGATCAGCGCCGGCTCGCCCACCCCCTTGGCGCCATAGGGGCCGTGCGGGTCGGCATGCTCGATCAGCATGGTCTCGATCGGGGGCACGTCGCCGATGGTGGGGATGAGGTAGTCGTGCAGATTATCGGTGCGGCCGGGCACATACTCCTCCATCAGCGCGAGGCCGATCCCCTGGGCGATGCCGCCATGGATCTGGCCGACGACCAGCGCGGGATTGATGGCGCGGCCGACATCATGCGCGGCGATCACCCGCAATACGCGCACGGTGCCGAGCGCGACATCCACCTCAACCTGCGCGATCTGCGCCCCGAAGGCGTAGCTGGCATAGGGCTCGCCCTGGCCATCGGCATCGAGCGGGGTGGTCGGCGGGTCGTAATGCCCGGCGGCGCGCAGCACGCAGCCATTGCCATCCACCGGTAGAACGCCGAGATCGAGAATGGTCTCGGTCTGCCCATCCAGCACATGGATGGCGCCCGGCGCGAAACGCAGCGTCGCGGTGGCGCCGGCATTGGCGCGGCGGAGGATCTCGGCGCGCAGGGCGGCGCCGGCCTGCATCGCCGCATTGCCGCTCACCAGCGTCTGCCGCGAGGCACTGGTCTTGCCGGCATCCCGCGTGCGGTCGGTGTCGCCGGTGACGAGGGAGAGCGCGGCCGGGTCGATCCCCAGCGCCTCGGCGGCGATCTGCGCCATCACCGTGTTGGAGCCCTGGCCGATATCGACCGCACCCGAGAACAGCGTGGGCACCCCCTCGGCGGTGACGCCGATCTCCATGGTGGAGGGGTTGGAGAGGCTGGTATTGCCGATACCGTACCACATGCAGGCGACGCCACTGCCGCGGCGCAGCGTGCCGGGGACCAGGTTGAACGCGGCGTCCTCCGCCCGCAACGCCGCCCAGCGCGGCGCCAGTGCATCGAGGCATTCCGGCAGAGCAGCACCGGCACCGAGGATTTGCCCCGTTGCGGTGGCATCGCCGACACGCAGCGCGTTCAGCCGGCGAAACGCCAGCCGGTCCTGGCCCAGCTGGTCGGCCAGCCCGTCCATCAGCGCCTCCCCGGCAATCGCCACCTGCGGCACGCCGAAGCCGCGGAACGCGCCGGAGGGCGGGAAATTGGTGTGGAGCGCCGCCGTGGTCGCCAGCACATTCGGCACCGCATAGGGCCCGGTGGCGTGCACCGGCACCCGGTTCGCCACCGTCGGGCCCCAACTCGCATAGGCGCCGGTGTCATAGTCGCCATGAAACACGAAGCGCATCAGCCGCCCCGCCGCATCGGCGCCGGCGCTGGCGGTGATGCGGGCGGGATGGCGTTTGGTGGTCGCCGCCATGCTCTCCCGCCGCGTATAGACCCAGCGCACCGGCCGCCCGGTTTTCCATGCGGCGATGGCGATCAGCGGCTGCACCGAAAGATCGAGCTTGCCGCCAAACCCGCCACCGACCGCGGTCGGGATGATTCGCACCTGCTCTGGCGCGATGCCGAGAATGGGGGCGATTTCGTCGCGATCCATATAGGGCGTCTGGGTGCAGGCGGTGATCTCGATGCGATCGCCGACGCGCTGCGCCCAGCCCGCCTCGGGCTCGATATATGCGTGCTCCACCGCCGAGGTGGTAACGTCGATGGACGCCTCCACCGCGACTGGCACCGCGATATCGCCGCGCGCGACCCGGCCGCGCACCAGCACGTTGCCCGGCGCATGGGCGTGCAGATCGGCGCCGCCCTCCGCGAAGGTGACCTCCGGCAGCACCTCCCAGGTGATCGGCAAATCTTCGTCCGTGATCGCAACCAGCGCCTGGGCGGTGCCGACCAGGGCGCAGACCGGCTCGCCGCGATGGCGCACATAACCGTCCGCCAGCACGGGCTGGTCCTTCCCTGTGGGGTAGATGCCGTAGAGGTTGCGGCCCGGCACGTCCTGCGCCGTGAGGATGCAGGCGAGGCCGGGATGGGCCGCCAGCAGCCCCGCCGTGTCGCCAAGCGTGAAGCGGGCATGGGCATGCGGGCTGCGAATTGCGCGCAGCGTCAGGAACGTTCCTTCCGGCAGGGCATCGGCGCCGAAGCGCTCGGCGCCCGTTACCTTCGCCACCCCATCCACCCGCCGTATCGCCACCCCCACCCCACCGGTGACGCGGCTATTCTCGGCGCCGACGTCGAGCACGGCATCGATGATGGCGCGATACCCGGTGCAGCGGCACAGCACGCCGCCAAGCGCGGTCTCCACCTCGGCCGCGTCGGGCGACGGCACCCGGGCGAGCAGGTCCTCGGCCGCCATCAGCATCCCCGGCGTGCAGATCCCGCACTGGGCGGCGCCGTGGCGGAGGAAGCTTTCGCGCAGGGGGGCGTTGGTCAGCCCCTCCACCGTCACCACCGCACTGCCCGCCACCCGCCCCGCCGGCACCAGGCAAGCGCACACCTGGGCGCCATCGAGCAGCACCGTGCAGGCGCCGCAATCCCCGGCGTTGCAGCCGATTTTGGTGCCGGTGAGGCCGAGCGTGTCACGCAGCACGTCCGCCAGCCGGGTCGCCGGCGGCACGGCGACGGTGACGGGATGGCCATTGAGGGTGAAGCCGATCATGCCAATTCCCCTACGGCACGCCGCACCAACTCCACGGCCGCCTCCCGCCGATACGCCGCCGTCGCGCGGATATCGTCGATCGGCGCCAATGCGGCGAACTGGGAAGGCAGCACCCGCCCAGGGTCCGGCGCACGGCCAACCAACGCCGCCTCCACCTTCGGCAGCCGCACCGCCACCGGCCCGCAGGCGCCGAGCGCCACCCTTGCGGCGGTGACCACGCCGCCCTCGATATCCAATGAGACCGCGGCCATGGCGATGGAAATCACCAGAAAACGCCGCGCGCCGAGTTTCACGAAGGCGGAGCGCCGACCGGAAGGCGCCGGAATATGCAGCCCAGTCACGATCTCATCCGCCGCCAGCACCGTGCGGCGGGGGCCGAGCACGAACTCCGCCACATCAAGCCGCCGCACCCCGCGCGGCCCGGCGATCGCCACCTCCGCCTGCAACGC
>JAPLOH010000140.1 GCA_026400845.1 Alphaproteobacteria bacterium
AAGGCGAACAAATTCAATGCGATTGTCCATCACGGATTGGCACTTCCAAGGCATCTCGGCGCTCCGCACCACTCAGCCTAAAAGTGTCAACCATGTCTCCGTACACCTGTAAGCTAGGTCTCCGGTCTGTACAGGGGGCAAAGCCCCCCGCCTTCCTTCCCGCCAAACACCCCCTCACCAGGGCCAGTCGTCAGGGCCGTGTCACGTCCGGGCGCAGTGCGAGGTAGCTGCGGGCGGCGAGGTCTTCCATGGCGGGGGTGATGGGGGCGAGGTTTTCGGGGAGGAGGTGGTGGACGGTCATGCCGTAGGTGGCGAAGCGGGCGACGAGGTCGGCGAGCATGATGCGTTGGGTGGCGTGGGCGGGGCCGTGGGTAAAGCGCACGGCGGCGATGTGTCCGGCGGCGAGGGGGATGGCGAGGTGGTCGAGGATTGCCGCCTCGGCGCCGGGGGTGGCGATGCGCAGGAGGGCGATAGGGGCGGCGAAGCTGGCGGGCAGTTCGGCGGTGATGCGGACGTTGGGCTGTTGGCGGCAGCGGAAGGCGCAAAGGCTGCGCTGAGCGGCATCGGGTTCGACCGCATGAACGATTGCGGGGTCGACGACGGGGGCGGCGAGGCGGGCGAAGGCGCCATCATGGGCGCCGATATCGACGATGTCGCCACGGCCGGCGACCAGGCGGAGCGCGAAGAGGTCACCGTTGGAGCGGACATCGGTGTTCCCCGCATTGTNGCGCGGAGGAATTTGCGGGCGAGGTGGGCGAGGGTTCGGATCATCGGACCGTCCCGTCGCCCTGCGACGGCGTGGCGGAAGCGCACCAGGATGCGGCCGGGGAGCAGGCGGATGGCGGTGGTTACCCAGGTCACGCCGGCGCGGCCCCAGTAGATGGCGTGGCGGCCGGCATGGACCAGGTTCTGGCGGGCTATTTCGCCCCAATAGGGCAGCCAGCTTGCCGCGAAGGCCAGATACCGCCAGGCGTGCTCCGCCCAGTAGCCGGCCCAGCGAAGATAGAACCCAGCGTAGCGGACGGCGTAGTTCAATGCGGACTTGGAGCGCAGCGTGGGGAGCACGACGCGGAAATGCAGCCATGTCATCAGGCCGCGCCAGCCGCGCAGCCCCGCTTTGATCTTGAGCGCCTCCGCCACCTGCCCCGCCTCGGCGGCGAGCGGGCCGGTGGACCGGGCCACGTCGTCGAGCACCGCCTCGGCGGCGGCGAAATGGCCGCGCGACAGCAGCGCCTGGGCGCGCACGAGGCGGGCGGTCCAGCGGTAGTCGATCGACAGGCCGCTGTAGAGCGGGTGCAGGAGCGCCATCTGGGTCGCCGCCTCCTCGACCACGTCGAACCAGGCCAGCGCGTCGTCGATGAAGTTGCGCGCCAGTGCGTCGCGGCCCAGGGCGTAGCCGGTGACGGCGATGTCGAACGGGATGTCGGGCCAGGGGATGCCGTTGGTCAGCCGCGCCAGCAGGGCGTCGCGGTCGATTTCCGCTTCAAGCTGCACGCGCAGGTCGTGCAGCATCTTGTCGCCGGGCATGCGCAACGGGTCTTGCACCGCCATCAGCAGCCGGCGCGCGCGGGCGGGCTGCGCGATCGAGGGATCGGCGTGCTCGGAGAGGCGGCGCAGCAAGGCGTCCGCGGCGCTGGTGATGTCGACCTGGTCCGGCATCAGCACCGGCCGGCGCGCGCCGACGGCGATCAGCAGCCCGGTTTGCACGATCACCTCGGCATGGGCGAAGCCGAGGCGGCGCATGAAGCGCAGCATTCCCTCGCGCGTCGGCAAATGGAGGTGATCGCCGGGCGCCAGCGTCGGCAGCATGGTGATGAAGGGGGCCTTGGGGTCGACGAAATCGCCGTTCGGCACGATCGCCGCCACCGCCTCGACATCGACCAGCCGCATCGCCTGGCGCAGCGGCTCGGCGGGGTCGGCGAGGTGTTCGACGACGGAGTTGAGATGCAGCCGGCAGGCGCGGCCGGCCATGCGTTCCATCACCTCGGGCGGCAGGTCCTCGAAATAGGCGCGCTCGATTTGCAGCCCGAGCATGCGGGCGCCGATTTCGCCGCTATAGGCGGGCTCGACGATCACCGGCACGATGCCCATCACCTCGCGCACGAAGTAGGAGGACAGGCCGAAGCCGGCGCCGATGTCGACGAAACGGACGCGGTCGGGCTGCGTGCGGTCGACACCGGCGAGCGCGGCCAAGGCGCAAATCACCGTCCACTCCGCGTAGTAGCCGGCCTCGAAGAAGAACTTGGCGCCGACGCGGGTGTTCTCGATGTATGCGTCGCTGTAGGGGAAGACGACCTTGAGTAGCGTTTCCGGCGGATCATAGTGCAGGCTGCCGCAGTCCGGGCAGGCGTGCAGACGGTACTCGCGCCCCCCGTATTCATAGGCGTGGCGAAACGCGAATTCCCCCGCCGCTCCGCAATATACGCAGCGCATGGTGGCGGGAGGGCGAGTGGTATCGAGGAAGCGCATATGGCCGGCCGGCGCCGTGCCGCCGTCCGCGGGCGGGCTCAGGCGGCCGGCGGGGCCGCGCCTTTCACCTGGGTGCGATGCATCACCCGGCGGGCGGAATTATCGAACGGATCGCGCCGGTGCATGGTGCAGCGATTGTCCCACATCACGAGATCGCCGACCCGCCACTGATTGGTCCAGCAGAACTGCGGCTGGCAGGCATGGGCCCAGATCGCGTCGAGCAGCGCCTCGGATTCCGCGAGATCGAGCCCGTCGATATAGGCGTTGCGGCGGCGGCCAAGATACAGCATGCGCCGGCCGCTTTCGGGATGGGTGCAGACGAGCGGGTGCAGGTGGCCCGGGCTCTGGCGCGGATCGTCGGTCGGGATCACGCCCTGGCGGACATAGCCGCCGGAATTATAGGTGCCGTCATGCTTCACCTTGAGGCCGATGCAGCGGGCCTTGAGGTCCTCCGGCAGGGTGTCGAAGGCGGTGTACATGTTGACGAAGGAAGTATCACCGCCGCTCGGCGGGATTTCCAGCGCATACAGCAGGCTCGCCTTGGGCGGCTCCGGCAGGTAGCTCATATCGGTGTGCCACACCGCCTCGCCGGCGCCGAGGCTGCCGATCGGCTCGCCATTCACCATCACGTTGGAGACGACGTAGAGCTCGGGCATGCCATCGACAAAGCGGCGGCCGGTTTCCTGGATGGGCGCGAGATCGAGCCCGCCGAGGCGGCGGCTGAAGGCGATCAGGTCATCCGGGATGAGGCTCTGGCCGCGGAACAGCAGCACGGAATGCGCGATCCAGGAGCACGGCTCCCGTCTGCGATTCTCCGGCCATATTCGCACTCCCTGCCCAGCGATTGGTGGCCTCGTTGTACAGAAACCAGCCCCTCAGGGGAAGCCGATCGCCACGATCGAGACGTCGTCGGGCAGCGGGCCGCTGCGCGCCGCGGCACGGATGCCGGTGTAGATGCGCTCAGGCTCCGTCATGCCCGGCACCGGAGCGTCTCGGATGACGCCGACCACGTCGTAGATCGACCAGCGCTTGCCGTCGCTGCCCTCGATGGCGAACGCGCCGTCGCTGAACATGTAAAGCGCGGCGCCGATCGGCACGAACACCCGGCTTGCGGCATACTGCGCCTTGCCGCGGCCGATCGCCGGATTCTCGGATCGCAGCGGCACCAGATTGCCGCTCGCCCGATCGAGCAGCCAGGCGGGATGGGTGCCGGCGGCGCAATAGGTCAACATCCGGTTGGCGCGGGAGTAGACCCAGTACCACGCGGTGAAGTGCGCGCCACCGGGAGTATTCGCCGGAAAACTGTCGTTCAATCGTGCCATCACCGAGGCGGGATCACGGAAATCGGCGCCCAGCAGCCCGTCCTGGCGCAGCAGGCTGGCCACCATTACCGCCTGAATCGCCGCGGTCGGTCCCTCCCCGGCGACATCGACCATGAAACCCGCGAAGGTGCCGCCGCCGAGGTCGCGATAGCCGAAGGCGTCCCCCCCGAGGGCGGAACACGGCGCGAAATACCACTCGGCCAGTACCCAGCCGTCGCGCAGCGGCAGCGGCAGCACGGCCAGCACGTACTGATTGGTCCGGTGCAGTTCGCGTTCCAGCGCCTCTGCCTCGTCGAGCTCACGCGTGCTGCGGCGTTCGTAGATCAGATCATGCCCGCCAACGGTCATCCGTGCACCCGGCGACAGCGCCACCGTGCCGGAGACGCGGGTGCCATCGACGTAGGTGCCGTTGGTCGAATTGAGATCGGTCAGCAGCACCTCGCCGCCGGCGATCACCTCGACGCCGACGAGATCGATCTGGCAATGCCGCCGCGAGACCTCGCTGCCGGGCAAGATGAGATCCGCCCCCTCGGTGCGACCGATCGTCATCGCGCCGGGCTTGAGGCGCACCGGTGGGGCAATGCCGGAGGGCTGCGGCACCAGGACATGGGCGAGTGCCTCGTCCGGGTCGACCGTCGGCATCAGCGTGTTCGGCCGGCGCCGCAGCGTCTGGTCGCGCTCGTCCTCGCTATACTCGGCCGACGGCTTGGCGTCAGTCGGTCGATTTGGGTACCGCATCGCGCCCTCCCATGGCCCGGTCGGTGGCACGCAACATCGCGCCGGCGAATTCGCCGAATTTCATGCCGCGTCGAGCCATGCGTGCCTGGGTCCCCGTTTGCGATTGGGCGTTCATGCTGCATCGTCTGGCGATGGAATCCAAGTAACGATGGTGAGGGATGTGCGATGACGGCTCAAACGGCTCCAATGGTCGTGATCGGCGCGGGGATCGTGGGGGCGTGCTGTGCCTTCGCCCTCGCGGCCGAGGGACATGATGTTGTTGTGATCGACGAAAACGAGCCAGGAAGTGGTTGTTCCTATGGCAATGCCGGACAATTCAATCTCGGCACCACACTGCCGATCGCCCTGCCCGGAATGTGGCGGCAGGTACCAAAGTGGCTGACCGATCCGCGAGGTCCTCTGGCGGTGCGCTGGCCCTATTTGCCGCGCGCCGCGCCATGGCTGCTGCGCTGGCTGTGGGAAGGCCGCATGGAACGCGCATCGCGGCACTCGCGCGCGCTCCAGGCGCTGATGGCCCCCTGCCATGACGTCTATCGCACCATGCTCGGGCCGGAGGCCGCGGGGCTTTTGGTTCAGAGCGGGCACCTGCACGTGTGGGAACGCGCCCATCTGACCGCGGGAGATCGGCTGGCGCTCGCCATGATGGCCGACAAGGGGGTGCATCCCCAAGCCCTCGACGCCGGGGCGATCCGCGCGATCGAGCCCGCCCTGGCGCCGATCTATCAGCGCGGCCTGTTGTTCCCCGGCAATGGCTTCACCACCAACCCCGCCCGCCTGGTGCAAACCATCCTGCGCCGCTCCGGCGCCGCTGTCCGTGCCGAACGGGCACTGGGGTTCGAGCGGCAAGACAATGAAATCAAAGCCGTGCGAACCAATGCCGACACCATCCGCTGCGCCGGCGTGGTCATCGCGGCCGGCCACGCCTCGCGTGATCTCGCGGCCCAGCTCGGCCTTCGCGTGCCGCTGGAAGTCGAACGAGGCTACCACGCCATGCTGCCGGACCCCGGCGTGCGGCTGCGCGTGCCGGTCTCCAACGGCGAGCACACCTTCGTCGCCACCCCCATGGAGCACGGGCTGCGCTTCGCCGGCACGGTGGAAATCGCCGGAACCGCGCCCCCGCCGGATTGGCGGCGGGCCGACATCCTGCTCAGCCATGCGCGGCGCATGTTGCCCGGGCTGAACACCGACACCCCGAGCCGCTGGATGGGCTTCCGTCCTTCCTTCCCCGACAGCCTGCCGGCGATCGGCCATCTCCCCGGCCTCGCCAACGCCATCGCCGCCTTCGGCCACGGTCACTACGGCATCAGCCTCTCCCCGATGACCGGGCAAATCGTCGCCGACCTGGTTGCCGGGCGGGTGCCTGAGCTCGACCCCCTGCCCTACCGGCCAGACCGCTTCTGACCGCCTCAGCGCGCCAGGGCGACCCCTCCGATCTTGCGACCACGGCCGAGATCCAGCACCACCGCGCGGTCCGGGCCGCCCCCCCTGAGGTGGACGACCAGGCGTTCGGGCGGCCCGGAGACGGCGGTGATGGTGGTGCCGGCGGGTTCGTCGAGCACCATGTCGGCCAGCGCGCCTTGCGGTGCGGCGACGCGGGTCACCAAGGTGACGATGATGACCGCGACTCCCGCGATGATCAGCACGCCCATCACGATCACCGCCGCCTTCAAGCCCCGCATGCACTGCCCTCCCATTGTCGGCCGAACGGGAGTATCCCGGCGCCATGACAACCACCATCATCGCGCCGCCCGAAGCCGCCGGCCAGCGGCTGGATCGGTTTCTCGCCGAAAACATGGAGGGCATGTCGCGCGCGCGGCTGAAATCGCTGATCGAGGCGCGTCAGGTCCGCCGCGACGGGGTGGTGGTGACCAAGCCGGCGGAGGAGGTGATCGGCGCGGCGCGCTATGAAATCACCATCCCGCCGCCGGTGGCGGCCGAGCCGGCGGCGCAGGATATCCCCTTCCCGATCCTCTACGAGGATGGCGACCTCATCGTGCTCGACAAGCCGGCGGGGCTCGTCGTGCATCCGGCGCCCGGCAACCAGGATGGCACGCTGGTCAACGCGCTGCTCGCCCATTGCGGCGACACGCTACCTGGCATCGGCGGCGAGCGGCGGCCGGGGATCGTGCATCGGCTCGACAAGGACACCTCGGGCGTGATGGTGGTGGCCAAGACCGAGCAGGCGCTGGCCACCCTCTCCGCCGCTTTCGCGGCGCGCGATCTCGACCGCGCCTATCTCGCGCTGTGCTGGGGCGTTCCCTCGCCCGCCATCGGCGAAATCGAGGGCGCCATTGGGCGCGACCCGCGGGACCGCAAGCGGATGGCGATCGTGACCCGCGGCGGTCGGGAAGCCCTGACCCGCTACCGCACCCTCGCGGTGCGCGACATGGCGGTGAGCCTGCTGGAATGCCGCCTCGCCACCGGGCGGACGCACCAGATCCGTGTGCATCTGGCGAGCACCGGCCACCCCATTATCGGCGACCCCGCGTATCTGCGCCGAGTGCCCGCGGCGGCCAAGGGGCTGGCGGCGGACCTGCGCGGTTTGCTGCTGGATTTCCCCCGTCAGGCGCTGCACGCCTACCGTCTCGGCTTCGCGCATCCGCGCACCGGTGCTGCGATCAGCTTCACCACCAGGCCGCCGGCGGATATGCTGGGGCTGATCGCCGCGCTCGATTTCAGTGCCGGCATGCCACCGGATATGGCGGAAACTTAATCCTGACTTAATTAGTCCTGTATATTGACCGCAGCCGCGGTTCGGGCTATCAAATGCGGCAGGAATGGGGCGCAGGAGTGGTCGCCCCGCCGAAAAAGTCCGGTGCCGCGCTGCCTCATCCGGGGCGCCATCCGGGACGTATAACGGGTTGACCACTTCAAACCCTCGCCATGCCAGCCGTAACGGGCCGTGCCGGCGAAGGTCCTGACTGCAAGCTTACGGCCGATGGCGTGCGCCACAGGGCACGGACCAGGCCGCATCGACGAAAGGACAGAGGCATGGCCGCTGCCGTCATCAATATCGCTCCTGAGGGCAACCTCAACCGGTACCTCCAGGAGATCCGCAAGTTCCCGATGCTGACCCCGGAGGAGGAGTCGTCCCTCTCGCGCCGCTGGCGCGACAGCGAGGACCTCGACGCCGCGCACAAGCTGGTAACCTCGCATCTGCGACTCGTGGCCAAGATCGCCATGGGCTATCGCGGCTACGGGCTGCCGCTCGGCGAACTCATCAGCGAAGGCAATGTCGGCATGATGCAGGCCGTCAAGCGCTTCGACCCCGAACGCGGCTTCCGGCTGGCGACCTACGCGATGTGGTGGATCAGGGCCGCCATTCAGGAGTACATCCTGCATTCCTGGTCGCTGGTGAAAATGGGCACCACGGCGGCGCAGAAGAAGCTGTTCTTCAATCTCCGCCGCCTCAAGGGCCAGATGCAGGCGATCGACGACGGCGATCTGCAACCCGAGCAGGTCGCGAAAATCGCCCATGCGCTGGACGTGCCGGAGGTCGACGTGGTGAACATGAACCGCCGCCTCACCGCGCCGGACCATAGCCTCAACGCCTCCGTCCGCGCCGATGGCGAGGGCGAGTGGCAGGATTGGCTGGTCGATACTTCGGACAGCCAGGAGACCGAACTGGCCGAGCGCGAGGAGCTGACGGGCCGTAAGTCCCTGCTCGCCAATGCGCTGAAAACGCTGAACGACCGCGAGCGGCACATCCTGATCGAACGGCGCCTCAAGGAGGAGCCGACCACGCTGGAGGACCTGTCGCAGCAGTACAACGTCTCCCGCGAACGGGTGCGCCAGATCGAGGTGCGGGCGTTCGACAAGCTGCAACAGGCGATGCAAATGGCCGTGACCGAGCAGCGCCGCGCGGCGGAGGCCATCTCTAGGCACTGAGCCACCCCGCTCCGCTCTCCACTGGCCTCCCGCCGCGCCGTCGCCTAGCGTGGCGGGAGAAGACTGACCGGGAGGGTGGAATGCGGTTCTACAAGGCGGTGCTGTGCGCCGGCGTGCTGGCGGGGCTGAGTTCTGGTGCGCTGGCCGCCGATCTGAAATTCGCGGTGCGCACGGATGCGAGTTCGATCGACCCGCACTTTCACGTCTATGTTCCCAACCGGGCGATCTCGCGGCATATCTTCGACAGCCTGGTGATGGCGGACCCGCGCGGCCGCAGCCTGCCGGCGCTGGCCACCGCCTGGCGCGCGGTGGCGGATGACGTGTGGGAGCTGAAGCTGCGCGAGGGCGTCACCTTCCATGACGGCACGCCCTTCACCGCCGCCGACGTCGCCTTCACCTTCGCCCGCGCACCCAACGTGCCGAACTCGCCCTCCTCCTATTCGCAGTACACCAAGTCGATCGAACGGGTGGAGATCGTGGACGCCCATACCGTGCGCCTGCACACCAAGGGCCCGGCGCCGACCCTGCTGGTGGATATCGAGAACGTCGGCATTATCTCCAAGGCGGCCGCCGAGGGGGCCGTGACGTCGGACTACAACAGCGGCAAGGCTGCCATCGGCACCGGCCCCTACAAGTTCGGCGCCTGGATACCCGGCGATCGCATTGAAATGACCGCCAACCCCGCCTATTGGGGCGGCCGCGAGCCGTGGGACCGGCTGACCATCCGCCCCATCGCCAACGATGGTGCGCGAGTCGCGGCCATGCTGTCGGGCGATGTCGACATGATCGAGGGCGTGCCGGGCGTCGATCGCGCGAAAATCGCCGCCAACCCGGCGTTGTCGCTGTTCGAGTGCGACGCCTTCCGCATCATCTACATCCATATGGACAGCGCGCGGGACGTTTCGCCGGGGGTGGCGGACGTCAACGGCAAACCGATGACGCGCAATCCGCTGCGCGACTCGCGGGTGCGCCGCGCCGTCAGCCTCGCCATCAACCGCCAGGGACTCGTTGATCGGCTGCTGAGCGGCCAGGCGCATCCGGCCGGGCAATACGTGCCGCCCGACGTCGCCGGCGCCAGCCCGAACCTGAAGCCGCTGCCGTTCGACCCGGAGCAGGCGCGCGCCCTGCTGAAGGAGGCCGGCTGGGGCGAGGGTTTCTCCCTCGTGCTCGCCTCCTCCAACGACCGCTTCCCCAATGACGCCCAGGTGGCCCAGGCGGTGGGACAAATGCTGGCGCGGGTGGGGATCAAGACCGACGTGCAGCCGATGCCGGCCTCGATGCTGTTCAGCCGCGGCAGCAAGCTCGAATTCTCCATCATGCTGTCGGGTTGGGTGGGCAATGGCGAGGCCTCCTCGCCGATGACGGCGCTGCTGGCGACCTTCGACCCGAAGACCGGCATGGGCCCCTCCAATCGCGGCCGCTGGTCCAACCCCGCCTTCGATGCGGCGCTGGGTTCGGCACTGCGCACGCTGGATGAGCCCAAGCGCAACGCCTTCTATTCCCAGGCGGCGGAAATCGCGGTGAGCGATATGGGGGTCGTGCCGGTCTACTTCACGATCAACACCTGGGCGACCCGCAAGACGCTGACCTATGTGGCGCGCGGCGACGAAACCTCGCTCGCGATGGGTGTTCGCCCGGCACCATAAACAGTTCGGGCCGCGATCCCGATGGGATCGCGGCCCGTGCCGTTACGCGGTGGTGTTGCTCAGCCGCAGGAAGCGGCGCTCGCCAGCTTCGGGGCTTCGCTGCCCGACGCGCCAGCCAGCTTCGGGGCTTCGCTGCCCGACGCACCGGCCAGCTTCGGGGCTTCGCTGCCCGACGCACCGGCAAGCTTGGGGGCTTCGCTGCCCGACGCACCGGCCAGCTTCGGAGCTTCGCTGCCCGACGCACCGGCCAGCTTCGGGGCTTCGCTGCCCGACGCACCGGCCAGCTTCGGAGCTTCGCTGCCCGACGCACCGGCCAGCTTGGGGGCTTCGCTGCCCGACGCACCAGCCAGCGTCGGAGCTTCGCTGCTCGACGCG
>JAPLOH010000368.1 GCA_026400845.1 Alphaproteobacteria bacterium
GTTGAAGACCTTCGCCAACCCGGTGTCAAGCAAGCTGCGGGTCAGCGGAAGGTGGCGAGAAAGCGCCGGCTTCAGCCGGCGGGCACGGCCGAGATGATCACATGGGCATAGGCGTAGGGGTATTCATCGGTCATCGTGAGATCGATCCGCGCCGTCATACCGGCGGGCACCAAGGCAGCGAGGCGGGAAGCCGCGCCGCCGGTGAGCGCCATGGTCGGTTGGCCGCCACGCATGTTCACCACGCCGAGATCGGACATGAACACGCCGCGGTTGAAGCCGGTGCCGAGCGCCTTGGCGCAGGCCTCCTTGGCGGCGAAGCGCTTGGCGTAGGTGCCGGCGCGGTTGCGGCCGTTGCGACGGTCCGCCTTGGCGATCTCGACCGGGGTGAACACCCGATCGATGAAACGGCGGTCGAAGCGCTCCAGCGTGCGCTCGATGCGGCGGATGTCGCAGATGTCCGAACCGATGCCGAGGATCATCCGCTCAGCCCTTCGCCCGCTCGACCTGATGGACGCCCTGGGCGGCGCGCAGCGAGGCGATAACATTGATCAGCTGGCGCAGGTCCCGCACCTCGACGTCGATGACCATTTCGAAGAAATCGGCCTGGCGGTTGACGATGCGCAGATTGATCACGTCGCCGTCCTGCTTGGCAATGGCGTTGGTGACGTTGGCGATGGCCCGATTGTCGTTGTCGGCGATCACGCTGATGCGGCCGGTATGGCCCTCGCCCTTGCCCTTGCGCTCCGGTAGAGCCGTAGGGTCCCAGTCGACGTCGATGAAGCGCTCGGGGGTGGCGGAGAAACTATCGAGGGTGGGGCATTCGCGGGTATGGATGGTGACGCCCTTGCCGGTGGCGACGATACCGGTGATGCGGTCGCCGGGGATCGGGTGGCAGCAGCCGGCGTAGTGGATGGCCATGCCGGGGACCAGGCCGGTGATCGGCATGCCCGAAGGGGCGCTGCTGCGCGGGCGCGCCGGCAGCGGCATCATCATGCGCGGCGTGCGGGCGGCCTGGCGCAGTTCGGGATAGGCGGCGAGCACGACGTCCTTGGCGGCGAGGTTGCCATTGCCGACGGCGACGTAGAGGTCATCGAGGCTGGCCTGCTTGAGCGCCTTCAACTGCGGCTCCAGCACCTTCTCCGCCCCGTCGACGCCATCCTGGCGAAACGCCTTGGTCAGCGCGGCGCGGCCCTGGTCGCGGTACTGCTCGCGCTGTTGCGCCTGCACGAAGCGGCGGATGCGGGCGCGCGCCTTGCCGGTGACGACGAAGCGCTCCCATTGCGGGCTCGGCGTGCCGCCGCGCGAGGTCATGATCTCGACCTGGTCGCCGTTCTGCAGTTCGTGGCGCAGGGGCATCAGCCGGCCGTTGATCTTGGCGCCGACGCAGGTGTCGCCGACCTGGGAGTGCACGGCATAGGCGAAATCGACCGACGTCGCCCCGCGCGGCAGCGGGATCAGCTGGCCCTTGGGGGAAAAGCAGAAGACCTGATCCTGGTACAGTTCGAGGCGGGTGTTGTCGAGGAAGTCCTCCGGTGAGGAGTTGTCGAGGATCTCCTTGAGGTCCTGCACCCAGGAGAAGCGGTTGGCCTCGTTGGCCGCGGTGGAGCCCTGCTTGTACAGCCAGTGCGCGGCGACGCCGTTCTCGGCGACATCGTGCATCTCCCGGGTGCGGATCTGCACCTCGATCTTCTGGTTGCGCGGCTCGCGCAGCGTCACCCCGGTGTGCAGGCTTTGATAGCCGTTGGTCTTGGGGGTCGAGATGTAGTCCTTGAAGCGGCCGGTGATCACCGGATAGGTCGCGTGTACCGCGCCGAGAGCGGTGTAGCAGGACTCGCGCGAGGGCACGACGACACGGAAAGCCATGATATCAGACAGCTGCTCGAACTGCACGTTGCGGCGCTGCATCTTCTCCCAGATCGAGTACGGCGACTTCTCCCGCCCGGTCACCGCGACGACCTCGACGCCGTGCTCGCGGCAGATACGGGCGAGTTCGAGGCGCACTTCCTCGATGACATCGGCACCCTGGCCGCGCAGGAAGTTGAGCCGGGCCTTGATCGACTCGGAAGCCTCGGGGTCGATCTGCGCGAAGGCGAGCGATTGCAGCTCGTTCTTGATCGACTCCATCCCGATGCGCTCGGCGAGCGGCGCGTAGATCTCCATCGTCTCGCGCGCGATGCGCTCGCGCCGGGCGGCCTCCTTGACGAAGTTCAGCGTGCGCATGTTGTGCATGCGGTCGGCGAGTTTGACGAGCAGGACACGAATGTCCTTGCTCATCGCCAGCACCAGCTTGCCGAAATTCTCGGCCTGCTTGTTACGGTCGGATTGCAGTTCGAGGCGGGTCAGCTTGGTGACGCCGTCGACCAGCCCTGCAACCTCGGGGCCGAACAAGCGCTCGATCTCGGGCCGCTTGAGCGCGGTATCCTCGATCACGTCGTGCAGCAGCGCGGTCACCAGCGTCGCGTCGTCCAGCCGGTAGCGGGCGAGAAGTTCGGCGACGGCGAGCGGATGGGTGATGTAGGGACCACCGGCGTCGCGTCGCTGGCCCTCGTGGGCGGCCGCGGCGGCATCGTAGGCGCGCTGCAGCAACGCGGAGTCGCTGTCGGGGTTGTAGCGGCGAACCGTCTCGATGAGCGCGCAGGCCGGCGAGGCGATCAGCGGCGCGGCAACAATCGGGGGGGCGGTCGTGTCATCGGGCCCGCGCAACGGCGCGGCGCGCCAGGTGTCCGGTGCGCCGCGCGTCATCGTGTGCTGCTAGCGGCGGCGGCCGCCAAGTTCCGCCTCGATGGCGGCTTCGAGATCGATGGGCCCCATCTCCTCGGCGGCCTCAGGCAAACCGGCGGCCTCCTCGTCGGCGGAGAGGTCCTGCAGGCCGAAGATGTTCTGATCGGTCGGGATCAGGTCCATCACCTCCTCGTCGGCCGGCTCGGGCTCGGGCGAGCGGGACAGCGACTTGATGAGGTCCAGTTCCAGCTTTTCGAGCGGGATCGTCGCATCGGCGATCTCGCGCAGTGCCACGACCGGGTTCTTGTCGTTGTCGCGATCGACGGTCAGTTCCTCACCGCGCGAGAGGTTGCGCGCGCGCTGGGCGGCGAGCAGAACCAGCTCGAAGCGGTTGGGGATCTTCTCGACGCAATCTTCGACGGTTACGCGTGCCATACGCCTGCTCTCCGCACACCAAAATGGAACCGCCCAGATAAGCCGCTGGCGTGGCGAATGCAAGGCGTTTGCTGCGCCACAGCAATCGACTGCACCTATAGCAGCCCCACGCCCAGCGGCGGCAGCGTGGCCAGCAGATCCTCCACGGTGCGGCCAAGCCGCGGATGCACCCAACCGGGTGCAACATCCGCAAGCGGGCGCAGCACGAAGCCGCGCTCATGCGCGCGCGGATGCGGCAGGATCGGGGCCGGGGTATCGCGCCGTAGTCCGGCGATATCGATGATGTCGAGATCAAGCGTGCGGGCCGCGTTCGCCGCGCCGCGCACCCGCCCGGCCCGCGCCTCGATCGCATGCA
>JAPLOH010000245.1 GCA_026400845.1 Alphaproteobacteria bacterium
GACGTCGACATGCTGGCCGGCCAGTCCTACGCGCTGTTCCCGGTGGTGAGCGGGGGGGTGAAGGATTTCGCCGCCGCCCTGCAGGACGCCTTCCGGGGCCAGCAGGGCAGCGCCGAGGGGCCGCGCACCGGCAATCTCGCGAGCTTCGTGCGCGTCGTGCCGATGGAACGGATCAACGCCGTGCTCGTGGTCTCCGCCCAGCCCCGCTATATCGAGGAGGCACGGCGGGTCTACGCGGTGGTCGACCGGGCGCGGCGGCAAACGGTGCGCAGCTGGCACGTCACCTATCTGCGTAACAGCGACGTCAACGACATCGCCTACACGCTGCAATCCGCCCTCACGCCCAACAACATCACCGTACAACCCCGCGCCCAGGCCGCCAGCCCCTTCACGAGCGGGCAGACCGGAGCCCAGCACGGCGGCGTGGGGCAGCAAGGCACCGGCGGCGGCGGCCTCGGACAGGGGATCGGCGGCGGCACGGCGGCCGGCGGCGTCTCCGCCCAACCACTGGGCGGCACCCCGGGCACCCAGACGGCGCAGCAACAGCAGCCCGGGCAGCAACAGGCGCCCAACCCCAACCCGCTGCTCGGCGGGCTCGACCCGCTGGGCGGCGCCGGCAACGCCGTGCCCGACGCGCTGCGCATCGTGCCCAATGAGCAGAACAGCGCCCTGCTGATCTACGGCACCGCACAGGAGCAGGACCTCATCGCCGCAATGCTGCGCAAGATCGACGTGCTGCCGCGCCAGGTGCGTATCGATGCCACCATCGCCGAGGTGACGCTCAACGACCAGTTGCAGTACGGTACCCAGTTCTTCTTCCGCTCCGGCGGCCTAAACGGGGCCCTCAGCTACGCCAATGCCGCCGTCACCGACCCGCAGCAACCGACTTTCGCGAGCCAATTCCCCGGCTTTTTCCTCGGCGGCCGCGGCCTTGGCGGCGCGCCGATCGCGCTCAACGCACTGCAATCGGTGACATCCGTCAACGTGCTGTCTTCGCCGCAGCTCATGGTGGTCGACAACCAGGTCGCCCGCTTGCAGGTCGGCAACATGGTGCCATACCTCTCGCAGACCTCGCAAAGCACAGTCTCCGCCGGGGCGCCGGTGATCAACTCGATCAACTACCAGCAGACCGGGGTGATCATGCAGATCCGCCCGCGGATCAATTCAGGTGGCCTGGTGACGCTCGACATCTCGCAGGAGGTCAGCGACGTCAACACCGATCCCTCGATCGCCACCGCCGGGATCACCTCGCCGACCTTCCTGGAGCGCAGCGTCTCATCGCGCGTGGTGGTGCAGGACGGCCAGACCATCGGCCTCGCCGGGCTGATCCGCGACAATTCCTCGCGCGGCAACGAGGGGCTGCCGTGGCTGAAGGACATCCCGCTGCTCGGCCTGCTCGCCGGCAAGCAGGACAACACGCGCGCCCGCACCGAGCTGCTGATCCTCATCACCCCGCACGTCATCGAGGATCACCGCGATGCCCGCGCGCTCACCGAGGACATGCGCGAGCAGCTCGGCGCGGCGGCGGCGGTGCCGGATATTCTGCGCCGGCAACGCGCCTCCGGCTCCAATGATCCGGGGGCGCCCCTGCGCAAGCTGCCGGCCCGCGCCACCCCGTGACCACGCCACGCGATCAGCGCGGCTTCGCCCTTCTACTGGTGCTCTCGATCGCCGCCGTGCTCGCTTTGGTCGGCGCCAGACTCGCCGCCGCCGGTAAAACCGAAGCCCTGATCGCCCGCAATCTCGCCATCCGCGCAACGATGGAGCGCGCGGCCGATGGCGGCGTGCGGATGGCGATCTTCCGCCTCCTCGGCCCGCCCGAGCAGGCCTGGCCAACCGATGGCGAGCGGCGTCTGGTCATGATCAACGGCGTCAACGTCTCGGTGCGCATCGAGGGCGAGAAACGCGGGATCGACCCGAACACCGCGCCGGCCGCCGAACTCACGGCGGTGCTGACTGCCGTGGGCGTCGATGGGGTGACGGCCCCCGGCCTCGCCCTGACGATCGCCGCCTTTCGCGAGCGCCGCAGCGTAGCGCCCGTATTCGCCAGCCCCGCCGATCTCGCGAAAGTCCCTGGCATGACCCCGGCGATCGCCGAGCGGCTGAAGCCGCGCCTCGTCTTTCCCGGCCCGACTGCACAGGCCGCTTCCGCCGGCGGGCAGCAGCGCCTGACCATCACCGCCTCGGTCGACTCCCCCGGCGGCAACCGCGCGACACGGCGCGCCACGGTCAATCTGTCACCCGGAGACCCCCGGCGACCCTACCGGATTTTGACCTGGGAGGTCCCCGGCGCGTAATGTTCGCGGCATGGCCACTCCATTCCTGGCGTGCATGACCGCCGCCGCCGCCTTCTACCATCTGCCTCCGCGCGCCCTGCCGGCGATCCATGCGGTGGAAGGCGGC
>JAPLOH010000101.1 GCA_026400845.1 Alphaproteobacteria bacterium
GCATTTGAAGGTATGACGCTGAAAGAGAGAGGGGGCCTACTCGGTGGTTGCAACCACCGAGTAGGCCCCCTCTCTCTTTCAGCGTCATACCTTCAAATGCATGAGGTCCAGGGGCTCGGCCCCTGGCAGGGGTCAAGGGGGCAGCGCCCCCTTGCCTTTCTCTCCCAGTGCCCGACCCGTGCCGACTTATCCCTTGCGGACGTTCCAGAACACGGGCGCCGGTCCGCGGAGGAGGCCGGAGAGGTTGCTGCGCCAGGCCGTCGATTGGATGTATTGGCCGAGCGGGATGTAGGGGACGAAGTCCAGGCATTCGAGTTGGATTTGCTCGGAGATGCGTTTTTGTTCGGCGGGATCGCTGCTGTCGATCCAGGCGTCGCGCAGGGCTTCGAGTTTGGGGTTTTCCGGCCAGCCGATCCAGGCGTCTTTGCCGTTGGTGCGCAGGCCGGTGGCGAGCACGGGGTTGCCGAAATCGACGGAGGGGAAGCCGGAGGGGAAGACGGACCAGCCGCCTTTTTCGAGCGGTTCCTTGCTGTTGCGGCGTTGGGTGACGGTGCCCCAGTCGGTGGTTTGGCTGTCGATATTGAGGCCGACTTTGCGGAAGGCGCTTTCGGCGACCTGGCAGAGCACGTCGTAGGCGGGCGGGTCGGTGGGGTGCATGAAGGCGATGCGTTCGCCGTTATAGCCGCCTTCTTTCAGCATGGCCTTGATGGCGTCGGCGGAGGGGCGATTGCGCAGGCGTTCCATGCCGGCTTCGGAGGCGCTTTCGGTGCCGGGGATGAAGAAGCCGATCGGCGCGCGCCAGCCGTCGCGGTCATCGGCCATGACGGCGGTCATCTCGTCGGTCTGGTCGATGGCGTAGAGCATTGCGCGGCGCACGGCGGGGTTGGCGGTGGGGCCGTGCAGGAAGTTGGGGCGCAGCACGGGGTAGACACCGTGGGTATCGAGCCGCCCGACGGTGACGCCCTGGGTTTTTCTGAGCATGGGCAGCAGGTCGGGGATGGGGACTTCCACCCAATCGACTTCGCCGGTGGCCAGCGCTCCGGCGGCGGTGGCGGCGTCGGGGATGACGCGCCATTCCACCCGATCGACGTGCACGTGATAGCCGCCTTTGCCGTATTCGACGGGCTCGTTGCGGGGCACGTACTTGTCGTATTTGGCGAAGACGGCGCGGCTGCCGGAGACGAATTCAGTGCCGACCCAGCGGAATGGCCCGCTGCCGATGGCTTCGGCGGCTTGCTTGTAGGGGTCCTGGGCGAAGCGCTCGGGCATGATGACGCAGGTGGGCTGCGTTTTGGCGAGTGCGTTGGGCAGGAAGGGGAAGGGCTTGCGCAGGCGCCAGACCATGGTGCGGTCATCGGTGGCTTCCAGCGAGTCCATGCGCGCGTTGATGGAGGCGCCGATCGGGTCGCGCACCATCCAGCGCTTGACGGAGGCCACGCAGTCCCGCGCGCGGACGGGTTCGCCGTCATGGAAGGTGAGGCCGGGGCGGAGCTTCATGGTCCAGCGCTTACCGCCGTCCTCGACGAGATGGCCCTCGACCATGTGGGGATGGGCGTTGAGCGCGATGTCCCGGGTGCAAAGGGTTTCGTAGATCATCATGGCGAGCGTCCGCGCCGCCTGCGCGGTGGTCCACACCGGGTCCCAACTCGGGGGATTGGTGGTGGGGACGAACACGATCGTGCTGCTTTTGCCGCCCACGGCGGGCTGCGCGAGGGCGGAACGGGTGGACATGGCCGCGCTGGCGGCGAGGCCGGCGAGGGCCTGGCGACGCTTCATCGTGATTCCTCCGGGACGGCGATCGGTTCGCCTTCGCCGGTGAATCTAGGGCGGATCAGGCCGCCGCGTCCACGCTCCGTTTAGAGCGTGTAGCGTGTGTAGACGGCGCCGAGCGCGGGCAAGGGGGCCGCTTCGAGGATGCCGGCGGCGGGCTGCATGACGATGGCGGCAACGGTGGCGACCTCGACGTTCTGCAGGTTCATCCGCGGCGGCCGGCAGACGGACCAGGGGGAGGCGAAATCGTCTTCCAGCGCGCGCTTGAGGTGTTCGGGGGTGAGGCTGCCGATATCGGGGGTCAGCAGATCGCGCACCCGCAGGTCGCGGTAGAGGCTGCATGGCGTGCTGGCGATGCCGGTGTCCCGGAGCTTGGCGAGCGCGACCGGGCTTTGGAAGTGGTTGGCGTGAACGATGAGCCCGTTCTCGGCATGCACCCGGAAGGTCTCGTCGGGCGCGCACTCGAAGTCGATGGCAACCGCCGCGCCGGCAAGGGTGGAGGCGCTCACCATCATGTTGTTGGCGGCCGATTTCTTGGTGGCGTAGACGGCGCGCATGGCGAGCGCGGGGTTGCCCTCTTGCAGGCATTTGCGGCGGATCAGCGCCAGCGGCACGCCGATATCGCGGTAGTCGCGGTCGGATTCCAGGTAGTTGGCGGTAATCGCGATGCCCGCGGAATTGAGCCCGGAGCGGGCCAGCGCACCGGCCTCGGTGAAGGTGAGGATGTCCGGCCCGTCATCCCGGCGGATGCGCAGCACCACCGCGGTTTCGGCGCATTCGGCCTTCCAGTCCCAGTTCTGCGCGTGCAGCAGGCGGCCCTCGGCGGTGGCGGCGGGCAGGGCGATGACGCCGGTGCAGCCATCCGGCGGCTCCTCCAGCTTGGCGCGCAGCGTGGGGTTCTCGGCAAGCTTCAGGATCTCGGTGCGGGCGTTGAGCAAAGCGACATGGGTGAAGGGAATGCCGGCACCCGCGGCGATGCCCTGCATCTCCGGCACGTAGGTGTCATCGAAGGCGTCGATGATCGGGGTATAGGCGCGCACCAAAGCGGCGATCTCGGCCTCGCCGAGGTTCATGCGGGCGAGCTGGGCGCTGTAATGGGCGACGCCCCGGCGGATGCGCTCGGCGGCCTGCTTGCCATACTGCAAGCCGCGCTCGTACGGCGTACCGGAGACGTCGATCAGGGGGAAGGGGGCGGCCATCTCAGCCCCGCCCGGGCACGGGGACCAGCACGCCGGTGATGCCGGAGCCGGCGTCGGACAGCAGGAAGCCGATGGTCGCGGCGACCTCCTCGGTGCGCGTCCATTTCGTCGGATCGGCATCGGGCATGTCGGTGCGGTTCTGGGCCGTGTCCATGGTACCGGGGAGCACGGCGTTGACGCGCACCCCCTCGCCCTTCAGCTCGTCGGCGAAGCTCTCGACCATGCGGTGCACGGCACTTTTGGCGGCGGCATAGGCGGACATGCCGGCGGGTGCCCGCTGGGCCGCACCGGCGCCGACCGCGACGATCGATCCACCGCCATGGGCGCGCATGTGGGTGGCGGCGGTGCGCAGCACGTTGAGCGTGGTCAGCACGTTGAGGCGAAATTGCTGCTCCCACAGCGCCGCCGGGCTATCGGCGAGCCCGGCCCAGGCGAAACCACCGACCGTATGGGCGACGCCGTGCAGCCCGCCGTGGGCGCCGATCACGCCGGCGATCGCGGCCGAACTGGCGGCCTCGTCGGCGAGATCGGCCAGCGCCACCTTCGCCAGCCGGGGATGGGCCGGCAGCGCATCCAGCATCGCGCCCGGCCGGTCGAACGCGGTGACTTTGGCGCCCTCGGCGAGCAGATGCGCGACAGTGACGCGGCCGAGATTGCCGGCGGCGCCGGTGACGATGATGGTCTTGCCGTCGAGCATGCCGGGCATGGCGTGGCTTCCTGTCTGAGTAGGCCGCCATGATGCGGGCACCGCGTGGCCGGTTCAATGCGCGATGTGGGTGATGTCGAGGTTGCCTCGGAAAATTCGCAATGTTATATTATACCAATGCACGATCCCCTTTCCCCGATGGCGGGCGCCGGGCCGAGGCTTGTCCTGTCGTCCGGGCTTATCTTGTTGATATGGCTTGTCTCCTGGTGGGCCGTCCAATGATCGACCAAATGCCATGATTGAACTTCACAACCTCACCTGTCTCTACGGCCGCCGCCCCGCGGTCCATCACGTCTCCGGCCGCTTCGAGACCGGCACCATGACGGCGATTGTCGGGCCGAACGGGGCGGGCAAGACCACGCTGATGCGCACGCTCGCAGGGCTGCATAGCGATTTCGAGGGGCGGGTGGTGCGCCACGGCCGCATCGGCCTGCTGCCGCAGACCCCCTCGCTCGACAAGGCCTTCCCCATCACGGCGGCCGAAGTGGTGGCGATGGGCGGCATCGCCGGGCTCGGCCCCCTCGGGGCGGCGCCGTCCGCCGCGCGTGTCGGCGAGGCGCTGCATTCCGTCGGGATGTCCGGTTTCGAGCGACGCCTGGTCGGCACCCTCTCGGCCGGGCAGTTCCAGCGCCTGCTGTTCGCCCGGCTGACGTTGCAGGACGCCCCGGTGATGCTGCTCGACGAGCCCTTCGCCGCCGTTGACGCGCGCACCACGGCCGACCTCATGCGCCTGCTGCATCGCTGGCACGACGAGGGCCGCACCATCGTCGCCGTGCTGCATGATCTCGATCTCGTCGCCCGCGAATTCCCCCGCACGCTGCTGCTGGCGCGCGACAAGATCGCCTGGGACCGCACCGCGGTCGCGCTGTCGCCCGAGCACCGGTTGCGGGCGCGGCTGACCGCCGAGGCCTGGGTGGACGATCCCGCCCTCTGCCAGGATGCCGCGTGATCCAATTCCTGTTCGAGCCTTTCGCACTGGGGTTCATGCGCCGCGCCTTGGCCGGCTGTGTTGCGCTGTCGATCGCCGGGCCGCCGCTGGGCGTGTTCCTCGTACTCCGGCGCATGAGCCTGATGAGCGACGTGTTGCAGCACGGCATCCTGCCCGGCATCGCGCTCGGCGCCGTGGTGGGCGGCATTTCGGTGCCGGCGATGGGGGCGGGCGGCTTCCTCGCGGGGCTCGCGGTGGCACTGCTGGCTGGTGCGCTGAGCCGGGCGACCGGCGGGCGGGAGGACAGCCAACTGGCCGGCGTCTACCTGGTGGCGCTGGCGCTGGGTGTGGCAATCCTCTCGGCACAGCGCGGCGTTGACCTCACGCATCTGCTGTTCGGCAGCGTGCTCGCGGTGGACGATACGTCGCTGCTGCTGATGGCCGGCGCGGCAACAATTGTGCTCCCAAGCCTCGCTTTGCTGTGGCGGCCGCTGGTGCTCGAGAGTTTCGACCCCGATTTCCACTGCGCCACCGGCGGGCGCGGCGCGCTGGTGCATCTCGGCTTCCTCGCCCTCGTGGTGCTGGCGGTGGTCTCCGGCTTCACCGCTTTGGGCACGTTGATGTCGGTCGGGCTGATCATGCTGCCGGCGGTGGCGGCGCGGCATTGGGGCGAAACGCTGGGCGCGCAGGTGATCGCCGCGGTGGTGATCGCACTGGCCGCCTCGCTGATCGGCCTGCTGGTGTCCTTTCACGCCGACGTGCCGGCCGGCCCGGCCATAGTGCTCGCCGCCGGCGCCTTGTGGATCGCCGGCGTGCTCGCCGGGCGGCGCGAAAGCCTGCTGCGTCGTCTTGTGCGCCAGACCCACTTCGCGGGATGATGCCCTGAATCAGGGGAGACGCCGCATGACCATCCGCCGCCTGCAAGAGGAAACCCGCCTGTCCGGCGCCGTCGTTCATGGCGGGCTCGTCTATCTCGCCGGGCAGGTCGCCGATGACACCTCGCTCGATGTCGAGGGCCAGACCGCCGATATCCTGCGCCAGATCGACGCGCTGCTGGCCGAGGCCGGCACCGACAAATCCCGCCTGCTCTCGGTGCAGATCTTCATCACCGACATCACGCAAACCGCCGCGATGAACCGCGCCTGGGATGCCTGGATGGACCCGAAGGCCAAGCCGGCGCGGGCGACCGTCGAGGCCAAGCTGGTCGATCCCGGCTGGAAACTCGAGATCACCGGGGTGGCAGCGATCCCATGAGTCACACGGGCATGATCCCCAACGCCAACCGCCGCTACGTCTTCGCCGCCCGCCCCATCGGCCTCGCCGGCCCCGAGCATTTCCGCGAGGAGACGGTGCCGATCCGCATGCCCGCCGAGGGCGAGGTGCTGGTGGAGACGCAGTTGCTCTCCATCGATCCGGCGATGCGGGTATGGATCAGCGAAAACCCCGGCTACGTGCCCCCGGTGCAGATCGGCGAGACCATGCGCGGCTTCGGCATCGGCAAGGTGCTCGCCAGCGGCGATCCGCGCTTCGCGCCGGGCGACATGGTGCAGGCACGCCCGGGCTGGCAGAGCCATGCCACGCTGCCCTCAGCAGACGTTCAGGCGCTCGACCCCGCACTCGGCACCCCGCTCGACTGGATCGGCCTGATCGGCATGACCGGACTGACCGCCTATTTCGGCATTCGCGCGGTGGGCGCGATCAAGCCGGGCGAGACGGTGCTGGTCTCCGGTGCGGCCGGCGCGGTGGGCCAGATGGTCGGCCAGATCGCCGGCATCGAGGCCTGCCGGGTGGTGGGCATCGCCGGCGGGGCGGAGAAATGCGCCATCCTGACCGGCGAACTCGGCTTCCATGCCGCCATCGACTACAAGGCCGAGCCCGATCTTGCGGCGGCGATCGCGCGGGAATGCCCGGGCGGCGTCGATGTGTTCTTCGACAACGTCGGCGGCCCCACGCTCGATGCCGCCATCGCCAATCTGCGGCTCGGCGGGCGGGTCGTGATTTGCGGGCGGATTTCGCAGACCGCGTCCGGCGATCTCTACGGGGTGAAGAACCTCGGCCTGCTGATCGGCAAGCGCGGACGCATCGAGGGGCTGCTGGTCACCGATTTCACCGCCCGCTTCGGCGAGGCGCGCCACTGGATCGCCGCCCAGCGCGACGCCGGGCGGCTCAAGCAACGCATGCACGTGATCGAGGGGCTCGACCAGGCCGCGGTCGGCCTCGGTATGTTGTTCAGGGGCGAAAACATGGGCAAGCTCGTCGTCCGCGTAACCGGTTAGGAGGTATGTCATACCAACCATCGGAATCCCTGACCGCTGGGGCGCCAAGGGAAGGCCGGCGATTGGTTGAATGATGGAATTTGGCAGACGGGCGGCGTTCGGCGGGCTGGCGGCCCTCGTCTCGGCCGCCGCGCAGGCCCACCTGCGCCGCCTGTTCGACAGCCACCGCCACCCGCGCCCACGCCGTCGCCGGCTGGCACGCCGAGCTTTATGTCGACGCCGCCGCCCTCAAACCGCATGTGGCCAAACTCGCCAAACTCCCGCAAATCAGCATCGACCACCTCGGCATGACCGCCGCCGGGCTGCCCGTCCTGCTCGATCTCGTCGCCGCCGGCTGCAAGGTGAAGGCCACCGGCTTCGGCCGCGCAAAGCTCGACGTGCCCGCACGCTCGAAGCCATCGCCAAAGCGAACCCCAACGCCCTGGTCTTCGGCGCCGACCTCGCCGGCAAAGCCTTCTGGGCCAATCCCGTGGCGCTGTATCGGATCAAGGCGGGATGACCCATCGTATGGCGGGCGGTGGCGTATCGGAGGAGGACGGACTTAGCCGCCGCGTCAGCGCCAGGCCCGCTAGCCCGGCACCGAGCAAGAAGTAGGGTGGGATGCCCTTGAGCATCCCACCAGACGTCCCATCACGCGCCCCACCATTCCCGACCACACCCCCGCAATGCTATCGTCCCACCAAAGAGTGCCAGGGGACCCGCCATGAACGATCTCACCCACACACCGGTCGCCATCCACACCGACCCCGCCCAGTCCGACACCCTGCCAGGCTGGGTCTACACCTCAGAGGAAACTCTCGCCGCCGAGCGGGAAAAACTATTCTTCCGCACCTGGCACTTCGCCGGCGCCGTTGATGATCTCGCGAACTCCGGCGACTACATCACCGCCCGCGTGCTCGACCAATCCATCCTCGTCATGCGCGGGCGCGACGGCGGGCTGCGCGGGTTTTATAACGTCTGCCAGCACCGGGCGCACGAGTTGCTGGAGGGCCAGGGCAATGCCCGCGTCGTCACCTGCCCCTACCATGCCTGGTCCTACCATGACGACGGCAGCCTGCGCACCGCGCGCGGCGCCGAGCGGCAACCGCATTTCGATCCGGAGCGGTTCTGCCTGAAGACGGTGCGCGTCGAAGTCTTCGCGGAGAAATTCGTCTTCTTCAACCTTGATCCGCAGGCGACCCCGCTCGCCGAACTGGTGCCCGATCTCGCCGCCGATATCATGGCCGAGACGCCGGATTTTGCCGCCCTCAAACCCATCGCGCCCCGCCCGCCGCGGCCGATGCAGGCCAATTGGAAAGTGGTGCTCGACAATTTCCACGAGTGCTACCATTGCGGCCCCGCCCACCCCGCCTTCGCCGACATCATCGACATGGCGTGCTACCGCACCGAAATCCACGGCTTGTGGTCGAAACAGAAGGGCATGGTCGGCAAGCTCGAAAACAAGGCGTACCCGGTCGCGGCTGAGGCCAACCAGAAGGCGATCTTCTGGTGGCTGTGGCCCACCACCACGTTCGGCTTCATGCCCGGCGCGTCATCGATCTCGGTCAGCGCCACCCTGCCGCAGGGTGCCGGCGCCACAATCCGCCGCTTCCACAGCTTTGCCCTCCCCGGCGCCCCCGACGACGAAGCCAAGCGGATCTACGGCCAGACCATCCTCGGGCCGGAGGACGTCGCGATTTGCGAATCCGTCCAGCGCGGCCTGAATTCACGCGGCTACTCCGCCGGCCGCTTCGTGCATGACCCGGCGGGCGGCCAGACCACCGAAGCGGCGGTCCATCACTTCCATCGGCTGTATGCCGAAGCCATGGGGTTCTGAGGCACCCCCTGCCCTCTCCCGCAGCGGGATCGTCGGTCGACGAAAATAATTTCCTACATTCCACATATTTTTCTTGTTTTGTTCTAGTTTTCCGGCTATGTTATCCGCCATGAACCACGCGACGCCACTCCCCGCGCTGCACCAAGGCGAACCGCATCCCGCGGTTCTCCTCGGCGAAGCCGTGGCCGGATTGCTGGCTTCCCTGCTCGGAGCGTGGCTGTGGCGCCTGCTCCCCGGTGGCCGCGCGCTGCACGCGGCGCTCACACGCATGGGCCGCGATTTCGCCGCCCTGATGCAGCGCCTTTCCACCGGAATTCCCGCCGAACCCACGCGTCGCCGGCAGCCGTCCCGCCCTGGCCCGTCACGGGCGGACTGCGGCCCCGCCGCCGCACGCGCGACCTCCGCCCGCCCCCTGCTCCGCGCCAAGCACCAAGGCGCCGCCCATGCCGCGCCGGTCGCGAAGGCGGCGAAATGGCGACGCATCGGGGTGTTTATTTTATTACGATATAGTAACTATATCGCCAACTGCACCTTCATTGCCCGCCGCCGGTCGGTGGCGAGGGTAAAGGCCCGTTCCGCCTCGGCCAGCGGCACGATCTCGGTCAGCAGCGGCGCCACGTCGATCGCGCCGCGGGCCAGCAGCGCCACCGCCATTTCGAACTCGCCGTGGAAGCGGAAAGTGCCGCGCAACGTGATTTCCTTGGAGACCACCAGGTTCATCGGCACCGCGGTCTCCGCCCCCCCGAGCCCGACCTGCACCATCGTGCCCCCCGGCCGCAGCGCCAGGAGCGCCGAGGCGACGCCTTGCGCACTACCAGAGGCCTCGAAAGCAACGTCGAAATACCCTTTCTCCGCACCGTACTGGGCCATCGCCGCCCCATCCGTCGCGACATTCACCGTCCAGTCAGCCGCCAGCCGCGCCGCCAGGACCAGCGGCGCGTCGAGCAGGTCGGTCACCACGATCTCCCGCGCGCCGGCGTGACGGGCGACCATCGCACAGAGCACCCCGATCGGCCCGGCGCCCATCACCAGCACACGGCGCCCCAGCAGCGGCCCGGCCTGGCGCACCGCGTGCAGGCACACCGCGAGGGGTTCCGCGAAGGCGGCGCGTTCCGGCGGCATGTCGGCGGGGACGGCCTGGCTCTCGTCGCACACCAACTGCTCGCGGAAGCCACCCTGGACATGCGGCACCCGCATGGCGCTACCGTAGAAACGCATATCGAGGCAATGAATCTGCGCCCCTTCCAGGCAGAACCGGCATTGGTTGCACGGCAGGCTCGGGTTGATCGCCACGCGGTCACCGGGCTTAACCCGCGTCACCAAACTGCCGATCGCCACCACCTCGCCAGCCACCTCATGGCCGAGCACCATCGGCTCCCGCACCCGTACCGTGCCGAACCCGCCATGGTGGTAGTAGTGCAGGTCCGATCCGCAAATGCCGCCATTGCGGACACGGACCGTAACACCGCGTGGCCCGGCGACGTCCATCGCCACGTCCTCGACGCGCAGGATATGGGGCGGATGAATGACGGCGGCGCGCATGGCATGATCTCGCTGGTGTGTCGCACGATGCATCGGCCGAGCGCGTGAAATGTCAACCCACGGAGCCCAAGTGTCCCCTCCCCGCCCCTCTCCCACACGGCCCGCCTCCTACGACAAGTTGGTCGCCCTCGTACTCCAAGGCGGTGGCGCGCTGGGCAGCTATCAGGCCGGCGCCTATGCGGCGATCGCCGGATCGGAGTATCCGCCCGACTGGGTCGCCGGGATTTCGATCGGCGCCATCAACGCCGCCCTGATCGCCGGCAATCCGCCGGCGCGGCGGGTCGAGCGGTTGCGCCAGTTCTGGGAGACCATCACCCGCCCGGCGCCCGCCATGGCGAACCTGTTCGCCGCCACCCGCCGCCAGGCCGCCTCCACCCAGGCCCTGCTGTCCGGCCAGCCCGGCTTCTTCCGGCCCCGCGCGCCGTTCGAGTTCATCGGCGCCAAGGGCGTGACGTCGTATTACGATACCGCCGAGTTGCGTTCGACGCTGGAGCGGCTGGTCGATTTCGACCGCATCAACGCCCGCGAAATCGCCTTCAGCGTCGCCGCGGTGAATGTGAAATCAGGTAATTTCGTGTGGTTCGACAACCGCCATACCACCATCCGGCCCGAGCACGTGATGGCCAGCGGCGCCTTGCCGCCCGGCTTCCCGCCGGTCGAGATCGACGGGCAGTTCTACTGGGATGCCGGGCTGGTCTCCAACACCCCGTTGCGCTACGTGCTCGACTACGTGCCGCGCCGCAGCCGGTTGACCTTTCAGATCGACCTGTTCGCCGCCGCCGGCCCCCTGCCGCGCACGCTCGACGAGGTGACAGAGCGGGAGAAGGACATCCGTTTTTCCAGCCGCACCCGGGCCGGCAACACCCAGGCCCGGCTGAACCACGATCTGCGCCACCGCATCAACGCGCTGTGGGACAAATTGCCGCCCGAGCTGCGGGCCACCCCAGAGGCCCGCACGCTCTATGATTTCGGCTGCGTCACCACGATGGACGTGGTGCAGCTGATCTACCGCCCGGCCGAGCGCCAGGGTGCGACGAAGGACTACGAATTCAGCCGCCAGACCATGGAGGAGCGCTGGGCCCGCGGCCACGCCGATGCCACCGCCACCCTGGATGCCGCCCCGTGGCTCACCCCGATGCCGCCCGAAATCGGCGCCCGCAATTTCGACGTGCTACGGCCGCGCTGATGTTTCCGCACCCCTTCGTTCCCATCTGATGGCCGTACCCATGCAGGGAACCGCGATGCCCGACCCCGACGACGCAGCCCGCGCCACGCTCAGCCGCTATCGCCGCATCGCTGGCGGGCTGCTGCTGGGCATGGCGTTCCTCACCTTGGCGAGCCACGCGATGCCGTCGCTCTACTGGGTGGAACTCCTGCGTGCCGCCGCGACGGCGGGGCTGGTCGGCGGGTTGGCCGACTGGTTCGCGGTCACCGCCTTGTTCCGCCACCCGCTCGGCCTGCCGATCCCGCATACCGCGATCATCCCGGCCCAGAAGGCCCGGCTCGGGCGTGCCCTGGGTGGCTTCGTCGCCAACCATGTGATCAACCAGACGGAGTTGCAGAAGGTACTAGGGCGCCTCGATGTGCCGAGTATCTTCAACCGCTTCCTCGCCGACCCCGCCTCCGTCCGCCCCGCCGCCCAGGCGCTCGCCGGCCTGCTGCCGCGTTTGATCGCCACCGTCGAGGATGGCCGCGCCCGCAAGGTCGCCGCCCGCCTGCTGCCACGCCTGCTCGGCGGGCCGGATGCCGGACGGGTGGTGGGGCGCGCGCTTCGCCAGATGGTCGCCGGCGGACGGCATCAGGAGGTGTTCAGCTTCATCCTCAACCAGTTGAAAACGCTGCTGCTGGAACGCGAGGAAACCCTGCGCGCCGCCATCGAGGAGCGGGTGCGCGAACAGGGTGGCCGGCTGATCGGCTGGGCGCTCGGCGCCTCCATCGCGCGGCGCGTGCTGTCGCAGATCAACGCGGAACTGGAGAAGATGGAGCCCGACGGCTCCGAGCTGCGGGCGGCGTTCGACGTATGGATGCGCCACGAGATCGATCGGATCGAAACCGAGTCCGGCCGGGCCGCCGAGATCGGCGCGGCACTCCGCCAGGTCGTCGCGCATGATACTGTGCGCGCCTGGTTTTGGGACGTCTGGAGCCGCATGCGCCTCGCCCTCGAAGCCGACGCCGCGAAGCCCAATGGGCGAACGGTCGTGCTCATCGAGGCCGCCCTGACCAATCTCGGCGCCATGCTCGCCACCGATGCAGGCGCGCGCGAGCGGGTCGATCGCGCGGTGGCCGGGGTTACCGGCACGCTGCTGCCGGCCGCCCAGGCGCGGCTTGCCGATTTCATCGCTGACGTCGTCGGCAACTGGGATGCCGCGGTGCTGGTGGAAAAGCTCGAACTGCGGGTCGGCAAGGACCTGCAATATGTCCGCATCAACGGCACCCTGGTCGGCTTCCTCGCCGGCGGAGTGGTGTTCGCGCTGATGCAGGCGCTGTTCGCACGATGATCCTGCAGGAGACGCAAGCGATGACCGCCCCCCCGCCGCCGATCGCCGCCGTGCTGGCCCGCAGGCGCCCGGTGCGCGACAGTTACCACGAAACCTGCAACCGGCTCTCCCGGCTGGAGCGCGCCGCCGTCTGGATCACCGACCGGGTGGGCTCGATGGGATTTTTCCTGCTGATCGCCGTCTGGACGTTCCTTTGGCTGTCCTGGAACCTGCTGGCCCCGGCAAAGCTCCAGTTCGATCCGCCGATGGCCTTCGTGCTGTGGCTGTTCATGTCCAACGTGATGCAGATCCTGCTGATGCCGCTGATCATGGTCGGCCAGAACGTGCAGGGCCGCCATTCCGAGGTCCGTGCCCAGCACGACCTCGAAGTCAACGTGAAGGCCGAGCAGGAGATCGAGGTGATCCTGCGCCATCTCGAATACCAGAACAGCCTGCTGCTCGCCCTGCAGGCCCGGCTTGATCGCGATGTCACCGACGTGCTCGACCGCAAGAGCACGTGACGCGACATGCGAACCATGGCAAAACAGGCGCAACGATGGGGGATCCGATGAACGCGTTGACGCAAGGGGCGATCGACTGCGACGTCCATCCGGGGGTTCCGGGGATTGCCACCCTGTTGCCCTACATGACCGACCATTGGCGCGATGCCTTCGTGCAGCGCGGTATGGACGGGTTCGACCTCGCCTCCTACCCGCCAAACGCGCCGATCGCCTGCCGGGCGGACTGGCGGGGTGCCGGCAAGCCGGGCACCGATATCGCGGCCTTCCTGCGCGATGGGATCACCGCTTTCGGCAGCAGGGCGGCGATCTGCAACACCATGTATGGCGGCCAGGTCGCGGTCAGCGAAACCATGGGGGCGGCGATCTGCTCGGCGATCAACGACTGGATCGTCGACAAGTGGCTGAACCGCGACGCCCGCTTGCGCGCCTCCATCGTGGTGCCGGCCCAGGCGCCGCATCTGGCGGTGGAGGAGATCGAACGCCTCGCCCCCGATCGCCGCTTCGTGCAGATCCTGCTGCCCTCGGCCGCCGAGATGCTCTACGGCAAAAGCTACTACTGGCCGATCTTCGCCGCCGCCGAGAAGCACGGCCTGCCCATCGGCATCCATGCCGGCTCGATGTTCCGCCACGCGCCGACCTCCAACGGCTGGCCCTCGCATTATCTGCACGACTACGTCGCCGCCTCGCAGAACTTCGAAGACCAGCTGCTGAGCCTGGTCTCCGAGGGCATCTTCGAGCGGTTCCCCGGCCTGCGCATCGTGCTCATTGAATCCGGCGTCTCCTGGCTGCCCGGTTTCCTGTGGCGCGCGGTGAAAACCTGGCGGGGCGTGCGCGCCGAGGTGCCCTGGGTGAAGCGCCCACCGGCTGAGATCATTCGCGACCATGTCCGCCTCACCGTGCAGCCGTTCGACGTGCCGGCGGAACCCGACATCGTCGCCCAGGTGATCGAGCAGATCGGCTCGGAGGACATGCTGCTGTTCGCGACCGACTATCCGCACTGGCAGTTCGAGGGGCTGAACGCGCTGCCGCCCGGCATATCGCCGGCATTGGCGCGCAAAATAATGGTGGACAATCCGCGGGCGACCTACGCCCGCCTCGGGGAGATGGCGGCATGAGCGCGGTACTCGAACGACAGACCGATGCGACGACCCGGTTTCGCATCATCGACAGCGACATCCATCCCGCGCTGGCGAGCCCGCGCGATCTCGACCCCTTCCTCTCCGCCCGCTGGCGCCAGCATATCGCCGAATACGGCAAGCTCACGCGCAAGCCCTATGCCGAGCGCGGCACCTATCCGCGCTTCATGCCCAACACCGCGCGGCGTGACGCCTGGCCGCCCGGCGGCAAGCCGCCGGGCTCCGACCTCGCGTTCATGCGGGCGCAACTGCTCGATCGCTACGACATCGAGATCGGCATTCTCGAACCTTTGTTCGGCGCCAGCGAAGTGCGCAACCCCGAGCTTTCGGCCGCCTTGTGCAGCGCCATCAACGATTGGCAGGTCGCCGCGCTGGTGACCCACGAGCCGCGCCTGCGCGCCTCCATCCAGGTGCCGATCGAGGACCCCGCGGCGGCCGTCGCCGAGATCGAGCGGCGGGCGCCCGACCTCAACTACGCGCAGATCCAGATGACCTCGCGCAGTTCCGAACCGATCGGGCGCAAGCGCTACTGGCCGATTTTCGAGGCCGCCGCCCGGCACGGGCTGCCCATCGGCATGCATGTCGGCGGCGACAGCGGCCACGCCCCGACAGCCGCCGGCTGGCCCTCGTTCTACATCGAGGATCATCACGGGCTGATCCACGCGATGCAGTGCCAGGCGACCTCGCTGATCCTCGAAGGGGTATTCGAGCGCTTCCCGACCCTGAAGGTGATCCTCATCGAAGGCGGATTCGCCTGGGCGCCCTCGCTCGCCTGGCGGCTCGACGCGCATTTCGCGAAAATGCGCTCCGAGGTGCCGCATCTCAGGATGAAGCCGTCCGACTACATGAAGCGCAACCTGTGGTTCTCCACCCAGCCGATGGAGGAGCCTGAGGACCCCGAGGACCTCCGCCGCATCCTCGCCTGGATCGGCTGGGATCGCATCGTCTACGCCACCGACTACCCGCACTGGGATTTCGACGACCCCAACACCGCCTTTCCCTGCCGACTCAGCGAGGCGGAACGGCGGATGATATTCCGCGACAACGCGCTGTCGGTCTACCGGCTGTAGCGTCGGCCCGCAGGTTACCCGATTGTCACCAAATGGCGCTGGCCACGAATCGCGCGACTCGGGTTGTATGCGCGCGCGGCGCCCATGTCGTTTCTGTCAACCCGAAGTGGATTGAATTGTGATGCTGAAAACCTTGTTCCCCGCCCTCGCCGCCGTGTTGATGCTGGCGGCGTGCTCCAGCAGCGATTCAACCAACGCCAGCGGTGCCGCGGGCGCCGGCGGAGCGGGTGGCGCCGGCGGCTCGAAGGTGGTCCGGCCGGGCAGCCAGGAAGACCTCGTCGCCAACGTCGGCGACCGGGTGTTCTTCGACACCGACAAATCCGCCATCGCCGGCAGCACACCGCCGGCCCGCAACAACGGCCAGACACTCGACAAGCAGGCCGCCTGGCTCAAGCAATATCCGCAGAACACCGTAACGATCGCCGGCAATGCCGACGAACGCGGCACCACCGAATACAACCTCGCCCTCGGCCAACGCCGCGCCATGGCCGCCCAGGCCTACCTCGTCGCCCGCGGCGTCGCCCAAAGCCGCATCAACGCCGTCAGCTACGGCAAGGAACGCCCGACCGCGCTGGGCTCCTCCGCCGACGCCTGGGCCCAGAACCGCAACGCCATCACGTCGGTGCGGTGAGTGGGGCGGGTAGGAAGGCAAGGGGCGCTGCCCCTTGACCCCGCTGGGGGCTGCGCCCCCAGACCCGCATCCGTTAAAGGACACGCTGTGATTTTGCTCGATGGCGCCGGTTGGCACTCAGCTAATTCTTTGATCATTCCTAAAAATATTACGTTAATGAAACTGCCTCCTTATTCTCCGGAACTAA
>JAPLOH010000252.1 GCA_026400845.1 Alphaproteobacteria bacterium
AGCCTGGCCGATTTCGCCAACCCGCTGATGCTCGGCGGCAATTTCAACGTGCTGGCGACCGACATCTTCTTCGCTGTGGTCGGCGCCGCGCATGACCAGGGGCGCGCGGCGGTGCTGGCGCTGGTGCTGCTCGGCTTCACGCTGAGCGCCTTCTTCGTCCAGCGCGCCTGGACCGGTTCGCGCAGCTACGCGACGGTGACGGGCAAAGGCGATGCCGGGCTGTCGGCCCCCCTCCCCGGCCTGCTCCGCGGCGTTTGCGTGGCGGTGGTGGCGCCGTGGATGCTGCTCACCGTCGTGGTCTACGCCATCATCCTCGGCGGCGGCTTCGTGGTGACGTTCGGGCGCGACTGGACACCGACGCTGCAATACTTCCTGACCGCCTTCTCGATCGACCACGGCGTCGGCGGCTGGTTCCTCTCCGGCTCCGGCTGGCGCAGCTTCATCACCACCATGCAACTCGCCGCCATCGCCACCCCCGTGACCGCCGCGCTGGGTCTGCTGACCGCCTATCTGCTCAACCGGCAGGATTTCCGCGGCAAGGGCGCTTTCGAATTCGCGACGATGATGAGTTTCGCCATTCCCGGCACGGTGATCGGCATCAGCTACATCCTCGCCTTCAACGTGCCCCCGGTAGAACTCACCGGCACCGGGCTGATCATCGTGATTTCCTTCGTGTTCAGGAACATGCCGGTCGGCATCCGCGCCGGCCTCGCCTCCCTCGCGCAGGTCGATCGCAGCCTCGACGAGGCCTCCGCGACCCTGCGGGCGCGCTCCTTCCGCACGCTCCGGCTGGTGATCCTGCCGATCCTGCGCCCGGCGATCGTCACCGCCATGGTCTACAGCTTTGTGCGCGCCATCACGACGGTGAGCGCGGTGATTTTCCTGGTGTCCGGCGAATACAACCTCGCCACCGTCTACATCGTCGGGCGCGCCGATGTCGGAGAATACGGGGTGGCGCTGGTCTATTCCGCGGTGCTGATCGTGGTCATGGCCGCGGTGCTGAGCGGAATTTCGGCCGCCGTCGGGCGGCAGCGGATTGGCCGGCGCGGCGTGATCGCCGCGCCCACGGAGGCGGTGGCCCTATGAGCGAAATTGCGGTGTCCTTCCGCCAGGTGAGCAAGCGCTACGGCGGCGTGACGGCGGTGGACGCCATCAGCTTCGACATCGAGGCCGGCACGCTGGTCACCCTGCTCGGCCCCTCCGGCTGCGGCAAGACGACGACGTTGCGCCTCGTGGCCGGCCTTGAGCACGCGTCCGGCGGAGGCATTTCCATCGGCGGGCGGGATGTCACCACGCTATCGGCCGCCGAGCGCGATGTCAGCATGGTGTTCCAATCCTACGCGCTGTTCCCCCACATGACGGTATTGGAGAATGCCTGCTACGGGCTGCGCGCCTCCGGGCTGCGGCGCGACAAGGCGGAAATCCAGGCGCGCGAGAAACTCGCGTTGGTCGGGCTGGCCGGCTTCGAGGCGCGGCTGCCGAGCGAACTCTCCGGCGGCCAGCAGCAGCGCGTCGCGGTGGCCCGCGCCATCGTACTTGAGCCGAAAGTGCTGCTGTTCGATGAACCGCTCTCCAACCTCGACGCTAAATTGCGCCGCCATGTCCGCGAGGAGATCCGCGCGCTGCAACAGGAACTCAAGCTCACGGTGATCTATGTCACGCATGACCAGCAGGAGGCCCTCGCGGTTTCGGACCGGATCATCGTGATGAACGACGGGCGGATCGCGCAGGATGGCGCGCCGCGTGCCCTGTACGAGCAGCCGTCCAGCCGCTTCATCGCCGATTTCATCGGGGATTCGAACCTGGCGCCGGGCCACCTGCGCCGCACCGGCGGCGATCTGGCCAGCGTGACGATCGGCGGGATGGTGGTTGAGGTGGCGCATCGCGGCGCCGCCGAGGGCGACGTGGAGGTGGCGATCCGCCCGCAGGCGGTGCGCCTCGGTGATGCCGGAGGCCTCGCCGCGACCATCGCCAAAGCAGCCTATCTCGGCAGCCACATGGAGTATGACGTCGCGGTCCCCGGCCTCGCCGCCGCCCTCTTCGTCATCAGCGCCGATGTTGCGGCGCCTCTCGCGGCCGGTGCGGAGGTCCGCATCGCGCTCGATCCGGCGGGCGTCACCGTGCTGCCCGGCGGGTGAGCGCAGGGCACAGCGCGAGCAACTGGGCCGACAGAACCCGATTCACGTCTCAAAGAACAGCAGGCACGGCAAATCCCCCGCGCATGGAAGCCAATCCATGCCGGTCAGCACCGCTCAAACCATGACGGGGCTCGCGGGTGGCCCGCACCCGGCCACCCCGGCCTGCGCAAAACGGCAGGGCAGCTTGAGGGACATCGCCCGTGCATGGCGCCACGGCAGCAACTGCCCGGCGCGCCAGGGCGCCGGCACACACTCCCATTCCACGATGGGTTCAAGGTCGAGCGTGATGGACTCCTGCGCCGCCAGCACCGGCGCCAACGTCCCCTCCAGGGCCGCGCCGCGCCGTGCCCGGCTGACCTGCATCCACCCCAGCAATGCGTACAGCAGCGCACCCAGCATTCCGCCGATCAGGGCGGCGATGCCGTTGGTGGGCACGGGGAGAGGGGCAAGCGGCCGGCGCATTTGCGTTGGGTCACTCCGCACGAGGGAAGTGAACATATAGCGAACTCATACGCCGATATCAAGCGGAATTTCTCGTCGAACCAGATTAATTTCTCGCACCCCAAATTCCGTCATTGCGAGGCGCAGCCGAAGCAATCCACGCTCATGCGCACTCCCGCCCGGTGGCGGCATGGATTGCTTCGCTGCGCTCGCAATGACGATGGAGCGGGCGCCGGCTCACCAAGCCGGCGCGGAAGACCCCAGCGGCGCCGCGGGGGCGTGCCAGAAGGCCGGCGTTTCCGAGAGCTGGGCCGCGTGGCGCACGGCGGTGACGGCGCCGGTGACTTCCAGGAAATCCGCGATACCCTCCTGCGTCATTTCCGGCGCGGCGAGCCCGACGGGCAGGCGGCCGAGGCCGCGCAGCCAGCGCGCGGTGGCGGCGAGCGAGACCGACACCTTCCAGCTCCCGCCCTCCCGTGCGCGCCGCAGCAGCGCCGCCATGGTGCCGAAGGCGAGGAAATAGCCGGAGGCATGGTCGAGCGCCTGGCAGGGCAGCGGCTTGGGGCCGGTGATGCCGGCCGCCTCGGCCTCGGCGTGGTTGAAGCCGGTGGCGGTCTGCACCAGGGAGTCGAAGCCGCGCTTGCCGCCCCAAGGGCCCTCGGCGCCATAGGCCGACAAATCGGCGACCACGATCCCCGGCCGCAGTGCGGCGACCTCGGCGGGCGCGAAGCCTAGGGATGCCAGCGCGCCCTGGCGGTAGGATTGCAGGAACACATCGGCGCCGGCGACCAGATGCCGCAGGCAGGCGATACCCGCCGGCCCGCGCAAATCCACCTCGGCGGCGCGCTTGCCACGGCCGGTATCCATGATGAGGTTCGGGAAATTGGGCACGCCCGGGCCGGTGATGTGCAGCACGTCGGCGCCATGGGCGGCGAGCGTGCGCCCGCCGACCGGGCCGGCGATAACGCGGGTAAGGTCGAGCACCCGCAGCCCCGCCAGCGGCCGGGCGGCTGCCGGCGGCAAGGGAGTCGGCGGCGCATCGCCAATCCGCGTGATCACAAGCGGCAGATCGGCGACGCTGGCGGCATGGGGATGGCTGTCCCATTGCGCGAAGCTGCGCA
>JAPLOH010000026.1 GCA_026400845.1 Alphaproteobacteria bacterium
CATCCCGCGCCACACGGGCGCGCGGTTCGTAGTTTCAGGAGCCGCAATACTCGATTTCGACGTCCATGATGGCCTCCTTGCACGGTCAGCCCCGGCAACGTGGCGCCCGGTGCGAGCGCGGTCAAGGCCGTGCCAGCGGCTGGACAGGGTCACGGCGCCAACCTTAAAACGCTCAAGTGCCGACAAAGGATTTCAGCATGACTGACGCAGGCAAAATCGTTCCGGTCATCCTCTCGGGCGGGTCGGGCACGCGCCTGTGGCCGGTTTCGCGCGAAAGTTTCCCCAAGCAGTTCTGGCCGCTGATCTCGGATCGCACGATGATCCAGGATACCGCCGCGCGGGCCGTCGGGCCCGGCTTCGCCCCGCCCATGGTGGTGTGCAACCAGGAGCACCGCTTTCTCGCCGCCGAGCAGATGCGCGGCCTGGGGATCGAGGGCGCGCAGGTTGTGCTGGAGCCGGTCGGGCGCAATTCGGCCCCCGCGATTCTGGCGGCGGCCCTGCTGCTCGCCCAGACCGACCCGGATGCTGTCATGTGGATGATGGCCGCCGATCACGCCATCGCCGATCTCGCCGCCCTCGGCACCGCGCTCGACTCCGCGGTGGCGGCCGCGCGGGCCGGGCGCTTCGTGACCTTCGGCATGAAGCCGACCGCGCCCGAGACCGGCTACGGCTACATCGAGGTCGGCGACCCGATCGCCGGGCTCGGTGCCGTGCACGCGGTGGCCCGCTTCGTCGAGAAGCCCGACGCGGCGACGGCGACGCAACTCGTCGCGAGCGGCCGGCATTTGTGGAATTCCGGCATGTTCGTCTTCACGGCACGCACGCTGATCGACGAGATGCGTGCCCATGCGCCCGAGGTGATGGCCCCGGTCCAGGCCGCCGTGACCAGCCGCAAGACCGATCTTGACTTCATCCGGCTCGACCCCGAGGCCTTCGCCGCCAGCCCCAATATCAGCCTCGACTACGCGGTGGCCGAACGCACCTCGCATGCCGCCGTGGTGCCGGCCGATATCGGCTGGACCGATGTCGGCTCCTGGGGCGCCCTGTGGGAGCTTGGCGCCAAGGACGCCGCCGGCAACGTGGCGCTCGGCGACGTGCTGCTGGAGGGGGCGGCGAACTGTTACGTGCGCTCCGACGGCATCGTCACCGCCGTGGTCGGCCTATCGGATGCGGTGGTGGTGGTCACCGAGGACGCGGTGCTGGCGATGCACCGCGACCGCGCGCAGGACGTCAAGAAGGTGGTGGACCGGCTGAAAGCGGCGAAGCGCCACCAGGCGGTGGCACACAACCGGGTCTACCGCCCCTGGGGGTTCTACGAGAGCCTGATTGTCGGCGACCGCTTCCAGGTCAAGCGCATCGTGGTGACGCCGGGCGGGAAGCTTTCGCTGCAAAAGCATTTTCACCGCGCCGAGCACTGGGTGGTGGTGAACGGCTCGGCGGTGGTAACACGCGACACCGAGACGCTGCTGGTGCGCGAGAACGAGAGCATCTATCTGCCGCTCGGCTGCATCCACCGGCTCGAAAACCCCGGCCGCATTCCGCTCACGCTGATCGAGGTGCAGTCCGGCGCCTATCTCGGCGAGGACGACATCGTGCGCATCGAGGACATCTACAGCCGGGTATGATTCAGAACCCGATGGCGTGCAGGGTCGAGTTGTTGATCACGTAGACCGTGCCGTCTGGCCCGATCAGCGTCATCGTATAGGCCTCCGGCACTGGCGGGTTCAGCGTCATCGACTGGGTGAGGGTGTTGGTCGCGAGGTCCCACCGATAGACCCGGCCATCCTCGCTGTTGGCGATCACCACCCCATTCACCGCGTCCACCACGGCGGAGTTGAGGCACCATTCATAGACCACCCCGGCCGGCTCGCCGGGCTCCTGGGTCGGCGCCAGGATGGTCTGGATGTCCTTCATCACGGTTGCCGAGCTATAGGGGTCGGCCTGGGTCTGGTTGGGGTCGATGATGGCGATCCGGTTGCGCCCGTCACCGGAATTCGGCAACCCGTGGTAGTTGTTGTATTTCGTCATCAGCAGATAGCTGGACGGGCCGGTATAGGACGGGATGAGCGCCGTTGGCACGATCGAGGCGGTGTTGTCCCAGCCGAATGAGCCAGGCGTCTTCTTGACCGTGAGATCGGCGCTGAAATGCAGCAGCCAACCGCGGTCGTTGTGAACGAACGGATTTTCCAGCACGCCGAAATAGACATCTCCATCCGGCCCGACGGTGGGCGAGGCAGTGCTGTCGTTGGAGATCTGTGCCTTCAGCCCGGATGCAGGGTCGAGCAGCGCCACCTTGTATCTTGGAGCCAGCGTCGTTGCATCGAGGCCGAGGAGGTAGCCGGAACTGCCGTTGGAGACCGCGATGTAGACCGTCCTGCCGTCGGGCGAGAGCGCCGGCGCGCAATTCATTGCCACCTGCGTCATCGTCGCATCGCCCGACGCAGTGGCGGCGCTGGTCCAGGCCCCGGTGCCGTTCTGGGTCACCCGGGCGATCCCGCTCTTGAGCCCGGCATTGGTGGCGCCGGTCACTGTGAAGCCGAAGAAGATGGTGTTGCTGGCATCCGATGTCAGCGGTGTGCTGATCTGCACCGCGCGGTTGTAGGCGGTCCGGCGCGACTGGTATTCGCCCAGCCCGTAGAAGACGACGCGGCTGAGCGCGCCGGTGGCCTGGTCCACCACGGTGCGGCGGATCAGCGAGCCGCCGGCGCCGGCCACGTAGAGCCGGTTCCCGGTGTCCACCACCGCCGGCAGCGGCGGCGCCCAATTATGCGCCGGCATCGCCCAGTCGGTCGCCAGCGACCAGAACAACGCACCCGTCTTGCCGTTGCGCACATCGACGCGGAACCCGCCGGTGGCCGTCCCCTTCACGGGGATCAGCACGTTGTTGAGCGCGGTGATCATCGGCGACCCGTAATGGATCAGCAACTGGCCGCCCCTCAACTGCGGCGCCTCGTCGACCTTGGCGGTCCAATGCATGTTGACGAAATCCTGCGCGCCGGCCGGGGCGCGCGCGATGTGCTGCGCATTGCCGCCGAACCCCGCCCATACCGGGGGCGCCGCCAGCGCCGGCGTGACGTTGACAACCGCTGCGGCGGCAACAACCCAAGCGGCAACCACCGCAATCGCGATCCGTGCCATCACCTGCTCCCAAGATTTGCGCCGGACCATAGCCGCCGAAGCGCCTTCGGTTCAACCGCTTCGTGGCGGCAATGCGCCCGGCGGGCTTGCCCGTTCCGCCGGGCGTGCCAATGTGCCAACCCACACGCGGAGGCTTGCGATGCGACTTTCGGTTCTGGATCAATCGACGGTGGTGACCGGACGCAGCGCCGACCAGTCGATCCGCGAAAGCCTGCTGCTCGCGCGCCACACCGAGGCGCTCGGCTATCATCGCTATTGGGTGGCCGAGCACCACAACTCCGCCTCCATCGCCGGTTCTGCGCCGGAAATCCTGATCTCCGCCATCGCTGCCACCACGACGCGCATCCGTGTCGGCTCCGCGGGCGTCATGCTGCCGCATTATTCGGCGCTCAAGGTCGCCGAGCAGTTCCGCGTGCTGGAAGCCATCGCCCCCGGCCGCATCGACCTCGGGCTCGGCCGCGCCCCGGGCTCGGACGGGTTGACCGCCCACGCCCTCAACCCCAATGCCGCCCAGGCCGCCGAGCACTTCCCCGCCGCCGTGCGGGACCTGATTGCCTGGCTAAACGGCGAGCGCCTGGTCGAGAAACACCCGTTCCGTGACGTGCTGGCGATGCCGACCGGGCCGACGACGCCCGAGATCTGGGTGCTCGGCAGTTCCGACTTCGGCGCCCAGGTCGCCGCCCATTTCGGCCTGCCGTACTGCTTCGCCCATTTCATCACCGACGGTGCCGGCTGCGCCGAGGCGATCGAGACCTACCGCACCCTGTTCCGCCCAAGCCCGACGCTGGCCGCCCCCTACGCCGCCATCTGCGTCTGGGCGCTGGCGGCCGACACGGAGGCCGCGGCCGAGCGCCTGTTCTCCAGCCGCGCGCTTGCCCGTTTGTGGCGCGACAAGGGCATTTTCGCCCCGCTGCCCTCCCCCGAGGAAGCCGCCGCCTACGACTACTCCCCGACCGACCTCAGCCGCCTCGCCCGCATCCGCGAACGCGCCTTCTGGGGCACGCCCGCTACCGTCGGAGAGCGCATCCGGGCCCTTGCCCGCGAACTCGGGGTTGACGAAGTCGCTGTGCTGTCGACCTGCTATGACGCCGCCGCACGCCGCCGCAGCTACACCGTGCTGGCCGGCGAATTTGGCCTCTCGGGTGTGGCGCTGGCCGCGGAGTAGCGGCCAGCGGGGCCGGGCGGGTCAGTCTCTCAATCCCACGACCTAGTGGCACCCGCGGAACGCGTCACCAGCAACCGCTCCCTCGCCGAGGCGCATGGAGAGTGTCCAACACAAGAGATGTTCTAGCGGGCAGGGCACGTCGGTGGTTTAGGGTCAGATGGCGCTATCGAAACGGAGTCACCGGGAAACAACGAAAAAAAGCCTATACAAATACTCGTTAGTTGCGCTTTAAGGTCAACCGCGGCTGCCAGTAGAGTTTTATCCTTCAGTTGTTCTCTTAACAATGGATTGGATAGTGTTGAAACGATAAGACTCTTCAGGGTAGCTGGACTCATGGTCGTTATAGAAGTTAATGCCGGAGCTTCGGGCCTTTGTCTTAGAACGTCAAGCTCAGACTTCAAGGCAGCGATGTCCCTCTTCATGTCTTTGAATTGTTGCTCATAGGATACTAGGTCTTGCTGGGCCGCGAACGTAGTTTCGCCCCACGGGCGGTAGAACACAAAAATGACTGCTGATATTGATAAAATGGCCATAAACCCGTAAAATAATACCCATTTAGTGTCGGATAGTATCGAGATATGACGTTGGACCGTGTGCCCACCACCGGTCTTATCTTTCCGTTGACGGGCCTCATATGGCATTTGGTCTTGGGGTTCGACCTCTTCGCTCGAACTCGAAAGCGGTAAGGATCGGGGGTCGAACAGATGTTGTGTTGGCGCATTTCCCTCTATATCAGGCAACTGCTCGTAGGGGACTGGTGGTTGCGCATAGAGGCCGTCACCGTCGCGCGTCTCGAAGTCGCTAGTTTGTGGCATTAGCGCCATAACCCGAAGACGATTGTGTTGCCGGAGGGCGAATGTATCCTGAGGACTCACCAAAAATGCAACCTGCTGCCATGGTCGAAAGTACGACGACTCTTGAGCCCAGCGGCACAAAAGGGCTCGATCGAAGTTTGAAGAGGAGTCAATTTGCGTGATGAGGCAAGGCCTCCGGTCGTGCGACGCGGACAGACCGCTGCGCAGAAATACAGAATCGTCCGGAACAGGTTGCACACCGCGAAGTCTCTCGGCTAATTCCCCGAGGCTGCTCGGAACTTTGATATCACTGAAATTGTTCAAGTGATCGCGGGATTGGATGTCAGACAAGAATTCTCCAAAACTACCTACTAGGCTGCGCCATACTTCTCCAACGTCCTCGATATTGTTGTTTAAAATACAGACTGAGATGCCACAATACGCCCCATGGCGGTCGCACTTCGGTTGGTCGCACGCGATCGAGACCACGGTCGCCATATCAACTCCCAGGCGATAACGGGAAACAATCGCAAGGGGCGGAATCTTCTTCCAGCCCTGGACAATTTGTTGATTTAACTCGAATAAAAGCTGCTTATTCCTCTCAATTATCCCAACCCCCAATCCGTTTGAAGGTCCGATCCTCACATACTGCCCATTGGAATACCCAGTAACAGCAGTTGCCACTGCACCAAGAGCTGGCGGACTACGGCGGTGCGTGGTTTGCGAGATCAAACGATGCCACCGAGCAAAATTCTGTTTAGACGGTGCGACAGAGTAGAATGAATATCCCCACTTGGAGGATTAATTGAAAATAATTGCTCCCGTGTTACTGGGGAATTCCACAATATATATTTCCAAAGATTTTCCGCAAAATTATCAAAGAATGCAACATCCTGACCTGGGATCACTTCCCTCTTGTCGTCTCTGAACCACCCGCACGAAAAAGGTACGATAACTTTAATACCGCTTACGAAGCCCTGCATCGCTCTGAATGCATTCCAAAATTTTTGGGAGGCAGGGCTGGTGCGCAATTTGGATATAACTGCGCTCTGAGGCGGCTTCCAAATCGCCTCATCAGTGCTTCCGGTTGTGTAACCAGACTCCCATTTCGAAAGAACGAGTACAACAGAGTCGTTTTTGTGAATTCTCCTAATTTTGCGGTATTCATCAAGAAAGTGTTCCATGCATTCAAAATTTCGATCGAAGTCATCTGCGCCTTTACCATCCTGCACATTTGAGGGGCAAACAAAGATCACCGAAATACCATCGGTATAATACCTCAAAATATTAGCAATCTCTTCCTTGAAACCCCCAAAATTACGTATCCCATCGTTCTTTGCGTCGCTCACATCAGGCTGATACCACTCCCCTCTGCTCTCGAGAAGAGCAAGTTTGAGCGGTTGGGGAAATCGCCCGTGGGTGATTTCGATTGGAATGAAAAATGGTGCGTCGGACTTCGTGTTGTCAATCGGGCGACCATTAAGGAAGGACGGCACGATGACGTGCATAAAATGACCCGCCCATTCGACTCTCTCTTTGCGGTGAGGATAGCCTGGCGGAAATGGTGTTGCCCCAAGCGCTGTCTGGAAGTAATCTGCTCCGGCACGTTGCGCATAAGCGATTGTTGACGCCAGCATATAGCTTTTGCCAGAATCCACGCAACCGAAAACAAGCACCGGATGAATGCGCTGATTCAGCATGTAGGTAGCTAGATTACCGCCATCATCCAGCGTCACGTTGGCACTTCCCGACATGCTATGCTCCTCCTGTCTACCGGATTGGTGCAATGAAGTATGTAGAATTCTGATCAGCCGCATCACCTGTGCGAAAGAGGGACCCAGTTACCAACCTTGCCTAACGTTTGTACCCTCGATATATATCGACCGAGAGCGATAGGACAAGATGGCCAAGGCACCGCAGCATGCGATGAAGGCATCCAATACCAACGCCACAAAAAGATAAAGCCAAGTCGATGGCTCACGACTTCTGGCCAAAAGCGTCTCAAAAATATTTACCATGCTGAGCATGGATTCGAACACCGTTAGCTTAATAACGGATGGAAGTGCCGTGACCGCCGGATTGGCTGCGACGCGGCTATAAACACTGTGGGTTGAGCTGTAAGATGTGCGAGCGGTTTGAAGCGACATCAGCGCGCGAGGAAACAACGCGGCTTTTGAGAGGTGATTTGTTGCGTTGCTGAAATCGTTTCTAACAGCCACCAGCGCATCAATGCCTTTGTTGACCTCGGTCTCACCTTGCCTGCGCGCAGTCTCCTTGTCTGCGATTCGATTGTCTTGATACGGTTTGGAAGTCTTGATGGCGCTATCAATCATCCTTCCATAATCCTGCTTCAACGCCTCAAAATAAGGAGCGTCCTGACAGTTGTGGTATTTATCCGTCCCCGAAATAACCTGAACGTTGGGGAGATCTTTTTGTATTTCCCTTAGGATTGATACTGCCTTCTCCCCGACCCCACCTCAACCATCCCCTCATTTCGATTTTGCAAACAGTCCATTAAATTGGCTGGCCTGTGACATGGCCTTGGCGAAGGCTGTCATGAGAGGGGCGAGCCTGTGCTCCGGCATGTTGGGGATAAGTTCGTAGAGCATGCAGCC
>JAPLOH010000096.1 GCA_026400845.1 Alphaproteobacteria bacterium
GCGCCGCCCAGGCCGAGGTGCTGGCACTCTCCACCGGGCGCAAGCTTGCGGCCCTGCCGGAGAGCATGATCCGCCAGACGCTCGACCAGATCAAAAGCAACGCCGGCAACCGCGGCAGTGCCCGCCTGCATCTGGACAGCGTGAAGCGTCAGCTCGACGCCAGCGAGCCCGCTTACCGCAGTTGAGTGCGGGGAGCAGGGAGGGCTTCGGTTCGGCCATCGGAGCCTCTTGCTGTTCTCGCGATGCGCGGTCCGCTTCGCCGCTACTTGGTTCCGTAGAGTCTGTCTCCAGCGTCGCCGAGGCCGGGGCGGATGTAGCCGTGATCGTCGAGTTGGCGGTCGATGGCGCAGGTGAAGACCTGGACGTCCGGGTGTTCGTCGTGGAAGGCTTTGAGGCCCTCGGGGACGGAGATAAGGCAGGCGAAGCGGATCTGGCTGGCGCCGGCTTGTTTGAGGCGGGCGACGGCGGCGGCGGCGGAGTGGCCGGTGGCGAGCATGGGGTCCACCACGATGACCAGGCGCTCGCCGATGTCGTCGGGGAGTTTGATGTAGTATTCGACCGGGGAGAGGGTGTGCGGGTCGCGGTAGAGGCCGATATGGCCGACGCGGGCGCCGGGGACCATTTCCAGCATGCCGTCGAGCAGCCCGTTGCCGGCGCGCAGGATGGAGACGAAGCAGAGTTTCTTGCCGGAGAGCTGGGGGGCGTCCATCGCTTCCAACGGCGTCTCGATGCGGATGGTTTCGAGCGGCAGGCCGCGCGTCACCTCATAGGCCATCAGCAGCGAGATTTCGCGGGCGAGCCGGCGGAATCCGGTGGTGCTGGTGCCTTTGGCGCGCAGCAGGGTCAGCTTGTGCTGGATCAGCGGGTGATCGAGCACGATGGTCATTTCGTTCATTCCTGAAGCCCTCGTCCTTTGGCCAGGCGCAGCTCGTCGGCGCCGGGCACCACTGACGTGAAGTAGCCGGCCGCCTTCTTGGCGTCCATCTCGACGCTGGCGTCCGCCGGGATCAGCGCGTCGGGGATCGGCACGCGTTCGACGACCTCGATGCCGCTATCGACGATGGGGGCGTATTTCATGTTGCTCATGCTGACCAGCCGGTCGATGCGGGTGATGCCGAGCCAGTGCAGCACGTCGGGCATCAGTTCCTGGAAACGCATGTCGGTCACCCCCGCCACGCATTCGGTGCGCTGAAAGTAGTTCTCCGCGGTGTCGCCGCCCTCCTGGCGCTTGCGGGCGTTGTAGACGAGGAATTTGGTGACCTCGCCAAGCGCGCGGCCTTCCTTGCGGTTGTAGACGACAACGCCGACGCCGCCTTGCTGTGCGGTTTCGATGCAGACCTCGATGCCATGGGCAAGGTAGGGACGGCAGGTGCAGATGTCGGAGCCGAACACGTCGGAGCCGTTGCATTCGTCATGCACGCGGCAGGCGATTTTGGTGGCGGGTTTGCCGAGGCGGGTGGTGTCGCCGAAGAGGTAGACGGTCATGCCGCCGATGGGGGGGAGGAAGATGTCGAGATCGGGGCGGGTGACGAGCTCGGGGAACATGCCGCCGGTCTGCTCGAACAAGCCGCGGCGGAGCGCGGTGGTGGAGATACCGAAGCGCCGCGCCACGCCGGGAAGGTGCCAGACCGGTTCGATGGCGACCTTGGTGACCCGGGCGTCACCGGCGGGGGTGAGGATGTCGCCATCGGGGGTGAGGCGGCCGGCGGCGATGGCGTCGCGGATTTCCGGCATGTTGATGCGCGCTTTGGTGACCGCGATGGTGGGCCGCACGTCCCATCCGGCGGCGAGGGCCTCGGGGAAGATCTGGCCGACTATGTGGCCGAAGGGATCGAGCGAGACGATCTTGTCGGGGTCACCCCATTGCGGGAACGGCCCGATGGCGGCGGCCGGCGCGGTGTTGGTGAGGTCCGGCCGGTGCAGCGCGTCGAGCTGGCCGGACGCCACGGCGAGGGCGCGGTAGAGCGAATAGGCGCCGGAATGGGTGCCGATCGCGTTGCGGCCGCCGGGGTTGTGCAGCGTGGCGACGATCGGGCCGCGTGCCGAGGGCTCACCCGCCCCCCATTTCACAGCAAGTTGTCCGCCGCCCTGGTTGGGGTGCGAGGTGAGCACGATGGGGCGGCGATCATGCGGCGCATTGCCGCGGGCCGGAGGGACGGTGCTGCTCATGCGGGCGCCTCGGGTTGGGAGGCGAGGTTAGGGACAGAACCGGCGCCATGCCAAGCCTTTTACGAAAGGGTCATAATGCGCCATGCTGCGCGAAACCCGCCCGGAGGACACCACCATGGATATCGCCCCCAGCCAGGACATCACGCTGCTCAACGGCGCCGAGATCGCCCAGTACCGCCGCGACGGTTTCATCGTGGTGCGCAATCTGCTCGGCCCCGCCCATGTGGAGGCCTGCAAGCAGGCGCATGTACGAGACCGGCATCGATGTCACCCGGATGGCCCCGGAGGAGCGCGAATTCGCCATCCGCAAGTACATGGATTTCTGCGAGGCCTCCGACGCGCTCAAGGCCGCCGCCTTCAGCCGCCGCCTGCATGCGGTGCTCGACCAGTTGCTCGGCCAGGGCCGCGTGCTGATGCAGGAGATGGCCCTGGTGAAACCACCACGGATTGGCGGCGAGAAGCCGTGGCATCAAGATGCCGCGTATTTCCGGGTGACCGATCCCGGCCTGGTGGTGGGCGTGTGGATCGCGCTGGACGAGGCATTGAAGGCGAACGGGTGCATGGAACTGGTGCCGGGGACGCATCTGGCGGGGGGAGTTCCGCATGTCCACGAAAATGATTTCAACTTATGCCGGATCGTGCCGGAGAAATTGCAGGCGGAGCAACGGGTGGCGGTGGAGATGCAGCCTGGCGATGCGCTGATATTTCATTCCATGGTGCATCATTTCACCGCGGCCAACACGTCCAACATGCGCCGCCGCGCGGTGCAGTACCATTACCACCAGCTCGGAGCGGTGTGGGGCGGCGTCGAAGAACACCGGCAGCTGTTCCATGACGCGGCGGGGAACTACGCGGGCTGCACGATGAACCATCCCGAGCTTCCGGGCGCCACATATGTGTATCGCAACGGGCTGCCGCGCGAGATCACCCCGGTCGACACGAGCGCCTGATGCGCCTCGCCGTCATCTCCGATATCCACGGCAATCTGCTGGCCCTCGAACGGGTGCTTGCCGACATCAAGACCCGCGCGGTCGATGCCACCGTCAATCTGGGGGACCTCGGGGCCGGCCCACTATGGCCGCGCGAGACGGTGGCCCTGCTGCAATCGCTGGCGCTGCCGACCGTACGGGGCAATCACGATCGGTGGATGGGTGACCGTCCGATCGACAAGCTTCCACCGGCCGCGCGCTTCGAGCATGCGGCGTTGACCGATGTGCAGAGGGCCTGGCTTCACGGCCTGCCGCCAAGCGTTGAACTCGATGGCGATGTGCTGGCGGTGCATGGCACGCCGATCGACGATGCCAGCTATCTCACCGAGGAAATCCACGACAGCCGGCTGATCCCAGCCAGCCGAGCGCTCATCCTCGAGCGCCTCGGGGCGGCGGTGGCGCGCCAGGTGGTGTTGTGCGGCCACAGCCACCGGCAGAGCGTTACCCAGATCCCCGGCGGTTGCCTGATCTTCAACCCCGGCACCGTCGGCTGCCCGGTGTTTGCCGACTCACCCACTGCCGGGCAATCCGAACACCGATCTCCGCACGCCCGCTACGCCGTACTGACCCGCCGCAACGGGCGCTGGGGGGCGGAGATGATCGCGCTCGAATATGATTGGGAAGCGACTTCGGCCCAGGCGCTCGCCAACGGCTTCCCCCGCTGGGCCCAGGCCTACGCCACCGGCGCGGTGGCGTAGGCCCGTCGCGTCAGGCGGCGCTGCTGGGCCGTGCTTTCACGCGCTCGACCCAGGCGAGCAGGTTGGTGTTCGCGGGGTCGAGCGTGACCCCGAAGTTGCCGCCGAAGCCGATGAACACGAAGAGCAGGATGTCGGCGAGGGTGAAGCGGTCGCCGCAGATCCAGGTCTTGCCCGCCATCTGCCCATTGAGCCAGGCGAGGTTCTTCTGGGCCGTGATCAGCAGGTCATCCGCGGCTTGGGGGATGACGTGGATGCGGCTCTCGAACAGCTTCAGCAGCTTGGAGAAGCGCAGGCTGTTGGTGAGCGGCTCGATGATGTTGAGGTCGATCCGGCGCACCCACATGCGGGTCTCGGCGCGCTCCTTGGCATTGGCGCCGATCAGCGACATGCCCTGCGTCGTCTCGTCGAGATACTCGCAGATCACGGTGATCTCGGCGAGGAAGGAGCCATCATCCAGTTCCAGGCAGGGCAGCTGGCCGAACGGGTTCTTGGCCATGTAATCGGCCCGGCGGTTCTCGCCGCCGCGCAGATCGACCGTGGTCTGCGGAACCTCGATGCCGCGCTCGGCCATGAACATGCGGACGACTTGCGGGTTGGGGCCGACGGAATTGTAGAAATGCATGGTGTTTCTCCCTTGGACCGGAATGTCTTAGCCGGTTCACACCGCGCCGATAACCCCCAGCACGGCGCCGGCGGCGAGCAGCCAGAGCGGGTGGATTTTGGTCGCAAAACTGATCCCGGCGACCGCCACCGTCAGCAGCGCAAGCGGGATGGAGCGGTCGGCGGCCTGCGCGATCAGCAGGGCGGCGGCGAGGAACAGCCCGGCGGTGACCGGCACGATGCCGGCCTGAACGATCTTGCGCCACGGTGCGTCGCGGAAACGGTCCCACGCGCTGAGGCAAATCACCGTCAGCACGCTGGAGGGGGTGATCATCCCGAGCGTGGCGATTATGGCGCCCGGCAGCCCGGCGACGCGCAACCCGACCAGGGTGGAGACCAGCATGTTCGGCCCCGGCGCCGCCTGGGCGAGGGCGAACAAGGCGGCGAACTCGGCGGCCGTCATCCAGCCATGTTCGACGATCTGGCGCTGCATCTCGGGCAGCACCGTCGGGCCGCCGCCGAAAGCCAGCAGAGAGAGATGGCCGTAGAGCACGGCGAGGTCGATCAGGTCGTTCATCGTGCGCGCTTCCATGCCAGGGCGATGCCAAGCGGTGCCATGACCGCCATGGTCGCCAGCAACGGCAAGCGCAGCCAGACGATGGCCGCGAAGGTGACGAGCGCGACGAGCCCGCCCAGCAGGTCGGTCCGCAATGGCGCGGCGATTTTTAGGGCCATCGCAACGATCAGGCCCGATGCCGCGGCCGCCAGCCCGGCGAAGGCGTGGCGCACCAGCGGCTCATCCTGGAAATGGCCGTAGAACAGGCCGAGCGCGATCACGATCGCCATCGGCGCGCACATCAGCCCGGCGAGCCCGGCGAGCGCCCCGGGGATGCCGCGGAAACGATGCCCCACCGCGGCGGCGAGGTTGATCACGTTGCCGCCGGGCAGGAACTGGCACAGGCCGAGGATGTCGGTGAATTCCTTGCCGCTCATCCATTGTCGCTGCTCGACGATCATGCGGCGCGTGATCGGCAGAACACCGCCGAAGCCGATGATGCCAACGGAGAAAAATCCGGCGAAAATCGCCGCGACGGTGGAGGGCGGGGTGGGTTCGGATGCGGCCATGTGGCAATTGATAGGCAATTCAGGAGAACCTGCAAATGAGCACCTATTGCCGCATCGCACCGGGCCATCCCGTCCATCATTCCTACCACGCCACCGAATACGGCTTCCCGCAGCGCGACGAGACGGTGCTGTTCGAACGCCTCGCGCTTGAGATCATGCAGGCCGGCCTCTCCTGGGAGCTGGTGCTGAAGCGCCGGCTCGGCATGCGGGACGCCTTCTCGGGCTTCGTGGTCGATGCGGTGGCGGCCTATGGCGAGGCCGACGTTGCCCGCCTGCTGGCCGACCCCGCGATCATCCGCAACCGCCTGAAAGTGGCGGCGATCATCCATAATGCCGGGGTGGTGCAGCAGTTGCGCGCTTCCCAGGGCAGTTTTGCTGGCTGGCTCGACCTGCATCACCCCCGCGAGAAGAAGGACTGGGTGAAGCTGTTCGGCAAGACCTTCAAGTTTACCGGCGGCGAGATCGTCGGCGAGTTCCTGATGAGCCTCGGCTATTTGCCCGGTTCCCACGCCGAGGATTGCCCGGTGCAGGCCGAGCTGCGCGAAATCGGCCCGCCCTGGATGCGCGCCACCGCATAGCCCGCCGGGTTGCAACGGGGGGCGCCTCGGTGGACACTCCGCCCAACACAGGAGGAAACGCCATGACCTATCAACCGGGGCCCCATATTTCGCAGCATTGGCAGATCACCAAGCCGGCCGCCAACGGCAAGCGCGGCATCGTCGTCTCCCAGGCGAAATGCGCGGCCGATGCCGGCGTCGCCGTGCTGGAAGCCGGCGGCAACGCGATCGACGCCGCGGTGGCCACCGCTCTCGCGCTCGCCAGCCAGGAGCCGTGGAATTCCGGCATCGGCGGCATCGGCTTCTGCGTGGTGCATCGCGCCGGCGAGAAATCCGCCCAGGTGATGGATTTCGGCCCCGTTGCGCCGCGCCACACGCGCCCCGACCAGTTCAAGCTCACCGGCCGTATGACGACCGATTTGTTCGCCTGGGCCGAGGTGGAGAATGACGCCAATATCCATGGCCCGCTCTCGGTCGCCATCCCCTCCTCGGTGGCCGGCTACGAGAAGCTGCATTCCACCTGGGGCCGCCTGCCGATCAAGGAGGTGATGGAGCCCGCCGTAGCGCTCGCCAAGCGCGGCCTGCCGCAGGATTGGTTCACCACGCTGAAGATCGCGCTCTCCGCCTCGGTGCTGGCGAAATACCCCGAGAGCAACCGCGTCTACCTGCGCAACGGCCTGCCGCCGGTGCCGCCCTACCAGGGCATCCCCGGCTTCTTCACCCAGGGCAACCTGCCCGCCACCCTCGAACGCCTCCAGCACGCCGGGCTGCGCGACTACTACGAGGGCGACATCGCCCGCTCGCTGGCGCAGGATTTTCGGGACACCGGTGTCATCATCGACGAGACCGATCTGGCCAATTGCCAGGCGCGCATCGTGCCGGCGACTGAGGTGCCATGGCGCAATGGCCGCACCCTCCAGCTCGCCACCGGCCTCACCGCCGCGCCGACGCTGATGGATGTGCTGGCCGCCATGAAGTCCGCCCCCTGGGGCGACGCGCCGGATGAGGCGTGGTTCCGCGCACTCGCCAAGACCATGAAGGATGCCTACGCGGTGCGCCTCTCCGGCCTCGGCGAGGCCGACCAGAACGCGGCCGAGACCTGCACGACGCATCTCACCGTCTGCGACCAGGAAGGCACCATGGTGGCGATGACCACCACGCTGATGTCCTCGATGGGCAGCCGCGTGCTGATGCCGCGCACCGGCGTGCTGCTCAACAACGGCATGATGTGGTTCGACCCGCGGCCGGGCCAGGCCAACTCGGTGGCGCCGGGCAAGCGGCCGCTGTGCAACATGTGCCCGATCATCATGAAGGACGACACCGGCCCGATGCTCGCCATCGGCGCCTCGGGTGGCCGGCGCATCATGGCCTCGGTGTTCCAGGTGATGTCGTTCTTCGCCGATTTCGGCATGTCCGTAGAGGACGCCGCGCATTTCCCGCGCATCGACGTCTCCAGCACCGACAACGTCACCGCCGATCGCCGGCTCGATGCCGCCACGCTGGCCGGGCTTGCGGCCGACGGGGCGCTGGAAGTGGTCGAGGCGACGGCGGTGCCGATCAACTTCGCCTGCCCCAACATCATCGTCCGCCATCCCGATGGCACCCGTACCGGCATCAGCGATGTCGCCTCGCCCTGGTCGGGCGCGGTGGCGCAGTAAGGAGCGATACACATGAGCAAGACCGCCATGCAGATGGTCGCCGAGGCCCAGGCCGCGGTGACCGCCATCTCCCCCGCCGACGCCAAGCCGCTGATCGCCGCCGGCGCGGTGGTGCTCGATATCCGCGACAGTTCGGAAATCGCCGCCTCTGGCAAGGTGAAGGGCGCGCTCGCCATCAACCGCGGGCTGCTGGAATTCAAGGCCGACAGCACGCTGCCGAGCCATGAACCGGCGCTGCAGAAGGACCGCACGGTCATCCTCTATTGCGCCTCCGGCGGCCGCGCCTGGCTCGCCGGCAAGACGCTGAAGGACATGGGCTTCACCGACGTGCGCAACATGGGCGGCTTCAAAGGCTGGGTCGAGGCGGGCGGGGACGTCGAGAAGACCTGACGCCCGGCATGGAGACGCAGGCCACCGGCTGCATCGTCATCGGTGGCGGCATCGCCGGGGCGACGGCGGCGGCGCATCTTGCCGCCGATCGCCCGGTTGCGCTGATCGAGGCGGAGGAGGCGGCCGGCTACCACACCTCCGGCCGCTCGGCGGCTTTATGGGTGGCCAATGGCGGACCGGAGTGGGAACGTGGGCTGGCGCGGGAGTCCTTCGGCTTCCTCAGCAACCCGCCCCCCGGATTTGCCGCAACGCCGATCCTCACCGAGCGCCCGGTGGCCTTCGCCGTGGCGCCGGACCAGGTGGCGGATCTGCACGCCATCCTCGCCACCCGCAGCAATATCCGCGAAATCAGCGTTGCCGCGCTGCATGAACTCATCCCGGCGATCCGGCCGGGCTACGCGGTCGCGGCGGCAATCGAGACCGGCAATTACGACATCGACGTCGCCACCTTGCTGCAAGGCTACCTCCGCCTCGCCCGCAGCCGCGGCGCCACCGTCGCCTTCCGGCGTCGCTCCCAGCGCATCGCGCGGCAGGGCGGGCAATGGCGGGTGGAGACCACCGACGGCACGGTGATCACCGCCCCCATCCTGGTCAACGCCGCCGGCGCCTGGGGCGACGAGGTGGCGGCACAGGCCGGCATTCACCCGCTCGGCCTCACGCCGAAGCGGCGCACCGCGGTGTTGATCGACCCCGCGCCGCATGACGTCGCGGCCTGGCCGCGCCTCTACGACCCGAAACGCAGCTGGTACTGCAAGCCCGAGGCGCGCACCCGCCTCATGATCTCCCCGGCCGACGCCACGCCGAGTTTCCCGCATGACGTGCAGCCCGAGGAACTCGACATCGCGCTCACCATCGCGCGTATGCAGGAGGTGCTGGATATCGAGGTCCGCCGCGTCGAGCACGCCTGGGCCGGCCTGCGCACCTTCACCCCCGATGGCGCCTTCGCCTTCGGGCAGGCCGCGGAAGGCGACGGCTTCTTCTGGTTCGTCGGCCAGGGCGGTGACGGCATCCTGACCTCCGCCGCCGCCGGCCGCCTGCTCGCCGATCTCATCGCCGAACGGGCGCCGGACTGGCTGCCCGGCGCCGCCCGCATCCTCCCGGCAATCGATCCGCGGCGCTTCGCCTAGTCCCCTTCGGGCACCACGAACTTCGCCGGGTCGGCAAACCGGCGCACCACGTTCGCGGTCAGCCGGCTCAGCGCAGTGTCGCCGCCATTGACCATCAGGCTGCCCACATAGGTCATCGAACCGACCGAGAACACCGCACCCCCCGCATGGGTTTCAAAGAACGTCATGTCCGCGCAGGACCAGTCCTCCTGCGGCAGGGGATGCCGGTGCACCAGCATGTCCTCGTTCACCCAGGCATAGTCGGGATGGATGACGATGCCCTTGGCCACCACCAGCGCATGCGGAGGCGTGCCGTATTTCGGGTTCACGCTGTCAAGCTCGAAGCCCGCCGCGCCGCCGCCCATGTAGCCGGCGGTGCCGAACTTCACCCCGGGCGTCACGTCGAGCCCGTCCCGCATGAAGGCCACGCGCGGGTCCTGCATCCCCTCGATGAAGTGATACGGGAATCCGAGATGGCGGCCCTGGGTTGAGAAGCTGATGCCGACCAGCTTGTGGCTGGAGCGGCCGATGCGCCGCCACAGCCCGCCATAGCCGCCGCCGAACTGGTGGTAGCTCTCGCCGGGCATCGCCTCCCAGACGCGGATGCCGCCCTCGGCGCGCCGCACCTCCAGCGTCTCCGGCTGCTGCTCGGAGGGCTCGGCGCGCCAGTAGAACCCGTTGCCGCCGAGATACATCAGCCGGCCGCCCATCCCGAGATGATCCTCGAAGGCCTGCATCATCCGCTCGGAATGATATTCCGGGTGCTGCCCGGCGATCACCACACGGTAGGGCGCCAGCGCAGCCAGACCCTCGTCATGCAGGTCATGATCGGTGATGACGTCGTGGTCCATGCCGACGGTGTGGAGCCACTGGTCGATGTAGCTCTCCGAAACCCAGCGCGCGGTGCCGGAGCCGCCCTCGATCGGGTCCATCAACGCGAACTGACGTGGCCTGGTGTCGAGCATCGGGCGCGCCTGGGTCATCAGCGCGACGCCGGAGCCGTCGGCATGGTGGTTGTAGCAGGACAGGCCGAATTCAGGGGTCATGTCCGGCGTTTCAGGCAGCGCCCCCCAGGCGGCGGCGCGGGCAGCGATCTCGGCGCCGCGGCCGGGGCGCACGAAACAGCCGTAGACCTGGTAGGAGAACGTCGGCACCACCAGCACCACGTCGGCGCGTGGCTTGGCGGGGCGGACGACGAAGGGGATGTAGTCCTCGCCGGCATCGTTGTTGATATGCGCGGCATAAAGCCCGCTCGGCCAGTCCGCCGGCACGGTGAGCGCGAAGGACTCCTGCCAGCCCAGCGGCCCCTGGTCGTCGTCATGAAAATGGATGGCACCGTACTGCTCGGGGGCGGATTTCCAGTCATGCACCGCGCCGGTCCAGTTCGCGCCGGTCATGGCGCGGGTCGGCAGGTTGACGAGGCTTGCGTGGGCGGCGTGTGGACCCGTGTCTGTGGCGGTCTGGCTGCCCATGGCGATGGCGAAATCCCAGGTGGCGAGCGGGGTGCCGGATGGACCATGCAGGCTGGGGCGCTCGAGCTTGCCGTTGTAGTGCGCACTGGCTGGTGCCTCGCTTTCCGGCGGCAGCGCTGCGAGGAACACCTCGGCCGCGCCGGCCGCCGGTGGCGCCGCCTGGGCCGAAGCGCTGCCGGCATCGGCGAGCGGCGCATGCGGCGTCTGGGTGACCGTGAGCCTGCCGTCGCGCCCGAGTTCGGCTGCGACGTCATACCAGCGGCGGACGTGTAGCCGGCGTGGCACAATGGCGCGGATCGTGGCGCCATCCGGTCCGGTCGCCTCGGCGACGGTGGCACCATCGGCGCCGATGGTGAGGGCCAGTTGCCAATCACCGATCCTGAGCGCGATCAGCCCTTGCCGCCCCTTGGCCGGAGTTGTCGGCCATATCGTCGCGGCGAGACGCACGCCGCCACGCAGATCGGCGGGTAACGCGACGACGTGGCCGAAACTGCCGAGATGGGCGGCCTGCGCGATGCCTGCCTGGGCGCCATCGATCGGGCTTGGCATGGTGACCTCGGCGTAGCCCGGCCCGGCCGGGTTGGGGTCGGCGCAGAGGTGGCGGACGAAGCGCAGGGTGAACGGCCGGCCATCGGCGCTCGAAACCATGAAGCCGATCGCGCCGCCTTGCTTGGCGCTCCAGCGATCAGTGTAACCGGTGAGGGCGTGCATATCGGTCTCCTCGCGCTTGATCGGGCGATGGTAACGCTGCCAAGCGCAGTGGCAAGGGCACTGGCCCCGGCGCGCGATCCCGCCAATACTCGCGGCGGAACGCGGGAGACTGGCATGGACAGGATGGGGATCGGCTTGATCGGCTGCGGCGGCATCGCCCGCTCGGCGCATCTGCCGGCGATCGCGGCGCTGCGCGAGCATGTCGAACTCCGCGCCACCGCCGACGTCGACGGCCATGCCGCCGAGGCAGCCGCCGCGCCCTGGGGAGCCGCCCATTCCACCGACTATCGCGCCGTGCTGGCGCGGCCCGATATCGCCGCGGTGATCGTCGCCACCCCCGAATATCTACACGCCGAGCAGGTCTCGGCGGCCGCCGCCGCCGGCAAGCATGTGCTGTGCGAAAAGCCGCTCGCCCGCACGCTTGCCGAGGCGGACCGCATGATCGGTGCCTGTGCCGCCGCCGGCGTGCATCTGCTGATCGGCCATAGCCGCCGCTTCACCCGCCGCTACATGGAAATCCGCGCGGCGATCGAGCGTGGCGAAATCGGCGAGGTGCGGCTGCTGCGCGAGAACGAGCGCCGCTCCCGCGGGCGCCCGCAAATCGCAGATCTCCGGCGGCGCGCCGATGATCAACGCCATCCACGAGACCGACCTGCTGCGCTGGTTCAGCGGCCAGGAGGCGGAGAGCGTGCAGGCGGAGGTTAACGTGACCATCGCCGAAAACCCGGGGGTGATCGATTTCATCAGCCTCACCGTGCGCTTCAAGGGCGGCGCCATCGGCTCGGCCGAGGTGCTCAACAACACGCCGCCAGGCTACCCCGCCTTCCATCAGCTCGACATCTACGGGACCTCAGGCGCCATTCGCGCGCGGGACCACGACCTCACCGGCCTCGCCCGCTTCACCGATGCCGGCACCGAGTATCCCGCGCAGTACGAGATGCTGCTGCATAATCTGCCGGCCTATGCGCGCGAACTCGCCGAGCTGGTCGACGCGATCCGCCAAGACCGGCCACTTGTGATGCCGCCGAGTGAGGCGCGGGCGGCGCTCGCCATCACGCTGGCCGCCGTCCGCTCCGCCCATGAGGGCCACGCGATCCAGATGGGAGAACTGGTATGATTTCGCTCGGCATCATCGGCAGCGGGCTGCAGGCACAGGCCCTGCGCGGCCATGGCGGGCCACTTGGCGGCATCCGACTCGTCGACACGCCCGCACGGAACTGGCGCGATATCGCCGAAGACCCCGTGCTCGGCGCCGTGCTGGTCGATCTGGCTGGCGATGCAGGCCTTGCCGCCATCATCGCCGCACTCACGACGGGAAAGATCGTCGTCTGCCCGCCGGCGCCTGCCGGAACGCTTGCGGACCACACCCGGCTTCGTGCAGCCGTCATCCGCGGCGGTGGCACGCTGTTGCCGTGCGGCGAACTTACCCATGGCGAAGCGGCCCGCCGTGGGCTGGCTGCGATCGCCGACCCGGCCTTCGGCAAACTCACCTCGCTCTACATCGCCATCCGCCAGCCCCGTGGCCCCGGCGACGTGCTGAAAGACCTCGCGCCCGAAGCCGTCGCTTTCATCACCGCCGCCATCCCCGATGACTTCTCCAGCGTGCGCGTCGCCGCCGGCGGCCTGTTCGGCACGGAACGCGACAGCGTGGTGATCATCCTGCGCAGCACGAAAGACGTCGTCGTGACCATCGAACTCGCCAAATGCCTGCCCGCCAGCCTGCCGGCGCCCGGGCTCGGCGAAGTCGAGATCGACGCCATCGGCACCCTCCAGGCCATCCGCATTACCCCGCTCGACAGCGCCGTGCGCATCCATCGCGATGACGGCACCGCGGCCCGCCCCTGGCTCGACGCCGCCGTGCTTGCGATGCTCCGGGATGTCGAAAGGGCCTCCAGCGGGTTGCCGGAAGTGGCAGGCTGGCTCCACCGCGCGGCGAGCAACCGAGCGTTGCTAACGGCGATCCGCGCGGCGGCGATGTGATCGCTCAGGCCTTCGTCACGTCGTAGAACAGCGCCACCCAGCTCGCGCGGGCGAAGCGGTAGCCTTTCTTTTCCGAGCGCATGGCGAGCGTCTGGACCTGGTTGTGGACGGGGAACCACAGGGCGCTGTCCATGATGATTTTCTGTGCCTCGCCGTAGGTGGCGGTGCGCTTGGCGGGGTCGGTGATGGCGCGGCCTTCGGCGAACAGCGCGTCGAGCTTGGGGTCGTTGAGCTGCATCCAGTTGTAGCGGTACTTGCCGGGGGCGGGGATGTTGCTGGAATGGAAGAGGTTCTCCAGGCACATCGGGTCGGCTTGGATCCAGCGCACCGGCAGCATGTCGAAGGTGTTATCGAAGACCAGCTGCTGGTTGCGGGCGAAGGTGATGGTCTCCACCTTGAGGTCGAAGCCGACCCTGCGGGCGACCGCCTGGATCTCGACGGCGGTATCCGGTTCGAGCGGCGGGGGCGCGCCGTAGAAGGCGGTGAGGCGCTGGCCGTCCTTGACGCGGATGCCATCGGGGCCGGGCTTCCAGCCGGCCTGGTCGAGCAGGGCGGCGGCGGCCTTGACGTCGGGCTTGTACATCGCCTCGCAGCCGGCCCAGTAGCCGGGGGTGTCGCGCGACAGGCAGCCATAGGAGGGCTCGATGAGGCCGAAGAAGATGTTGTCGCACAGCGCCTGGCGATCGACCGCCATGGCGAGCGCGCGCCGCACCGCGACGTCCTTGAAGATGCCCTTGCTGCCGTTGAGTTCGAGGCCGAAGGGGATGCCGGCGGCGTTGCCGATCATCGTGGCGTAGCCCTTGGTGTCCTTCAGCCGCTTCATGTCGAGGATGGGCGTGACGTCGGAGATGTCGATTTCGCCGGCTTCCAGCGCTGCGACGCGCGTCGAGGCATCGGGGATGAAGCGGTTGACGATGCGCTGGACGGAGGAGGGGCCCTTGTTGGTGTTGTAGCCCGGCGCCCAGTTGTACTTGTCGAAGCGCTCCAGTGTCACCTGGCGCCCCTGCTCCCAGGAGACGAACTTGAACGGGCCGGCGCCCACGGGCGCGCGGGCGAAATCCTGGTTGCCCATGCGCTTCACCGCGCTCGGCGAGACGGGTGCCAGCGTGCCCTCGGCGAAGCTCGCCACGGCGGCGCCGAAGGCCTGCTTGTAGTCGACGCGGATAGTGTGGCTGTCGATCACCTTGCAGCCGTCATAGGGGCCAAGCTGGGTGACGGCGCCTTCGGACGCGGTTTTCGGGTCGGCGATGCTGTCGAAGGTGAACTTCACCGCCTCGGCATCGAAGGGCGTGCCGTCATGGAAACCGACATCGGTGCGCAGCTTCAGCGTGACGGACTTGCCGTCCGGCGCTGCCTCCCAGGCGGTGGCGAGGCCAGGGAACAGCTTGTTGGAACCGTCCGAGGCGACCAGCGTGTCGAACATCTGGCCGATCACCTGATATTCGTGGCGTGAGCTGGTGACGCGCGGATCATAGGTGCGCGGGGTCGCGTCATCCTCGCCCCAGGTGACGGTGAAGGGGGCCTGGGCGGAAGCGCCGGTGTTGAGCATGGGGGCGGCGAGCATGCCGCCGACGACGGCGCGGCGGGAGACCGATGGTTTGCGGGCGGGCATGGAAAACCTCCACGGATTGGGTGATGGCGGAGTGTGCGGTCGGCTCGGCTTCGGCGCAATCGGCATTTTGCCGCTTGTGCGCCCGGGCTGTTTCGTATGCCATGCCCACATGTCGAGCAGCGGACGAGCGGGGCGATTGCGGTGAGTGTGCGGAATATCCTCGGGCGGCTCATCGGCGTGATCCCGACGCTGCTCATCACCTGGACCTTCGTGTTCGGCGCCATGCGGCTGGTACCGGGCGATCCGGTGCTGCTGATGCTGCAGGGCACACCGATCAGCGATGGGGCGATGGAGGCGGCGCGCGCCAAGCTCGGCACCGACCGGCCGATCATCGTGCAATATGTCAGCTTCCTCGCCAATGCCGCGCGCGGCGATTTTGGCGATAGTTTCCGCAGCCGCCAACCAGTTACGCGGCTGATCGCCGCCGAGTTCCCCTTCACCCTGCAACTGGCCCTCGGCGGCTTCGTGATCGGCCTGGTGCTGGGCGCGACGCTGGGCGTTGTCGCCGGCGTGTGGCCCAATGGCTGGGTGGATACGCTGTGCATGACGGCGGCTCTGGCGGGGCTGTCGCTGCCGAGTTTCTGGATCGGCATGTTGCTGATCCAGGTGTTTGCAACCTGGCTCGGCTGGGTGCCGGTGCTCGGCACCGGGTTCGACGCGCTGATCCTGCCCAGCATCACGCTTGGCTTGTTCCTTGCCGGCGGGCTGGCACGGCTCACGCGCAACGCCATCATCGAGGTGATGGGGCAGGACTACATCCGCACCGCCCGCGCCAAGGGGCTGACGGCTTGGAAGGTGGTGGCCAAGCACGCCATGCGCAACGCGGTGATCCCACCACTCACCCTGCTCGGCATTCAGTTCGCTTTGCTGATCGGCGGCGCGGTGGTGACCGAGACGGTGTTCGCCAGGCCGGGCATCGGGCGGATGCTGGTGCAGGCGGTGCTTGAGAAGGATTTTCCGGTGGTGCAGGGCATCGTCGTGCTCACCACGGCGGCCTATGTGCTGATCAATGTCGCCATCGACATCGCCTACGGCATCATCGACCCCAGGGTGCAGGAGTGAGCGGGGCGGGTTTGGTGCGTCGGCCGTGGTTCATTTCGCGGCTGCTGGGCGCGCCGGGGGCGGTGGCCGGGGCGGTGGTGATTGCGGTGATCCTCGGGCTGGCGGTGCTGGCGCCCTATCTCGCGCCCTATGACTGGAACGCCAACAGCCAGTGCCGCCGCCTCGCGCCGATGACGGCCGAGCACTGGTTCGGCTGCGACCTGTTCGGGCGCGACATTTTCAGCCGGGTGATCTATGGCGCCCGCTTCTCGCTGGCGATGGGCATTTCGACAGTGGCGATCAGCCTCACCTTCGGCGCCCTGCTCGGCATCGTCATCGCCTATGGCGGCGGGCGGATCGACCGCATCGGCGCACGGGTGATCGATGCGATGCTCTGCTTCCCGCCGATCATCCTGGCCATCCTTATCGTCGCGGTGCTCGGCGTCGGGCTGATGAATGCGGCGCTGGCGGTAGGCATTTCCGGCATTCCCCGTTTCGCCCGCATCACCCGGGCCGCCACGCTCTCGCTCGCCGCGCGGGATTTCGTCGAGGCGGCGCGCGCCGTCGGCGCCGGCCACACCCGCATCGTGCTGCGCCATTTGCTGCCCAATCTCGCGCCGATCCTCATCGTGATCGCGACGCTCGACCTCGGTGGCGCCGTGCTGTTCACCGCCACCCTCTCCTTCCTCGGCCTCGGCGCCCAGCCGCCCACGCCGGAATGGGGGGCGATGTTGAACGCCGGGCGCGAATACGTCCGCTACGCGCCGTGGACGATGATTTTCCCCGGCCTCGCCCTGTTCCTCACCGTGATGGCCGTCAACCTGGTCGGCGATCGGCTGAGCCTCATCCTCGACCCCCGACAGCGCGACCGGAGTTGATCAGCCGCAATCAGCCAGCACGGTGTCGAGCGCATGGCGGAGCCGATTGGCGGCGCGGATGGCGCTGACCTCGGCGAATTTCGCGTCATCGCCCTCCGGCGCCGTTCCCGCGAGCCGGCGCATCGCATCGAGCACCGGCCAGGGTGCGAGGCCAAGCGCCGGGTCGTGGTCGAAGCGGTCCCCCTTGGTGTAGTCGAGCGGCACCAAAGCGCGGCCGATCGCCATCAGCGCCGCGTTGACCGCGCCGTCCTGCGCCGCGGGGCGGGCGATCAGTGCGGTCGCCGCGTCACGCAGCCGTTCGGCGCGGGCGATGAGGCCGGCGAGATCGAAGCGGTCGCCGAGTTTCGCATGCAGCGCGGTGAGTTCGCCCAGCAGGTCCCCAGCGGTTTCGGCGTAGTCGAGCGGCAGACGGGATTCGCTCAGCAGGCGCCAGAGCGTGTGCACGTAGATGCGGGTGTCGCGGGCGAGGTTGTCGGGGTCGATCTTGTCGATGGTGTCCTGCGGCGTGTGCCACCACCAACCGAGCCCAGCGCCGCGCCTGGAGCCGCCGCCCAGCACGCCGGCCGCGGGGTTGATGGTGCTGCCGGCCGGCTGCTCGCTCATGCCCATGTACATCGCGGGAATGCCGATGCCCCAGAAGGATTCATCGCCGGCGCGCGCCATGCGGTGGCCGGCGTGCACTTCGCCGCTTTGGGCGAGCACGGCATCGGCGGCGAGGCCGCGCAACTCGGCGGCCGAGGGGGTGTCGGACAGCACGGTAGCGCCGATGCCGCCGGTGCTGTCGACGTTGACATGCACCACGCAGCGGCGGTTCAGCTCGTCCCAGCGCGTATCGGCATACCAGGTGGAGCCGGAGTAGCGGCCGTGCGAGTGGCCGGACCAGAAGCACAGCCGCAGCCCGCGCTGCCACTCGCCGCGCCGCCCGGCGGCGATGCGGGCGACTTCGAGCATGGTGGCGTTGGCGCTGCCGTTGTCCATCACCCCGAAATGCCAGGTGTCGTGATGGCCGGAGAACATCACGAACGGGGCATCCGCTGCCGCGCCTGTGGGGAAGAGCTCGGCCTCCAGGATGGGTGTCTTGCGCCATCCGGTATCGACCTCGGCGTGCAGCGTCGCCCGCACCGGCGCGTTGCCGGAAAGTGCCGCCTTCAGGCGCACTCCATCGGCCTGCCCGACCGAGACCACCACGGTCACGGGCAGATTGCCGCGCGTCTCCGGCGTCGGGTTGCCCCAGACCGGCGAGATGCACATTTCGTGGGGATCATTGTACGGGGCGATATGGATCTGCCCGGCCGCCCCCGCTTGGCTGGCGCGCAAGCTGACAGCCGGGGTCGCGATGCCGTCGAGCAGCAGGATGCGGCCCGCAACATCCCGCCCGGCGAAATCGGCCGGCGAGCCGACGCCAAGATACAGCACCTCCGCATCGAGACCGCCTTCTGGCGACGGGCGGGAGAAGGAATGGGTGATGCAATGCGGCGCGATGCCCGCCATGTCCAACCGCGCCGCGACGGGCAAACTGATATAGGCGTCATGCAGGATCAGCCGCGTCGCGTAGCCCATGGCGTCGAGTTCGGCCTGGAGATAGCGGAACGACGCCAGTTCCTCCGCGGTTCCCGACAGCTTGATGCGCTTGGCGAATTCCGCGACATGGCGCATCAGCAACCCAGCGTTGACGGCGGCGATCAGATCGGCAGGCGGTGCTTGGTTCATCGCGGCATTCCCTCGGCTTCCCCGCGATGCTCGCAGCCTCTCGGGCGCTCGGCAAGGGTGGATCGCGAGGCACAATGGTGCCGGGTGAGGGGATCGAACCCCCGGCCTTCGGTTTACAAAATGTTCCCGGCCACCAAAATGCGTGAACTGCATAGCACATTCGGTTTGCCGCGCCACGACCATCGGCCAGACCGTCCCGGCGGCGGTGCATGCCATGGTCGTGGTGATGGAATGCACCACGATCAGATCCACCCACGGTCTCGCCAACGATCTGCAAGACGGTAGCCGGGGCCGTTGGGGTGATCGTCGGCAGTCGAAAACTCTACAGCACGATCTGCTTCGCCTTCCCGAAAATCCCGAAAATCCCGAAAACCTATCCAGCCCCTGCCATCGGATCATTTTCGGGATTTTCGGGATTCTTGGACGCAGACGATACCGAAACACTTCGACCGTCATCCCACGGTCATCGCGCCGGCAGCACATCCCACAGCTTCGGGTTAATCAGGTAGTTGCCCGGCGGCCGACCGGGGCCGCCGTTGTTGGGAGCGTCGATCAACCACCGAGCTTCGAGCAAGAACCTGCATGCGGCTTTCACATCGCCCGATTCCCGAAGGCCGGGGAGGCGGGCATCATCCCGAATCTTGGAGACGTTGATGGCCTGCGGCCGCGTGTCCACAATCCAGTTCGCCAACGTCCGTGCGTTGCGCTCCTCGATGGGAATGCCGGCATCGCCGAATACGCGAATTGCCATCGGCAGGAAGTAGCTCTCCATCAGGTTGATGGCCGCCTCCAATGCGCGTTTCTGGACGAACTGTGGCTCCGCCGCCGTCCCGGTGCACCACCACAGGTATTGAAGGACAAGTGCAATCCTGAGCGTCTGTCCACGAGCCTTTCCGAGGGTTCCTTTCATCAGGCCGAATGCGTCCTGCTCGCTTACCTGCAAACGACGAACGAACGCTTCCAGCGTGTCGAGCGCGTCGTCCGCGAGGCCGACAAAGCTCGGGGCCATCGTCCCGTCCTCTTCCTGAACCATCGTCAGATCAGCGAGGCGGCACAGAGCGTCAGTTGCAGCCTGAATGTTGGCGCTGGTTTTCGGGCGGGCGAACGGGCGGGCCTCAGGCCATGACCAGAGGAACCTGCTCGGCAGACCGTCGTCTGCGCCCGTGAGGGCTGCCGCCAACTTGTCCGGCTGGATGGTGCCGAACAGCCCGACCGAGAGGTGGGGAATCCGGATCGGCTCAGGCGCCTTTACCCTGTCAACTCGATAGGGGCCGCCGACATAGCTCTCCAACCAGAACGGCCGATCTGAACCACCACCACTGTAGCGGTTGAGATTGAGGAGCCAGTTGGCCAATTCGTCGTTGCTACACAACACTCCTTTGGGCTGCGCGGCGAGGATGGCAGCCAGCTTTTCAATGGTCACGCTTCCGACCCGTGCGCATGGCTCCACGGGGGCCGGCGGCAACGCGATACCGGGCGGCTTCGGCGGAATCGGCGTGCCATTTTCAGCGGCGGTGGCAATATCCTTCTCCCACTGCTTCTCAATCGCGGCCGACGCCGTGCTCTTTGCGAGCCACTCATCGCGTTCGTCAGGATAGTCCCGAGACATCCATGTCTCGACCTTCTTAATGACATCACGCATGATCGGCGCCGCGCCCGGACTTTTTCCAGATGACGGATCGCCCACGGCGCCGCACCACAGAACTGGCGGCTCTGCCCAGCCGTCCCAAGCCCGCACCCAGCGCGCATTTCCGATAAGAGTTGATGCTGCTGCAAGGAGCGGTAGCGCGGTGTAGTCCACCGGCGCGTTGGCACCGGCGGCGGCATTGATGAGCCATTCAGACCAAACGGGGCCGAACACCGCGATTGGCAGTGTTGGACTTGGCTGCATCGAACGATTCAGCAGGGCGAGGCTCGGAGTATCCGCAGCGTCCTGCTGAGAGTTATTGTTCCACGAGGGGGCGCGCCAACCCGGCCGGGCTTCCTTGGCATGGTGGAACAAAGTCCCCACAGTGATGCTGCTGGGTGAGAGGCTGCGCCATGTGTCGGCTACGGCTTTCCCGTCGTATTTAGGACTTTTCCGCGACCACGAATCCCACAAAGCAAGGCCCTGCGTGCCGCCGCCGGTGCCTGCATGGACAGCCATTCCGACCCTCAGCCACAGGTCGTAGTCACCGCCATCTTCGGGGATGACATCCAGCGCCGCCTCGATGTCGAGGAGCTTATCGTCGTCTGCGTCCGCATTGCGAATCCCATGTGCCGGCGGGGCCGGCTGCACTGGCACAGGTGGCGATCCAATGAGTGCGCCTGCGGCTTCAAAGAACGCGCTGATCTGTTCCTCGCCAATTGGCGACAACTGATCCCGTCGAACTTCAATCCCGAGAACCCCTCCGCGCCAGTCAAGCGGGGCGCCGCTGGGATGCGTCCAGAAACCGACGAACTGCTGTCCCTTTCCCAGCACCTCCACCTTCGCATCGTTGGCTCCCTTCAAGACGCGCTTCGGAGGCTCGCCGTCGAGGGCACGGTAGACGCGAAGGCAGCGGCCGCTGTTCGCACGAAAACGCGTCGGTGCCGCGCCAAGCATCGTTGAAGCAAGGTCGTCAATCTTTCCCGCCACGAGGGGATCATCCACGTCGATATCGACCGCACGGAGTCCATCGCAAAGAATGCCAATGTTGAGGGCGTCGGGGGTCGGGAGACTGATCGCAGCGGCGGGCGGATTGAGCCGGGCATCAGCCAGCCAGCCAGTCCCCTTCGGCTGCTTTCCCGGTGCATTGCAGGATGCATCGTTGTTGTAGACGGGCACTGGCCGGAACCCCGACTCCCATACGAGGCGGCGGAGTTCACTTGTCATTTCCATGTCGCTCATGGCAAAGTATGCTTGTTAAAATTAAGGGAAGAATTCACGATAAAGCTCCAATATGATTTTGAGGGTATTTTTCAGAAAAAAAGCAATGCATTAGAAAGTAATTTTGTTGGAATTAGATATTACTCGCCACTGACCGCTGGACAGGTTCTGACAGAACACGACATCCATTGCGATATCGGATAGCGGACGGATTTTTTTTCTACCCGATCTCACGTCCGATTTGCACGTCCGATTTCAGACGCCGCCGCGTTGCCCGCGCGCCCGCTTCAGTTCCGGCGGCAGCGCATTCCATGCAGCTAACGCTTGAGCGTGGGTCGCATTGAGGGCAGCACGACACTCAGTGAGGGTTCCGTCACGCTTCGGCTGCCTCCCGGCCGCGACAGCAGCCGAAACGGTCTCCTCCATCCATTTCCGGACGGCCGCTTCGGAAGGGCGCTTGATCGTCGTCACTTCCGGCGACGACAAAGGCGGAGATCGTTGGGCTGATCGAACCGCTTTACCGGCCCCGCCGACTGGTTCGACCGGCTCGATTTGTAGGTTGTCGATGCGAATGGTGGGGTTCGTCCAGTCGAGGAAGAGTTCGCTGTTTCGCCCGTCGGGTCGAAGCCAGAGAAGACGGCCGGAAACCACATCCTCAGAGTCGAGCGGCCCCCGAGACAGCTCCCGCAATCGGTTGGTGCCGGTGAATCGCAATTCCGGGTTTTCTACAATTCGGATCAGCACCTGCTTGATCATGGCATAGGCTGCGAGGGCGGCCTGATATCGTGGTTCGTCTGCCCACGCGGAGTTGTCGTAAAGCTCCCATCTCGGCCCCGCCGCGAGAATAACCGCACGCTCCTCGTCGGTCGCGAGGACGAGTATCGCGTCATAGATCGGCATTGCCTTTGTCAGTTCCGCCATGCCAGTTCCCATACCAGTCGGCGCCGCCGCTTGGCGCGGAGGGACGCCGAAGCTCTGAGCCTATACGCGCTGACGGTAGAAGAGAATCCCAACAACGGCGGCCCCGGTCGGCCGCCGGGCAACTACCTGATTAACCCGAAGCTGTGGGATGTGCTGCCGGCGCGATGACCGTGGGATGACGGTCGAAGTGTTTCGGTATCGTCTGCGTCCAAGAATCCCG
>JAPLOH010000362.1:0-2064 GCA_026400845.1 Alphaproteobacteria bacterium
CCCCATCCGTTTAAGAGGACGCTGACTGAGAGAGGGGGCCTACTCCGTGGTTGCAACCACGGAGTAGGCCCCCTCTCTCAGTCAGCGTCATTCCTTCAAATGCATGAGGTCCAGGGGCTCGGCCCCTGGCCGGGGGTCGAGGGGGCGGCGTCCCCTCGCGCTTCCTGATCATTCTCACTCAGGCCGGCCACGCCTTGCCGCGCCATGGCAGCAGCGCGGGAACCCGGGCGCGGTAGGCGATGTAGGTCTCGCCGAAGCGGCGGATCAGCGCGCGCTCCTCGAAGCGAAGGCCGATGAGGATGTAGGCGGTGGCGTAGAGTGCGGTTTGCAGGGACCGCGCGTCTTGAATCAGGCCGGCGAGCAGCAGGACGCCGCCGAGGTAGAGCGGGTGGCGAACGAAGGCGAGCAGCCCGTCGGCGCGGAAGGGTTCCTCGTCTTCGGCGTCACCGGAGAGCTGGGCGAAGCCGAGGAAGCGGCGCATGTCATAGCTGCGCGCCGCCATCACCAGCACGACGAGCCCGGCCATGGCGAGCACGCCCTGCGCTCCGACGAGCCAGACCGGCCGGTCGATCGGCATCGTCGGCACACTGGCATGGCCGATGGCCAGCACGGCGGCGAGTTCGGCGATGGCGAGCAGGTTCCACCACAGCCGCATCGCCCGCCCCGCCAGATGCCGCAGCGCGGCCTTGGCCGGCTCGCGCGACGACAGCGAGTGGATCGCGCCGAAGGCGAGCCAGGCGGCGGCGTAGGCGATCATCGGCTCAGGTGAAGGCGCAGCCAGGCTTCATGCCGAGCTTCTTGAAGATCATCGCCGCCGGGCAGAAGCCGGTGATGCCGGCCTGGAGCATGTTGGCGCCGACGAAGGCATTGAACAGCAGCCAATAGGGGCTGACGTACCAGCCGAGCGCGAGGCTCAGCAGCACCATGAGGCCGGCGAAGGACAGAACGGCGTTGTCGATGGTCATGAGCGTGCTTCCTTGGTGGTGTGAACTCAGGCAGGCGTACCGGCGGCGCCGGTTGCCCATGCGACGATGCGGGACGCATCCATGGCGCCGGCCGTGCGGGCGACGACCTGGCCGTTGCGGAACAGCAGCAGGGCCGGAATGCCCTGCACGCCGAGCGGCCCGACGATCTCCGGAGCGGTATCGGCATTGAGCTTCAGCAGGCGCATCCCCGGTTCAAGCGATGCTGCCGCGCGGGCGAACTGCGGTGCCATGCTGCGGCACGGGCCACACCAGGGGGCCCAGACGTCCACCAGCACCGGAATATCGTTGGCGGCGACGTGACGGGAGAAGCCGGCGGCATCCACCTCGGTCGGTTGGCCGGCGAATAGCTGCGCGTGGCAGGCACCGCAGCGCGCCTCCGCGGCCGGACGGGACACGGGGACGCGGTTCAGGGCGCGGCAGTGCGGGCAGACGATGTGGCGGGGTGCGTCCATGGATTGCTCCTCAGCGGATGCCTCGGGATGGAAGGTTGCGCTGTTGCTTGACTGTTTATTCGAATATCCGTATATACGCAAGTATGAAAATAGAACCTGACAAAATGGCCGCCATGGCCAACCAGGCCAGCGAGTTGCTGAAGGCGATTGGTCATCCGCATCGGCTGATGCTGCTGTGCCAAATGATCGAACGGGAGCGCACGGTCGGCGAACTTGCCGCGGCACTTGGGCTGCGCGAGTCGACCACGTCCCAGCATCTGGCGCTGCTGCGTAAGGATGGGCTGGTGAAGCCGCGGCGCGAGGCGCAGACGATCTGGTACTCGATCGCCAGCGTGCCGGCGCAGCGGATCATGACGACTTTGTTCGAGCTTTTTTGCGCGCCGGCGGGCGCCTCCCCGGGAGACTGCTGATGCACGCGACCGCGCACCACATGACTGGTCTGGCTATGGCCATGCTGCTTGCTGTCTCCGGCTCGGCGGGCGCCGAGGCGCTGCACACGGTCGCGATGCGCGACATCATTGACCAGAAGGCGGTGTTCGCCACCGTCGAGAGCCCCAACGTGGTGCCGGCGCGTGCGCGGATCGGCGGCACGGTGATCGCGCTTGCGGTGCGTGACGGCGATGCGG
>JAPLOH010000362.1:2111-7317 GCA_026400845.1 Alphaproteobacteria bacterium
CCCGGGCAGACCATCGCGGTGATCGGCGATGACAAGCTGGCGCTGCAACTTGGCGCGCTTGATGCGCAGATCGCCGGGCAGCGGGCGCAGCTGGCCCAGGCGCAGATCGATCTCGGCCGCGCCGATGCGCTGGCGCAGAAGGGGGCGGGCTCCAAGGCGACGCTCGACCAGGCGCGTACGGCGTATGATGTCGCCACTGCCACGTTGCGCGCCCGCACCGCCGAGCGGGCGGTGTTGCAGCAGAGCATGGCCGAGGGCGCCGTGCTGGCCCCGGTTGCCGGGCGGGTGCTGGGCGTGCCGGTGACGACCGGTTCGGTGGTGCTGCCGGGTGACGGGCTGGTGCAGATCGCCGAGCAGGGGTTCAAGCTGCGGCTGCGCATCCCCGAGGCGCATGCCGGGCGGCTGCGGCCTGGCGATGCGATCCGGCTCGATGCCGGGCAGCTCGGGGTTGCACAGCCGCTCAGCGGGCGGATCACCCTGGTCTATCCGCAGATCGCCGAGGGCCGCGTGGTGGCGGATGCCGAGGTGGCGGAGATCGGCGACTATTTCGTCGGCAACCGGCTGCGCGTGTGGATCGATGCCGGCAGTCGCCAGGGCATCGTGGTGCCGGCGGCCGCCATAACCACCCGCTTCGGGCTGGATACCGTGCGGCTGCGGCGCGATGGCGCCACGGTGGAGGTGCCGGTGCAGCGCGGCGCGGCGGCGGAGGGCGGCATCGAGCTGCTCTCCGGTGTGCGCGCCGGTGACGTGCTGGTGATGCCATGAAACTCGGCCTCTCCGGGTCACTGACCCGCTTCAGCATACGCTCGCCACTGACGCCGCTGTTCCTCCTTGCGGCGCTGGCCGCCGGGATGGTGGCGCTGCTGACCATTCCGCGCGAGGAAGAGCCGCAGATCAGCGTGCCGATGGTGGATATCTCCATCAGTGCCAATGGGTTGCGTGCCGCCGAGGCGGCGGAGCTGGTGACCAAGCCGCTCGAGGTGATCGTCAAGGCGATCGCGGGGGTGGAGCATGTCTATAGCCAGACCCAGGATGACCGCGTGATGGTCACCGCGCGCTTCCTGGTCGGCACGCGGGAGGATGACGCGGTGCTACGGGTGCACGAGAAGATCCGCGCCAATCTTGACCGCATCCCGATCGGCATCCCCGAGCCGCTGGTGGTCGGGCGAGGGATCAGCGACGTGGCGGTGGTGGTGCTGACCCTCTCGCCCCGCCCCGATGCGGCCGAGCGTTGGACGGGCGCTGCAGTGCAGGCGCTGGCGGGAAAGCTGCGCATGGAGCTGGTGAAGGTCGAGGATGTCGGCGTGAGCGAGGTGGTCGGCGCTGGGCCCGAGGAGATGCGCATCGAGCCCGATCCCGAGAAGCTGTCGCTGTACGGGATCACGCTGCAGCAGCTGATCGGCAAGGTTCGCGATGCCAACCGCTCCTTCGTCGCCGGGCAGGTGCGCGATCGGGGCCGGATGAGCACGCTTGCGGCGGGGCAGACGCTGCGCGGCATCCAAGATATCGGCCTGCTGGTGTTGAGCGCCCGCGATGGGCGGCCGGTTTATGTGCGCGATGTCGCGCGTGTGGTGGTGGGGCCGGGCACCGGGGAGAACCGGGTGTGGAACGTGGCGCCGGACGCGCAGGGGGCCTGGCAGCCGGTGCCGGCGGCCTCCGTCTCGTTCGCCAAGCGCGCCGGGGCCAATGCGGTGGTGGTGTCGGAGGCGATTCTCGCGCGATTCGAGACGCTTAAGGGCCGCCTGCTGCCGGACGACATCGAGGTGCGGGTGACGCGGGATTACGGGCAGACCGCGGATGACAAGGCCAATGAGCTGCTGTTTCATCTCGGGCTGGCCACCGTCTCGATCGTGGTACTGATCGCGCTCGCCATTGGCTGGCGCGAGGCGGCGGTGACGCTGGTGGTGATCCCCACCACGATCCTGCTGACCATGCTGGCGGCCCGGCTGATGGGCTACACCATCAACCGGGTGAGCCTGTTCGCGCTGATTTTCTCGATCGGCATCCTGGTCGATGACGCGATCGTGGTGGTGGAGAACATCGCGCGGCACTGGGGAATGGGCGACGGGCGGAGCAAGCTCGATGCCGCGGTGGATGCGGTGGCGGAGGTGGGCAACCCCACCGTGGTGGCGACACTGACGGTGGTGGCGGCGCTGCTGCCGATGCTGTTCGTCTCCGGGCTGATGGGGCCGTATATGGCGCCCATCCCGGCCAATGCCTCGGCGGCGATGATTTTCTCCTTCATCGTCGCCATGGTGGTGGCGCCTTGGATGATGCTGAAGCTGGCGCCGGTTCGGGCGGCCAATGCCGCGACGCATGGCCATGACGAGGGCCGCCTCGGCCGCGCCTACCGCGCCGTTGCCGAGCCGTTGATTGCCAGCAAGGCGCGGGCCTGGACGTTTCTGCTGGTGGTGGGGGTGGCGACGCTCGCGGTGTGCGGGCTGTTCTACACCCAGTCCGTCACCGTGAAGCTGCTGCCGTTCGACAATAAGTCCGAACTCCAGGTGACTGCCGATCTGCCGGCCGGGGCGACGTTGGAGGACACCGAGCGTGTGTTGCTGGCGGCGGCGCAGGTGGCCCGCGGGCTGTCTGAAACGCGCTCCGTGGAGGCCTATCCCGGCACCGCCTCGCCGTTCAATTTCAATGGGTTGGTGCGGCATTCCTATGTGCGTCAGGCGCCGGAACTCGGCGACCTGCAGGTCAACCTGACCGCCAAGGACACCCGCAAGCGGGCCAGCCACGCCATCGCGCTCGATCTGCGCGAGCGCCTCAAGGCGTTGCCGGTTCCCCCCGGCACCGTGCTGAAGGTGGTGGAAGTGCCGCCGGGCCCGCCGGTGCTCTCGACGCTGCTGATGGAAGTCTACGGCCCCGATGCCGCCACCCGCCGCGCGGTGGCTGGGGAAATCCGCAAGCTGTTCGGCCAGGTGCCCTATATCGTTGATATCGATGACAGCATCGGCCAGCCTCGCCCGCGGCTGCGCGTTGCGCTCGATCAGGATCAGATCGAGTTCTTCGGCGTCGAACAGTCCGACGTCTATGACACCATCCAGGCGCTGTTCGGCGGTGTGCCCGTCGGCAACTCCCAGCGCGGCGAGGAGCGGGATCCGCTGCTGATCCGCGTGGCCCTGCCCAAGGAGGCGCAGACCTGGTCGGAGCGCGTCGCTTCCACCCCGGTGCCGGCCAACTCCATGCCAGGCAGCCGCACGGTGGTGGAACTCGGCCAGGTCGTCCACGTTACCCGTGAGGCCGGCTCGCCGGTGCTGTTCCGCCGCGACGGTGCCTATGCCGACATGGTGATGGGCGAACTCGCCGGGGCATTCGAGGCGCCGATCTACGGCATGCTCGCCGTCAACAAGCTGATCGCCGCGCATGATTGGGGCAGCCTGCCCCGCCCCGAGATACGCCTGCGCGGCCAGCCCGCCAACGACGCTACCCCGTCCGTCCTGTGGGATGGCGAATGGGAAATCACCTTCGTCACCTTCCGCGATATGGGGGCGGCCTTCGCGGTGGCGATCCTCGGCATCTACATCCTCGTCGTCGCCCAGTTCGGTAGCTTCAAACTACCACTCGTGATCCTGGTGCCCGTCCCGCTCACCCTCGTCGGCATCCTGCCCGGCCACTGGCTACTGCACGCGCCCTTCACCGCCACCTCGATGATCGGCTTCATCGCGCTCGCCGGCATCATCGTGCGGAACTCCATCCTGCTGGTGGACTTCATCCGCCACTCCGCCACCCCAGGCAAAACCCTCACCGAAACCGTGCTCGAAGCCGGGGCCATCCGCTTCAAACCCATCCTGCTCACCGCACTCGCCGCCATGATCGGCGCGGCAACCATCCTCTCCGACCCAATCTTCCAAGGCCTCGCCATCTCCCTCCTCATCGACCTGGCCGCCTCCACCCTCCTCACCGACCTCGTCAACCCCGCCATCTACGTGACCCTGCGCTCCCCGGCGGGGTGAGCGGGGCCGCCGGGAAGGAAGGCGAGGGGCGCTGCCCCTGTACAGACCGGAGACAAGGTTTACACGTGTTCGGAGACCTGGCTGACAGTTGGTTTCGATTTAGCTTTGGTTATGAGATCGAGGTTTGCGATGTGGAATCGCATGAAGTGGACGCTCCAGAGTCCATCGGTTTGGGGGATGTAGCCGTCGGGTCTGACGCGGCGGACCTGGTCTGCCGCGTCGTATTGTGGCTCGGGAAGGGTTTCGGGGAAGGTGACCGGGCTTGGCCGGTATCGGCTTGCGGGGGTGTCGAGGTTGAGGGCCTCGTGCGGGCGTTGCTCGTTGTAGATGCGCCGCCATGTCTCGAAGCGGGACTGGCAGTCGGCCAGGTCGGCGAAGCGCCGGGCTTGAAGCAGCTGGACGTTGAGCGTGCGATGAAAGCGCTCGTCCTTGCCTTGGGTCTGCGGATGGTAGGGCCGCCCGTGCAGCATCTTCACGCCGAGCCGCATCAGCCACACCTCCAGCGCGCTGTGGGTGCCGGTGCCATCGCCCCAGGGGGAGCCGTTATCGGCCAGCATCGCCCAAGGCAGTCCATAATGGCGAAACAAATCAGTGAGATGGCTGCGCACCGTCACCGCCGTCTGATCGCCGCAGGCCCGCAGGCCGAGTGCGTAGCGGCAGTGATCATCGAGCACCGTGAGGGGATGGCAGCGCCCGCTGTCGGTCGCGAAGTGGCCCTTGAAGTCCATCTGCCACAACGCGTTCGGCGCGGCGCGCTCGAAGCGGCCGGTCGCCGGAGCGGCCTCCGGGCCGCCCTTCCCGAGCAAATCATGCCGCCGCAGGATCGCCGTGACGGTCGAGGGGGCAGGAACCGCCGCCGTGCCGAGGTCCCGCAACCGACGGGCGAGCTTGCGGCCGCCCCACGCCGGATGCGCCGTGCGAAGCTGCACCACCGCATCCTCGGCCGTATCCGAACTGCGCCGCGGGCTGCTATGCGGCCGGCTCGACCGCGGCGCGAGGGCACCGAACCCGTCCTCGTGATACCGCCGCAAGCACGCATGCCCCGTCTGCCGGCTCACGCCAAACCGGCGGCAGAGCTCAGACACGCTGACATCGCCGGTCAGAGCAAGGCGAACAAATTCAATGCGATTGTCCATCACGGATTGGCACTTCCAAGGCATCTCGGCGCTCCGCACCACTCAGCCTAAAAGTGTCAACCATGTCTCCGTACACCTGTAAGCTAGGTCTCCGGTCTGTACAGGGGGCAA
>JAPLOH010000094.1 GCA_026400845.1 Alphaproteobacteria bacterium
AAGTTGTAGCGGCTGTATTCCTTCCCCGCCCGCAGGAACACGTCGCCGTATTTCACGCCCCGTCCGTTGAAATCGAGGTCGTAGACGCGCTCGACATTCTGCACATACATCGCCAGGCGCTCGAGCCCGTAGGTCATCTCGAAGGACGGATGCACCACGGAAATACCGCCAACCTGCTGGAAATAGGTGAACTGGCCGACTTCCATGCCGTCGCACCACACCTCCCAGCCCAGTCCCCAGGCGCCCAGCGTCGGGCTTTCCCAGTCATCCTCGACGAAGCGGAAATCATGCACCAGCGGGTCGAGCCCGATGGCGGCGTAGCTGGCCAGCAGCAGCGCCTGCGCGTCGGCCGGCGAGGGCTTCATGATCACCTGATACTGATAATAGTGCTGCAACCGGTTGGGGTTCTCGCCATAGCGCCCGTCGGTCGGCCGGCGGGAGGGCTGCACGTAGGCGGCGCGCCACGGCTTGGGGCCGAGGGCGCGCAACGTCGTCGCCGGATGGAAGGTGCCGGCCCCCATTTCCATGTCGAAGGGCTGGAGGATCACACAGCCCTGGGCGGACCAGAAATTATGCAGCCGCAGGATCAGCTCCTGGAAGCTGGGAGGGTTGGCGGAGGTCATGTGCGGCGGCGTCTCGTTGTTCTTTGATGCGGTGCACAATACGGTTTCAAGCGCGTGGCAACAAGGGAGCCGTGGAGAAGCGCCGAAACGATGATTGCCGGGAGTTCTCCGAGGTTTAATCTCATACGTACAGTTCCGGCTTGAACGAACCCCGGCAACGGGCCACATCGGACGGTGACGACGCCGGATGGTATCACGCCCGGCGCACAGGGGAACTCACATGACCAACGAGGAACGGGACCTTATCCTCAATTTCATCCAGCGCGTCGGCGGCAGCCAGGCCGCCGGGTTCGGCTCGGTGCCGTCGACCAACCCGGCGATGCCGCCGATCGACCGCGAGGCCGATGCGTTCATCGCCGAACAGCTCATCCGGTTTCCCGAGGCGCGCTACCGCATCACCCAGCTCGCCTTCGTGCAGGAACACGCGCTCGCCGAGGCCAGCAACCGGATCAACCAGTTGCAGGCGGAAAACCAAGCGCTGCGCCAGCAGCCGGTGCCGACGGCGCAGCCCGCCGCCTCGCCCTGGGGCCAGGCCGCCCAGCAACCGCCGCAGCAGCAGCAGGCACAGCCCTCGCGCGGCTTTTTCGGCGGATTGTTCGGCGGCGGCCAGCAGGCGGCCCCGCCCCCTCCGCAACAGCAGCAATACCAGCAGCCGCAATATCAGCAGCCGCAATACGCCCCGCCGCCGCAATACGCGCCCGGGTATCAGCCGGGCATGTTCCAGCAGCGCGGCTCCGGCTTCCTCGGTTCCGCGCTCACCACCGCGGCCGGCGTGGCCGGCGGCATGGTAGCGGGCCATGCGCTGATGAACCTGTTCTCCGGCAGCCACAATCAGGGCGCGGCCGGCGGGTTTGGCGGCGGCGGCTTCGGCAGCCCGGCCTCGGCGCCCGGCTATCTGCCGCCGCAATCCCCCTCCGCGGCCCCCTGGGCTGGCGAGGCGGCGCCCTCCGCCGATCCGTACGAGGTCGGCGGCCAGTCGAAAGATGCTTCGGGCTACGGCAATCAGGATAGCGGCGGCTGGCAGCAGGCCGCTTCCACCCCCGGCGCCTGGCAGGACGCGCCGAACGAAGCTCCGAGGGGCGGCGGCTGGGCCGATGCCGGCGGGTCCGACGACGAGACCTGATCGGGGCCGCATTCCCCGGCACCGTCGAGGGTGCTAGATTTCGCTGATGCGGATTCTCGCCCTCGATGGAGCCCTCGCGCGCTGTGCCGTCGCCCTGGTGGTGGACGGCATCGTGCTTGCCATGCGCCAGGAACCCGCCGGGCGGGGCCAGTCGGCAGCGCTGCCGCCGATGGTCGATGCGATCTTCGGTGACACCGGGATCAACCCGCGCGACCTCGATGGCGTGGCCGTCACGGTCGGGCCGGGAAGTTTCACCGGGCTGCGGGCGGCGATCGCGCTCGCCCACGGAATTTCCGCCGGCGCCGGCTGCCCCGTCGTCGGCGTGAGCGTCGCCGAGGCCATGGCCGCCGCGCTGCCGAACCTGGGCGGGCGTGAACTGTGGGTGGCAATCGACAGCCGCCGCGGGCGAGTGTTCCTTCATCGCGCCGGAGAAGACCCGCAGCCAATCGCGCTGGAGGACCTGCCCCGCGTTGACGGCCGGGTCGCGGTGGCCGGCGACGCGGCGATCGAGGTGGCCTGCCGACTCGCTGCGGTGGACGTGGACGTGATGCTGACCGACGTGCGGTTCCCTCCAATTCGCCAGGTCGCGCTGGTTGGTATGCAGCGTCTGCAGGGCGACATCCCGCCGCGCGCGGCGCAACCGCTCTACATCGACCCGCCGGAAGCGAAATTGCCGGCCGGCGGCTTGCGGCCGGCACCGCTCACGGAGTGATCCACGCCACCGCCGCTCACGCGATCGTGATGGCCGATATCCACCGGGCCAGCTTTCCGCCCCCCGAAGCCTGGGGCGCCGACGCCTTCGCGCTGCAGATCGCACTGCCCGGAGTATTCGGACTGCTCGACGAGGCCGGCGGGATTCTGCTCGCCCGGGTTGCCGCCGACGAAGCCGAGGTGCTGACGATCGCCGTCCACCAGTCCGCACGGCATCGCGGCATCGGCCGGCGGCTGCTTGGCGCCGCGAGGGACCGCGCCGGCGCCGACGGTGCCGCAACAATGTTTCTTGAAGTATCTACTGCCAACACTGCGGCTCGGGCGCTCTATGACTCCGCTGGATTCGTTGCGGTTGGCCTGCGCCGGCGTTACTACGCGGACGGCAGCGATGCATTGGTGATGCGTTGCCCGATTACTTCCGTCGCAGCACCAAGCTTGTAATGCCGTCGGCTCCCTCGGTCATCCCCAGTACTTCGTGCCCCTGCTCCATCGCCGTGCGCGGCACGTTGCGGCGCGGTTCATCGCCCTTCATCAACACCCGAAGCACCTGACCGGATTGCAGTCGATCGAGCGCGAGACGAGTACGGACGAACGTCATCGGGCAATATTCCCGCGTTACGTCGATTTCATGATCCGCTTTGATCACCGCCAGATCAAATCCTTCACTCGTCTGTTCCGGCATGGCTGTTGTTGTGGCCTCTTCTTTGAGGTAAAATAAAATGATTGCGCGGCATCGAAGGCGCCACATATATGGGCGCAGTTGAACTTGCGCAAAGGGTATTACGATGGCCGACACCAGCAACGACATGGAGGTTCTTGGGCTCACCGCCCAGATCGTCTCCGCTCATGTTTCCAACAACTCCATTTCGGCCGATGCCCTCCCGGCGTTGATCCAGGACATTTATCGCACGCTTGCGGCGATCGGCCAGGGCGAGCCGGTGGTCGAGAAGCAGCAACCGGCGGTGCCGATCAAGAAATCCGTGTTTGCCGACCATATCGTCTGCCTCGAGGACGGCAAGAAGCTGAAGATGCTGAAGCGCCATCTCAAGACCGCCTACAACATGACACCGGACCAGTATCGCGAGAAATGGGGCCTGCCGCCCGATTACCCGATGGTGGCGCCGACCTACGCAAAGCATCGCTCGACCCTCGCCAAGCAGATCGGCCTCGGCACCAAGCCGCGCGTACGCTGACGCATCCGCCAGTAAACACTGGGGGGCATGCGTCCCCCGGTGGCACGGCTGGCGGGATGATGTAGACTCCCTGCAATGGACAGCAGGATAGAGCGGCTCTGTGTCGAGCGTGGGTTGAAGATGACCGGGCAGCGCCGGGTGATCGCCCGTGTACTGTCCGACGCCGAGGACCATCCCGACGTCGAGGAACTCTACCGCCGCGCGACCATCCTCGACCGCAACATCTCGATTGCCACCGTCTATCGCACCGTGCGGCTGCTCGAGGAAAAGGGCATCCTGGAGCGGCGCGATTTCGGCGGCGGGCGGGCCCGCTACGAACCGAGCGAACAAGGCCATCATCACCATCTGATCGACGTCGAAACCGGCAAGGTCGTGGAGTTCGAGGATGCCGAGCACGAACGGGCGCTGCAGGCCATCGCCCAACGCCTCGGATTCGAGTTGGTCTCCCAACGGCTGGAGTTGTTTGGCCGCCGTATCCCCACCGGCGGGCGCAAGCCCGACGGCGACTGACCGCAATCCCCCCTCGCCAGGACACCGAGCATGCGCCGCTTCAACGTGATCATGACCAGTCCGCGGCTGGCCGCGCCGGCCGTTGCGATCCTGGAGGCCGCCGGGTGCGATATCCACTACATGGCCCCCTACCCGTCCGCCGACGCGGTGGCGAGCCTCAGCGCCAGCGTGCAGGCCGACGCCATCCTGAGCCGCCAGGGCCCGGTGATGGCGGCGGCGATGGACGCCTCGCCGCGCTTGCGCATCGTGGCGCGCCACGGCGTCGGCGTCGATGACGTCGACATCCCCGCCGCAATCGCCCGCGGCATCCTGGTCACCCGGGCGCCAGGCTCCAACACCACCGCGGTCGCCGAGCACACGCTGGCGCTCATCCTCGCGCTTGCCAAGGACCTGCGGCCGCTCGCGACTGCGATCGGCGGCGGGCACTGGCGCGGGGCCGCCACCAAGGTGCGCGATATCGCCGGGCTGCGCCTCGGCCTGCTCGGCTATGGCACCATCGGACGCGCGGTGGCGGCGCTGGCAGCTCCCTTCGGAATGCTGATCAGCGCCCATGACCCCTCGCAGGACGAGGCGGCGTTTGCCGCGGTGCAACGCGCGCCGACGCTGGAGGCGCTGTGTGCCGGGGCGGACGTGCTGTCGGTGCACTGCCCCTACGCGCCGGCCACCCGCCATATCGTGAACGCCGCCGCCCTCGCCGCGATGCCCAGGGGCGGTTACGTGATCAACACCGCGCGCGGCGGCATCATCGACGAGGACGCCCTGGCCGCTTCCCTCGATAGCGGCCACACCGCCGGCGCCGGGCTCGACGTGTTCGAGGACGAACCGCCACGGCCGGACCATCCGCTGCGCAATCACCCCCACGTGCTGCCAACGCCCCATGTCGCGGGCGTTACCGATGGATCGCTGGTGAACATGGGCGTGATGGCGGCCGAGTGCATCGCCGCCGTGCTGACCGGCGGTATTGTTCCGCCCGAGCGGGTCGTCCACGGTTGATGCCCGGCAGCGGCGAGGCAGAGCAACGTCGGAGTGAGCGGCGGGCGATCGCACGGATTCAAGCCATAATTTCGAAATAGCAACAATAATTGCGCACCTTCCCCCACCCGCCTAATCCCGCGGCAATCGCCGGGGGAGCAGCTTCATCGGCTTCCGCTCGGAATTGGGGTACCACAGGATCGCCTCCCGCTCCTTGCGGGTGAGGCGGCGCGGCCTGGCCGGGGGTTTGGGGCGCGGCTTGCGCGGGCGTTGCGGCAATGCGGCGATCGCGGGGATTTCGAGGCCGAGCATATGGCACAGCGGCCGCAGCAGGCGCTGCGCCTGTGGGCTGGCGGCGATGATGGCGGCGTTCTCGGGCTGGTTGAGGGTGATCTGGATGTTGCCGGAGAATCCGCGCCCGAACCAGCCGATCTCGGTGGAGAGCCAGTATTTGCGGCTGGGCAGACGGATGCGTGGCGCCTTGCGCTCGCCCTGCGCCCGCTTTGCCCCGGGCGCGCGCCGCCGCGGCAGGATGCCGGCGCGGAGATTGGCGAGCAGGCGGAACAGCCGGTTCCGGGTGCGTTGGACATAGAGAAAAATCACCATCCCCGGCACCACCGGCCGCGGATTGCCGTTGAACGCCCGCCCGATCGCCTCCATCACCCCGGCAAACGCCCACGCCAGCTGCCGCACCATTTCGGGCGTGCCGGGGGGCAGGTTGGGGAGGAGGGTCGGGTTGATCATGTTTTTATATGTAATAGCGACGTCGGGTGAATGCAAGGAAAAAAATATGCGGTTCTGAAGATTATTTACTTAGCCGGTGGGCGGCCCGCCGGTTCGACGGGGAAGCGAAGGGATTCACCACAGAGGCGGTAAGGCAATGAGGAGGCGCAGAGGGTGCGGCGTCGCGTCCTCGGACCGCAAGCGGGTCAGAGAGCGATGAGGCCGGCGTTGGCGAGGCGCTTGCCTTTGCCGGACGCGAGTTCGTCCATGGCTTTGCGGCTACGGGTGTTGGGGACTTTGACGTCGAATGGCAGGCGCTGCTCGTCGGCGATGCGGAGCAGCAACAGGCGGATGGCGTCCGAGATGGTGAGGCCCATGGCATCGAGGGCGGCGGTGGCGCGGGCCTTGGTGACGGCGTCAATGCGGGAGCGGACGATGCTGTCGGCGGTCATGGCGGATGCCTCGGGGAATAGTGGTTCTATTGTGGCTACCAACTACGCATTCCGCAAGCCTGACCGGCGGCGGGCGGTGGATGGAACGGAAGGGTCACCACAGAGGCGGTAAGGCAGGGAGGAGAAAAATTGGGTGCGGATCGGACGGGGAACCCTGCAAGCGTCGCGAAGACGACGCAGCCGCGAGTCCCGGGGTGACGAAATCGCTGACCGCGGTTGCATGCTCGACTGCGCCAGGGGCGTATTTTCTCACCCTGACTGCGCCAATGGCGTATACGGACGTCGCGAGAATCGTCCGCACCAGCCGGTATCGGAAGGACATGAAGCGCCTTGGCGCATCGGCCGACGATATCGCGCGGCTTGAGGGCGAGATTGCCGGGAATCCGCAGGCCGGGGCCGTGATTCCAGGGTTGGACGGGCTGCGCAGGCTGCGCTTCGGCCTTGGCGGGAAGGGCAAACGCGGCGGCGCTCGCCATGATGAAAGGCTTGATCGATGACTGAGACAGCGAAGGAACCCAGGTTCGGCGAGGCATTGTTGGAGGGACTCGCCGAGGCGCTGGCGTGGAAGCAGGGGGCGGCGGCGCTGGAGGTCGTCAATATCGACCCGATGCCGCCAGCGCGTATCCGCGACATCCGCAAGCGCGTCGCGAAGTCGGCGCGGGCGTTCGAACGGATGTTCGGCATCCCCGCCGCGACGCTGAACAATTGGGAACAAGGCCGCCGCGTGCCCGACCCGGCGGCGCGGGCGCTGCTGCTGGTGATCGAGCGCGAACCGGAGGCGGTGCGGCGGGCGTTGGCGGGCTGATTGGGGCCGTGCCGGCGAACGGCGGTCGTCAGGGCGCGGCTTGGCGGCGGGTGCTGGAGGCGGGTTCAGGGGTCACGAGCGAACCCAACCTCGATCGCGCATCCGCTTCAGGGACCGCGATCAGATCACGACGACCGGCTCTTACGAAAGACATTCGGTAATAAATCGCTAAATAACTTGCAAACTGATCACGAATAGGCTACCCGATATCGATCGATTGCGGCGAGGTGTAAATCGGCGTATTCTGCAATATCTACCATGATGGCTTTAGGTTCGGCGGCCTCACTCCGTTTGGCGCATTCGGTGTGGCATATTTATTTTTAGCAGCGCCACATTTTGTCGTTTTATTGTCGAAATTTGCGCCGATGATAGTTCTAATAGTTGAGACGTCTAGCGCTCTTACTTAAGTTGATCCGCTACATTATTTACATTACCATCGATATATTGAGAAGACCATACCATGTTTGATACCCTACCTCATGTTATTTCATGCGTTGATGTTGCGAATACTATTGGCGAGTTTGTGTAATGGAAGGCGAGGCAGATACCTCAGCAGACACGCCCGCACCAGATGTTGAATTAACCGGAGATGCGGTCTCGGCCGAACGCCGAATGCCGGTCTTGGACGTCACGAGCGGTTTCTCCTACCCGACTCTGAGCGCCGCGATCAGTGCTTCAACCGCCAACGACGTGTTGTGGCTCGACATCGGCTCCTATGTGGAGAATTTCCCCGACATCACCCACAACCTGACTATCCAAGTCGACCCTGCCGTTGCGCAACGCGGCCTCGCCACGCTGAGCAACCCGCAGCCAATGCCGCTGAACGGATGGGCCGTGCTCAACGTACCGGCGGACCAGAACGTCAATTTGTCGGTCGCCGGCCTCAACATCTTCGGCGCCAACAACGACGCGCTTGGCTACGCCAATGGCGCCGGCATCTAGTTCGAGACCGGCAACGGCGCGCTCACGGTCGAAGATTGCTGGATACACAACAACGAGACCGGCATCCGTACCGGGGGCACCGACGCGTTCGACCCGCAGGGCATGACGATCAAGGTAACGAACTCACAACTCGACAACAACGGTCTCCCTACCAGCAATCCCCGCTATGGCTACGACCACAACATCTATGTTGGTGCAGCAACCAGCTTCATCGCTACCGGGAACGCCTTCCACGATGCGCTGGGAGGCCATGAAATCAAGAGTGCCGCACATTCGAACACCATCACTGGCAACTCGATCATCGACGGCTCAACTGCCGGGACGAGCTTCAGCATCGACCTGCCGTTCGGCGGCGTTGACGTCATCAGCAACAACACGATCGAAAAAGGCGGATCATCGTTAAACAAGTATTTTGTGCACTTCGGTTCGGGCGCCACATATCTCGGAAGCAGCCTGCAGATTACTGGCAACACCATCATCAATGGCCGCGCCGCTGGCGGCGTTTTCCTGCTCAATCAGAGCTATGGAAATTTCGGCGCCATCATCCCGGCGACCATAACCGGTAACAACTTCGTCAATATCGACCGCGAGTTCGCATCCGAGGATCAGAAATGGAACGGCGGATTCTACGCACCGACCACCACCGTCGATATCATTTCGAGCAATACATTTCCCAACGCCTGCTTCCTTGCGGGCACGCACATACTGACATTGTGCGGCCATATCGCGGTCCAGGAACTCGAAATCGGCGACCGCATCGTCCTGTGCCGTGGCGCCGTCGCGCCCGTGCGTTGGATCGGCCACCGCAGGATCGACTGTACCCGCCATCCCAGGCCATCCGAAGTCCTGCCAGTGCGCGTCCTCGCTGGCGCCTTCGGGGCCGGCATCCCATTCGCCGATATCCTGCTGAGCCCCGACCACGCGGTCCACGCCAATGGTGTGCTGATCCCCGTCCGCTACCTGGTGAACGGGCGAAGCGTGCGCCAGGAGACAGCGTCGCAGGTCACCTACTACCACGTCGAACTTCCCTCGCATGGCGTGTTGCTCGCGGAGGGGCTGCCCTGCGAGTCCTATCTCGACACCGGCAACCGCAATGCCTTTGCCAATGGCGGCTCTGCAATGCAGCTGCATCCCGAGTTGGCGTCAGCCATCTGGTCCACCCGGGCCTGTGCACCGCTGGCAATTGGCGGCCCAGTTGTGGCCGAGGTGCGGCGGAGACTGCTGGACCGGGCGGCGGATCTCGGATTTGGGCTAACCGCCGACCCGACGCCCTTCATGGACGCCGGCGGGCAGCTTGTCGTGCCAACTGGCCATGATCGCGCGCTGACCTTCATGCTTCCACCGGGTTGCGAGACGGCACGGCTGTTGTCCCGCAATGCGATCCCCGCACACACCTCCGCTGACTGCGACGACCATCGCCGCCTCGGCATCGCCATCACGCGGCTCTCGCTCGATGGGGCGCCGGTGGCGCTGGACGACCATTGCATAGGGGCCGGCTGGTACAATCCCGAACAGGATGACGCCGGCCACGCCTGGCGCTGGACGACTGGCTCCGCGGTTCTCGCAGTCGGCGGTGCGCGCGAAATCACGGTCGAGGTCGCGACGACGATGCAGTATTGGGCCGGTTCTCTACCGCTGGCCGGCCGAGCCACTGGTTATTCGCCGACAACGTCGATGCCACCGAGGGATTACGGGACTCCCGCCATCCGACAGCCGCTGCAGCGATAAAAGTGCCGCAAGGGCGGCACCGCGGATGCGGCGGAGAGACAAGCGCGTTGGATGGCTTGTTCGAGGTCGTGGTTCGGCGTGATTCGGCCGGTATAGGCGTCAAGCTGCCGTTTGACGTGGTCGAGCGCGTGCTTGCCGACGCCGAGTTTTTCGGGCGCGAAATCCAGCGCCGCGCCGGCCGCGCCGCCGACCATTCCCGCGCCCAGCGATGACACCAGCGATTTGAAGAGTTCCGTTTGCGTGCCCTCGCCGGGAGTATTGCAGGGGCGGGCGTGGTGGGGAAGCGGAACGTGTCGGGTGGGGGATTGGCCCGGCGGCGCGACCCTCACCCTTCCCATCGCTGCGCGCTGGGCCCCTTCCCTCTCCCGCAGGGCGGGTGCGGGAGAAGGACGCTTAATGGGGGGAAGTTTTTTGGTTCTTTTTTTCAAAAAAGAACAAAGACCTACGCTTCCGGCGCGTCCCATTCCGGGGCGGTGGCGGGGTTGACGCAGCGGACGTTCTTGGGGAGGCCAGCGATGGTGGCGCGGTCGGCGTCGTCGAGGGTGAGGGAGAGGGCGTCGAGGGTGAGGGAGAGGGCGTCGAGGTTGGCTTGCTGGCTCGTTGCGCGGCCGGCTTTGGGGATGGCGGCGACGTTGGGTTGGTCGAGGAGGTATTTCAGGGCGACCTGGGCGGCGGTTGCGTGGTGTTTGGCGGCGATGGCGTCGAGGGCGGGGTGTTCGGCGAGACGGCCTTGGGCGAGGGGGCAGTAGGCGGCGAGGGCGAGGCCTTTGGATTGCATGTAGGCGAGGAGCCGGGTTTGGCCGAGCAGGACGTGGTATTCGACCTGGTTGCAGACGATGGGGGCCTGGATTTCCTCGACGGCGCGGCGGAGCAGCGCGGTGGGGAAGTTGGAGACGCCGATGTGGCGGGTGAGGCCTTCTTCGCGGAGTTTTGTCAGGGTGGCGAGGGAGGCGGCGAGGTCCATTTCGGCGGAGGGCCAGTGGATGAGGAAGAGGTCGACGTAGTCGGTGCGGAGCAGGCGGAGGCTTTCGGCGATGGCGCGGCGCATGGCGTCGGGGGCGAGGTTGGCGGCTGAGACTTTGGTGGTGAGGTGGAGTTCGGCGCGGGGGATGGGCATGGCGGCGATGGCGTCACCGATGGCGGCTTCGTTGCCGTACATCTGGGCGGTATCGATATGGCGATAGCCGCGGCCGATGGCGCCGAGGACGGCCTGGGTGCAGTCCTCGCCCTTGAGGCGCCAGGTGCCGAGGCCGAGCTTTGGCAGGCGCATGGCGCCAACGTTGACGGTTTGCATGGTGGGTCTCCGGGGGGGAAGGCACGGGCTTCGGTGCGGTTGCCCCTGGATTGCTTCGGCTGCGCCTCGCAATGACGAGGGGGGAGAATCCGCAGCCGAATGGATGGAAAGTTTTTTTGGTTCTTTTTGTTCACAAAAAGAACATGCTTGCCTATCGCTTGGAGAGATCCACGACCGCCGCAAATCCCGTTTCGGTCCCGAACGCAAGATGACTACCGTCCGGGCTCCAACACAGGGCGGAGATCGGCCCGCGGCCGGGGGCGGCGACGGGGAGGATGCGGGCGGAGGCGATGTCGGCGATGATCACCAGGCCGTCGGCGAACCCGGCGGCGATGAGTTCGTCCTTGGGGTGGC